>NZ_JAEPMO010000120.1 GCF_017643905.1 Marivita sp.
CGTGCCATGGTCTTATCCTTTCAAGGCAATCATTCAGGTTGGGGCATGGCTGCGAGGAACTCCGACCACTCAAGCGGCAGGGTGTCCGGCAGGCCGTAACGGTTCTTGGCGAGAAAGGCGGGGCGCTCTTCGGTGTGCATGACGCGCGCACCGGACCCGAGCGCCCGGGTCACCTTCTTGTTGAAGCCGACATCGGATTTGGCGACCGAGATCTGGTAGTTGGCGAAAAGCACCACATCTGAGTGCTCCTGCAAGAGCGCCGAGGCGCGGGTCTGCAGCTTGATCACATAGCGGTCATAGGGCTCGTGCTCGGGACTGTCGAAACGCTTGATGTCAGTGTGGGCGATCTGGATGACCACCATGCCCTTCTGGTCCCGAAGCGCGTTCAGCTTGTCGAGATATTCGCGCCAGACATTCAACGCTTCAGCAAAGCCCTTGCCAAAGCCCGGCGCCTCAATGGACGCCCAGCCATTGCGTTTGCAGGTCTCGGCCCAAATGAGCGGCTCGAGCCAATCAATGCTGTCGATGACCACCGTGCCAAAATCGTGGTCCTCGTGCAGGAGCGCATCAAGGGCTTCAGCCACCTCCGCATAGCTCGTTGCCAGTGGAAAGTGCGGCACCTGCAGTTTGCCCAGGCCATCCTCGGTCATGATGAACACCGGCCGATCCGCAGCGGCGGCAAAGGTGGATTTGCCCACCCCGGCCACGCCGTGGATCAGAATGCGCGGTGGCGTCAGCGCAGAGGTCGTGCGCAGGGATGCGAGAGAAATCGCCATCAGAACTCTCCCATGTCAGGTTTGTCGGTGGAAATCGTCGCCGGGATGGGTGCCACTTCGCCGGTGACAGCCGCGTAGAGCGCATCCAGCCGGTCGGCTTCCGCGAGGCATTCAAGTCCCTTGCGCCGCATGAAACGCCGCGCATCGTCGAGGAGATCAGGTTCAGCGATCAGGTCCGGGACCACGACGTATTCCTCGGCGCTTTCGACGAAGTAGGACTTCGAGCGCAGATCACTGACGAGCGGCGCAAACGCATCGCACCGGTCGGCGAAATCCGTCTGGGTCAGCACGTCATGACGGTTGCGCAGGATCCGTTTCACCTCGGAAATGATCCCAATGCGCAGCATGCGCATCGCGCCTTCCGCCCTTGCCTGCGAACAGGTCAAAGGAAAGGCCTCGCCCATGATGTCATCGGCTATTTTCGGGGCATTGTTGCCAAGCTGGGAGGCCACCTCCCAGACGCGTTCGGCAAAGGCTGCTGACTGGCTGTCAAGCATCGAACCACTCCTTGATTTTGGTGAAAGCTTCCGATCCGGCCGCGATGGCGGCGACGTCGAGATGGTGAAACTGGCTGCCCTGAGCCTCGGTCATGCCCTCGCGGGCCAAGGCGAGCGTGTCATCCGAAGCCCATTCGGCGAAGGCGCGGAACGTGCCGGTGACATGCTGCCAGGCGGCCTGTTGGGGTGTCGGCGGGACATAGAGCGGGTTCCGGCGACTGGGTTTGCGCTCAGGGCGCATTCCCCGCATGGCGGCATCGACCACCATCTTGCGCAGTGCCGCCCGGTTCGGTTCCTCACCACGCTCGAGTTTCTCGTCGAGGGTGCGGCGCACGATGCCCGGGTCAACCTCTTCCGCGTCGCGGATCAGGCGCGCATCGTGAATGGCTTTGCGTGAAAGACCGATGTCTGCGGCGGAAGGAATAACCTCGTTCCCCTGCGAAACGAGGTCCGTCCGTACCCCGCTCTTGCCGACCTCACCTTGGGCTTGTGCCATGTCATATTCATCGGCGAGGCGGCGTTTGGCAGCGGCTTCGATTTCCAAAGCATCAGCCTGGGCACGATGGGCCGCCGCAATCAGATCATCATGTGCGGACTTGGCACGGCTGAGGCGCGCGGCACGCTTTGCGACATCGTAGGCAAGCCCTGCGGCCTCACGGGCTTCGAGAACTTCCGCCGAGGTCTTCGCATTCGAAAGCATGGTCGCGGCACGATCAATCAAGCCGGGAAGGCTCGGATCGCCCTGGGGGATGGGAAGAAGTGCCGTCACGACGCACCTCCGTTCAAAACGAAACGGAACTTCGGCTTGCCGGTGCGGACCGTGCGCGCGGGTTCAAAACCCTTGCGCCAGCTTTCGGGCAAAGCGCAGAATTTGCGCTCGGAGACCGACAGCTTGGTATCGATGAACTCTGCAGGGTCTTCCCCGGCCGAGGCGATGTTTTCAGCGATTTGGGCGAGTTTGGCCTGATCCCAATCGATACGTTTGGGCAGTTCGGCGATCACGGTGACGCCGTCATCCTCGAACCGGATGGTGCCCGTGTCCTTGCCTGCGCCATGGCGCGTTGTCTGAGCGCGGTCCGCGTATTTCAGGGAAATAGCGCCTTCGAGCCAGTCCGCGAGGGACTTGGCTTGTGCCAGTTGCTGCTCAGCTGCGTCTTTCAGCATCGCCAACTGATCGGCAGGCAGCGTGGCAATCTCGCCCACAGGCATGTGGGGAATGTCGGCTAGGGTGATGTGGTTTGAAATTGTCATGTCATCCCCCTCACGCCGACATCGGGCGATGGGGTTCATGATCCGCGCCGCGGATCTGTTCGGCCTCGAAGGCCTCGACATCCTCGAGCCGGTAGATCACCCGGCCGCCGAGTTTGATGAATTTCGGGCCTTCGCCCGTCCACCGCCAACGTTCCAGCGTGCGGTGCGAGATATTCCAGCGAGCCGCCAGCTCGATCTGGGAAAGGTGCCTGATCGCCATGTGAACCTCCTTGGGATTTGCGCGAACACTTGCGGGATCACCATGGCGGAGGGCGTGGTAGGGCTTCGGAAGGGGAACGGTAGGGGAAGTGGTAGGAGGCGAAGAAAAGCAAAACGGCCGCTCAATCGAGCGGCCGTTCCCATTCTTTTCAATGCCTTATCTGGGCGGCGCTTCGATCCAGCAGTTGCCCTCATCATATTTAATGAAGGTTTGCCATTCTGTTCGACCGCTAAACGCCTTTGAAAGGCTGTTGGTCTTTTCCGAGAAACCGGCCTCAATCAACGTGGGTATGGTTCTACAAACCGGGCGCCCAGACCAATAGGCATTGAACAATAATGCCAGAAAGTCACGATGAAGCAGGCCTCGAAACTTGATCTCTTGTTCATAAACATAAACGACACCGTAATCGTCCGAGTGGTCGATTGGAAACCGACGCTGCGCTTGTCCAGGGAACACCCGCATAGCAACGGCTGACGGCGAGATTGCCAATTTGCCTGGAGCACTTGCGACATCAGTCGCGCTGATGACGATGTTTCGTTTGTTCGCAATTTTTGGGATGCGCCCTCCAGACGTCGATGTCAGGATGACACGCACCGCGTCTGGCGATCGATTGTCAGCGAGCGCACAGAACTTGTCCCAGATCACAGGATCTGAAAGCCGTCGGGCAAACCAGACAGGCACCGGCGATTTGGCCCCAGCGAGCCGAATGGTGCCGATGTCCCATGCAATGCCATCGATCAGAGGCACAGGGCGCGCGGGGGCAACGCGTTCGAAGCCGACCAGCATCTTGGCGAACACCCTCTGATAATCGACTGCCAGGGCAGCGATCTCAGCGGCATCGACAGCGACCCACCGGCCCACGCTATTGATGTAGCCGTACTGCCTGCGCTCGGCGCACCATTCCGCCGGGATGGGCTCATCTTCGAAGTTGTCCATCGCCGTGACGACCGGGATATGCCCGGACGCCACCAGAAGTTCGGCCTCAACCAACTGATCCGTTGCCCGAGGTGACACTTGCCGCAAGGTCGTTGCCTGCACCTTGGCCGCGCGGGTTTCCATCACCTGAAGCAGCATATCGACGGCCCGCTTACTCAATGAGATCACCGAGATCAGCGGTGTCGGTCAGGATGCCCCAGCGGCGCAGATACTTCTCACCGATCAACCGCTCATGCGGGGTCATGTCCTTGAGGTTGCAGCCATGTGGCATGGTCACGGTCAGCGTCAGGGATTTGCCACGCCCACCACCGGGGCCGGGTTGGAACTTGATCGTGAACCGGGCGCGGGTAACAATCCATTCCGGCATCTCCGACGCGATCGACAGGACATGCCCGGTGCCGCCGATGTCGAGCCCGATGCGCTCTTCGGCCATTTCCCAAACAGTGCGGTCGGCACCTGACATGGATTCGAGAATGATCCGTTCGTTGGGCTGACCGACCTCCATCAAGCGCAGTTCTTTCACGGTAACGCCAATGATTCCGTCTTCGACGTCCGTCGGGAAGTCGAAAGGCTTCAGCAACATGCTGAGATCGTATTCCCGAAGCGGGATCGGCTTTTCCTTGAAATCGATGCCAAGCAGGTCCCGCGCCATATAAGCCGTCAGATCCCTCCGGTCTTCCAGCGTATTGGCCACAACCTCGATGACGCCGGTATCCGCCTCATAGGTCAGAGACGCTTCGAAGACCGGCTTCACGATCCGGCGCGACAGCGTGCTGTTCGCGTCGAACCCCAGCATGTCTTCGGGGCGGCCTTCCCGGTAAACGGCAACCTGAACCAGGTCGCATTCCTGATCTTCGAGGATGACGCGGTGCCGGTCGAAAATATCGACATGCACATGCGGGGTGTCGAAGCGGTCGCGGATCGCTTTGGTAAAGGCGGCAACAGAAATCGGATCGCGGCGAACTGCGCAGTCCTTCTCGACCTCGAAGCCGTTCCACGACCGCGTCCGACGGCGCTCGTCGTTGTAGCGCACCTCTTCCGCAAGGCGGAAACGGTCGTTCTCGTTCAGAAAGACCCAGAGCGAGCGATTGTTGGCCCCCTCGAGCGTGTCGAAGACGGAGCGGTTCTGGACGACGTTTTGCAGGGCATTTTGCCCGGGCTCATCCGCCAGCGCCGCAACGCGGCCAGCATCAAGGACAACGCGCTGCTTTTCATCATCGGTCATGCCGTCCACCGCTTTGATGAGCGGTTCGACGATCTCGGCCTCGGGCTTTGTCCAGTCGACGGGAGCGAGCGACGTGAACCCGCCAGCCGTGAAGTAATCCTTCAGGCGGACAACAGGGGTTTTGCGGAGGAAGGCGGAAATAGCAGTCATGGGCAGACCTTTCGTGACCGGGAGCAGGGAGAATCGGCGCATCGCGATACGCAGACGTTCGATATATACCGAACAAATCGCCGAGTCTACTTGCGCGGCACGTTTTTGTTCGGCATATCGAACACGCGTCCTGAACCCAAGGAAAACAAGGATGATACGATGACCACCTCCCTAGGCGCGAAGATCAAGCGCCACCGCCAGGAGAAGAGATATTCCCTCGACAAGCTCGCCGAGCTGACCGACTCGAGCAAGAGCTATATTTGGGAACTCGAGAACCGCGACACCCGAAAACCGTCTGGGGAAAAGCTGACCCGCATCGCCCAGGCTCTTGAGGTCACGACCGATTACCTGCTCGATGAAAGTGAAGAGCCCAGCGATCAGGTTCTCAAGGAGGCGTTCTTCCGCAAATTCAGCAAGCTCAAGCCGGAAGATCAGGAGAAGATCACCGACATGATCGACCTGTGGAGCAAAAAGAGTTGAGCCTGCGATTGTCGCCGAAAGGCTGGGCAATCCGCCTAACCCAAATCCTCTCGGCCGTTCAGGGCACGCACGGGCTGCCGCGTTTTCCCATCGATGTCGCGGCACTGGCGCAGGATATTTCGCGCCACCTCTTTCCGGATGCCCCCATCACGATGGTCAGCGGCCTTGATCTGTCAGATGGCATCGAGGGCATGCTGATGCCGCACCCGAACGGCTCGGGTGAATGGGGTATCATTTACAACGATAACATCCGGTCCGAGGGACGGCGCAATTTTACGCTGGCCCACGAACTCGGGCATTACCTGCTGCATCGGCATTTGCACCCCGCTGGCCTCGAGTGCACCAATCGCAACATGGCGGACTGGGACGAGCGCCGGAACAAGATCGAAGGCGAGGCCAATACATTCGCCTCCTACCTCTTGATGCCGCTTGATGATTTCCGCGCGCAAATCGACGGCCGCGTGATCGACATCGACCTGATGACTGAATTGGCCGACCGCTATGCTGTTTCGTTGACGGCCGCGATCCTGAAATGGATGACCATCACCCATAAGCGGGCGATGATCGTCGTCGGCAAGGACGGCTTTATCGACTGGGCATGGTCCAGCGAACCGCTGCTGAAATCCGGCGTCTTCTACCGCGCGCGGCAGATTGTGACTGAGTTGCCAGCGGCATCTCTGGCCGCGCAGCAAGTGGACTGGGATACTGGCCGTCACGGCCATCACCACCCGGCCGGTGTCTGGCTCGGCAGCGAACCCGTGCGCGAAATGACCGTGTTCTCACCTGGGAACGAGATGTCGATTTCGCTGCTCCTATATCCCGACCGCGGACCGTCGCGGTGGGAGATGGCCGAGCTCGAGGAAGAGCCCGAACTCGACACGTTCGACAAATTCATGGGCGGCGATGCACGCTGATTCGCGCCCTGAACAGTCTGCATCAGCCATGGGGACGACGGGGAGCGTGCGCAGATTTTCGCGGCGTTACGCATAGCCCGGCGCTGTCCTCAAAATATTGAAAAGCTTGTGTTTTCCTGATTTCGCGATACCTTTTGACCATCATCCCAATCGCGAAAAGTCGCCATGTCACACGCACCAGAACCCCCGATTTCGGGGCCCAATCCCCTATGCCCTGATCGCATGTCGTCAGACGCACGCCTCGTCGAGATCGGCCGCATCCTGGCCGCGGGCGTCATCCGGCTGAACGCTGCACAGTCCAGCGGTTTATCTGCCGAAAGCGGAGACAGTTTCGTGGACTTCTCGCCCCGAAAGAGCGGTGGTCGTCGTGCAAAACGTATCCGCATCGGAGGAATTCATGAAGCATCACAATAAGATAACCCCTGCACAGCCGGGTCATGATCCAAGCCTGGACCAAACAGTGCTGTCGCGCCTGGCCACCCTGAAGGCAATGTCGGTCAAGGAACTGAAAGCCGAATGGGAAAAGCTCATCGGGACCTCGGCACCGAACAACAGCCGCGCGTTTCTCGAACTACGGATTGCCTATCGTCTGCAGGAACTGACCTACGGCGGCCCTGACCGCGAGACCCGCCGCATGCTGGATCTTCTGGCCGATGAAGTCGAAGGCCACGCCCGGCGCAAGCACCAGATTGCCGATCCCCGCAATCCCGTAGCGGGCACGAAGCTACTGCGCGAATGGGATGGCATAGAGCACACCGTCATCGTGCTGAAAGACGGCTTCGATTGGCGGGGACGCAAATTCAAATCCCTCTCCGCCGTCGCCCGCGAAATCACCGGCACCCGCTGGAACGGGTATCGCTTCTTTGGCCTGCGGGAACGCCAGCGGGAGGACGTGTGATGGACTTCAACACCCGCCCCAACCGCCGCCTGCGCTGCGCCATCTACACCCGCAAGTCGAGCGAGGAAGGGCTCGACATGGAATTCAACAGCCTCGACGCGCAGCGGGAAGCCTGCGAGGCGTATATCGCCAGCCAAAAATCCGAGGGCTGGGTCGCCACGCGCGAACGCTATGACGATGGCGGATTCTCAGGGGGCAATCTGGACCGCCCCGGCCTGAAGCAGCTGCTGACAGACATCGACGATGGGCTGATCGACGTGGTGGTCGTTTACAAGATCGACCGCCTGTCGCGCTCGCTGATGGATTTCTCCAAACTGGTTGAGGTCTTCGACCGCAACGGAGTGACCTTCGTCTCGGTGACACAGTCCTTCAACACGACCACATCGATGGGGCGGCTGACACTGAATATCCTGTTGTCCTTCGCCCAGTTCGAGCGCGAGGTCATCGGCGAACGTATTCGTGACAAGGTGGCCGCATCCCGCAAGCGCGGCATCTGGATGGGCGGCTATGTGCCCTTTGGCTACGATGTACAGGATCGCAAGCTGGTGGTGAACGAGGCCGAGGCCGCCTCCGTGCGCGGGATTTTCCAGCGGTTTATCGAGCTGGGGTCCGCCACTGTGCTGGCGCGGGAACTGCGTGGTGAGGGCTTCCGCAACAAGCAGGGCACGCTGATCGACAAAGGCTATCTCTATCGGCTGCTGAACAACCGCGTGTATCGGGGCGAAGCTCTGCACAAGGGCAAGGCCTATCCGGGCGAGCATGACGCAATCATCGACGCTGACCTTTGGGATCGGGTCCATACCATCCTGCAGGAAAGCCCCCGCAAGCGGGCCAACAACAGCCGCACGCAGACGCCCGCGCTGCTGAAAGGACTGATCTTCGGCGAAAATGGCGCCGCCATGACGCCGACCAGCACGAAAAAGGGGGCCAAGCTCTACCGCTACTATGTGTCCATGGACGTGATACGGAACCGCGAAACCGGCGAGGAGACCGCGCCGATGCGGCTTGCGGCCGGAATGGTCGAGGACGCAGTCGTGACCGAGGTTCGCCGCATCCTGCAAACGCCAGAGGTGGTCACGCACGTGCTGGCCGTCCTGAAACGCGACGGCGGTGCGGCTTCGGAGGCGGATGCCATCGCAGCTCTGCACGAGTTCACGGCCCTCTGGTCGCAACTCTTCCCGGTCGAGCAGGCTCGGATCATCCAGTTGCTGGTGCGGCGCGTCACGGTCACCGCTGTCGGGCTCGAGGTCGACATTCGCCGCGAGGGCATCGCCGGCGTCATCCGCGAAATGGTGGTGCCCCGGGGGCTGGAGGCTGCAGAATGAGCAAGCCTGACGATACGATCCGCGTTCTCATTCCCCTGACAGTTCGCAAGAAGAATGGGCGACCGAAGATTCTGCCGCCAGCTGACTACCGCCCCAGCGAGGACCAGACCCAAGACCCGCATATCCTGCGCGCCATCGGCCGAGCATGGGGCTGGCGGCGGCGCATGGAGGCCGGTGAATTCGCCACCATCCAGGAACTAGCCGAGGCGGTCGGGCTGGCGGAACGGCATGTCAGCCGCCAGCTGCGCCTCGCCTATCTGGCACCCGAGGTGCTGAAAAGGCTGACCTGCGGGCGCGAGGCCTCGGCAGTCAGCCTGTACGATCTGTGTTTTCTAGCAGGGGAGGCTTGGCAGGAGCAGGTGGTGCGGGCCGTCGGAGCATGAGCAGCCGACCGCTGTGATCTACCTAGAAGCGAATGCGCCTGCGGTTTCCCGCAGGCGCACTGTCTTATTCGCTGCGAACGATCTCGGTGTATGCACCGCGCAGCTGCAGCGTGACGGTCACGTCGGAATCGTCACGGTTGCGCCAGAACCAGCCGTGTTCGCCGGGAAACGGCGCCTCGATGCTGCCTGCGCCGTCGGTCGCGCCTCGGCCGCGGTCGTAGTCCACCGACTGGCCATCGCCATGAGCGTGCAGGTCGAAGTTGATCCGTCCGCCTTCCGCGACCCACGAGTATTCGACGATATCGCCTGCGGCCATCACCATCTTGACCTCGGTGAAAGCGTCCGGTGCTAGCGTGAAGGTCACCGTGTCGGTCCACGCTTCCTGCGCATATGCAGCGCCGACGAAGAGGCCAAAGATGTCGTTCATCAGGCTTGAGGACTGATCCCCGTCGCCGTGGACCGCCTCATCCTCCGCCGCCTCGCGAGCGAGCTGCTGTTTGATCTCGCCCATCTCGGTGAGGCCGATGACATTGCCCACGCCGGTCGGGTCGATCCCGTATTCGGCCGGCAGGTAGACGCCGACACCAATGAAGGCCGCGCCGATCACAGCGGCGATGGTCGAGCGCCGCAGTTGCTTCGGTGTGGGCAGGAGCGCCGGATCGGGCTTCTCCGCGGTTAATTGCATCGTGTCACGCATTCTATCGATAAGTTGCATATCTAATTCTCCTTATGCGGCCGTGAGGAAGCCGTTGATTTGGTAGATTGTGAGCCAGAGCCCGAGGCCCACCATGATGATGTTGGCGACGACTGCCTGGCTCATGAAGCGTTCGGACCGGCGCCAGTAGCCCATCACGACGAGGATCGCGAAGAGCGCGAGGACCTGGCCGACCTCGACACCCACGTTGAACGCCAGAAGGTTCCACAAAAGGCCATCCTCGGAGATGTCGTATTCGATGATCTTCGAGGCGAGGCCGGTGCCGTGGAAGAGGCCGAAGATAAGCGTCGCGGCCTTTGTGTTGGGCTGGAACCCGAACCATTTCCGGTATGCGCCAAGGTTGTCGAGCGCCTTGTAGACGACGCTGAGGCCGATGATGGCGTCGATGATGTAGGAATTGATGCCCCATCCCCACCAGACGCCTGCGAGCATGGTCACCGAGTGGCCCACGGCGAAGATGCTGACATAGATGGCCACGTCCTTCATCCGGTAGAGGAAGAAGACGACGCCCAGAAGGAAAAGGATGTGGTCGTATCCCGTCACCATGTGCTTGGCGCCGAGATAGATGAAGGAGATGATGTGCACCCCCCAGATTTCCTGGATGTAGCCCGCGTCACCGGGGGTGACGTCATGGGCGAGCACCTGCGCCACGCTGGAGGCGTAGAGCGCAAGGGCTGTTAGAAGGATGGCCGTGACGCGTCGCGACGCGAGCGCGTGCAGGCCCGTTGAGTTGGAACTCATGAATAGGTCTCCGTTCGTGCGATTGAATGATCGGTGAAGCCGCGCGCGGGCACGGCGCCAATCAGGCACGCGGAGGTCGTTCGATCCGGAACGTGTGGTGCCCGCCGCCCGGCGAGGCCTTCAGCCGCCATGCGTCCCTGTAGGCGGAGATCGGATGGTTTCGGTCCCCGAGCGCCAGCAGCGCCTGGCTGTGATCGTGGTCGGCTACATCATGGCTGTGTCCGTGCATGGCCCAGTAGAGGTCCTCCTCGAAGCCGTGCGAATGCCCGTGATCGGCTATTATCTCAAGGTGATCCTGGATCGTCTCGAATACGGCCGGCGCATGGGTCGCGCTCGGCATGACGGACCAGACGACCAACGACAGGCAGAGGAGCGCCGCAAATACCCGTCTTCCGATTGTCGCCAGAGGTCTCATCGATCTTGCCTGTCTGCCCATATGCGCAGCCTCTTTTGAGGCTATCTTGTTTTATCCCCCGGGGGAGGATAGCGTACTTATATGACAAAGCCCCATGCCCACGCAAGCCATCCCGCCCTGATCGCCCGTTTGAAACGCGCCGACGGTCATCTGCGGGCCGTGATCGGCATGATCGAGGACGGCAAGCCCTGCCTCGAGATCGCCCAGCAGCTGCAGGCAGTCGAGAAGGCTGTCGCAAACGCCAAGCGGGTCCTGATCCACGATCACATGGACCATTGCCTCGACGAAGACCATTCCCCCGCGGATCGCGATGAGTTGAAGGTCATCGCCCGTTACCTTTGAGACCACCGATGCTGGAAATCCTCGCCGACCGCACCTACCGACACCTTTTCCTCGCGCAGGTCGTAGCCCTGTTGGGTACTGGCATGGCGACGGTGGCCCTTGGCCTTTTGGCCTATGACCTCGCAGGCGACGGGGCGGCGATGGTGCTGGGCACGGTCTTCACTATCAAGATGGTGGCCTATGTCGGCATCGCGCCCATAGCGGGCGCCTTCGCGGACCGCGTCAACCGCCGCGGGCTGCTGGTCGGGCTCGATGTGGTGCGCGCGGGCGCGGCGCTCTGCCTGCCCTTCGTGACCGAGGTCTGGCAGGTCTATGTCCTGATCTTCCTGCTGCAATCGGCTTCGGCGGCTTTCACGCCGACCTTCCAGGCGACGATCCCGGACGTGCTGCCCGAGGAGGCGCGCTACACCCGCGCGCTGTCGCTCTCGCGGCTGGCCTACGATCTGGAGAACATCGTCAGCCCGACGCTAGCGGCGCTTTTGCTCGCCCTGATGAGCTACAACTCCCTGTTCCTCGGCACGGTGGCGGGCTTCGCGGCCTCGGCGCTGCTGGTCGTCTCGGTCCTACTGCCGAGCCCGAAGGCGTCCGAGCCGCGCGGTATCTACGACCGCACGACACGCGGCATCCGCATATACCTTGCCACGCCGCGTCTAAGGGGACTGCTGGCGCTGAACCTGGCCGCGGCTGCGGCGGGTGCCATGGTGCTGGTCAACTCGGTGGTGCTGGTTCGCGGCGCGCTCGGCCTGTCCGAGAGCGCGCTCGCCTGGACGATGTTCGCCTTCGGTGCAGGCTCGATGCTGGCGGCGCTCGCGCTGCCGCGTCTGCTCGACCGCGTGCCAGACAGGCCGGTGATGGTCGCGGGCGCCGCGCTGATGGTCCTGTCTCTCTTGGTCTTGGCGGCAGAAGTCGCCGCCCTCGGTCTAGACTGGCCTTTCCTGCTCGGTGCCTGGCTGCTGGTCGGGCTCGGTTACTCCGCCGTGCTCACCCCCTCGGGACGCCTCCTGCGCCGCTCGGCCCATTCGGAGGACCGTCCCGCGCTCTTCGCTGCCCAGTTCGCGCTGAGCCACGCCTGCTGGCTCGTGACCTATCCGCTTTCAGGCTGGCTTATGACGCAGTTCGGGCCGGTCGTGGCGCTCGGCTGCCTTGCCCTATTGGCGGCGGCCGGTGCGCTGGTTGCACTGCGGCTATGGCCCAAGGAGGATCCCGAAATCCTCGAGCACACCCACGAAAACCTGCCGCTCGACCACCCCCATCTCAAGGGCGAGCGCCGACATGCGCATCCATTCGTCGTGGACGACCAGCACCCCCGCTGGGCGTCGCAGCTATGATGCGGCGCTTTCGGTCCTAGGCAGGTGAATCGTGGCACGCAGGCCACCGCTGGTCCTGTTGGTGAGAGTCACATCTCCGCCATGGGCGCGCAGAATCGACCTTGCGATGGGAAGGCCGAGCCCGATCCCGCCAGTTTCACGGGACCGCGACGTCTCCAGTCGGGTGAACGGGTCGAAGACCTTCTCGAGATCGTCTTCGGGAATGCCTGGCCCCTCGTCTTCAATAAGGATTTCAGCCGCGCGCGCCGTCTCGCGGACCGTCGCTCGCGCGCCGGCCCCATATCGCTGCGCATTCTCCATGAGGTTCCGAAGTGCGCGGCGCATCGCAGTGCGGCGGATCTCTGCGCGAACCGGCGCCGGCGCTTCTACCGAAATCTCCGGGCCGGTTTCCGAGAGTTCTTCCGCAAGACCATGTACAAGCCCTGCGAGATCGGTCTCCTCCATCGGCTGGTCGGTGGACACGCCCCTTGCATAGGCCAGGGTCGAGTCCACCATCTCCTGCATTTCGTCGAGTGTGGCGGCCATCCGCTCGCGTGTCTCGTCGTCATCGACCATCTCGGCGCGCACACGCAGAGCCGTAATCGGTGACCGCAGATCGTGCCCCAGGGCCGCGAGCATCCGGGTGCGATCCGTCACCATCGCGGTGAGGCGTCCGTGCATCCGCTCCAGCGCGTCCGAGAGGGCCTGAACTTCGCGGGGACCACGTCGCGGCATCTCGGGTGCCGGGGCGTCGAGACCGAACCCGTCCGCCGCAGAGGCCAATTGCCGGAGCGGTCGCGTGATCCGTCCAAGCCCATACCAGAGCGCGGCGATGACC
>NZ_JAEPMO010000213.1 GCF_017643905.1 Marivita sp.
GGTCGAAAGACAGAGCGTCATGGGAGCAGAGCCGCGAACGTCCGGGCATACCGGGCCGACAGATGACGGCCTCCAGCTTGAATCACGCCATGAGAAGCGCTGCATGGCCCCAAAAACAGTCAAAAATCGAGGTGCCCTTTAATTATTTGCATTCGGTTTTTTTTCTGATTACCGTCCGACCCACTAAATGATCCGCGCAAACAGCGGACTGGCTGTTTTTGTGCATCCAAAACTCAGGGGAGGAAATACATGGATCGTCGTTCATTCTTGCGGACGTCTACTGTAGGGGCGGGGGCTGCGGCAGCCACCACACTTGCGGCACCGGCATACGCACAGGGCAATCGCACACTGACCATGGTTACATCGGTTCCGGACGGCTTTGCCGTGTTCGACGATGCGGCTCAGTTGGCCATTAATTACATCACGGCCATGACAGATGGTCAGCTTTCGTTCAACAAGATGCCCGCAGGTTCGCTCGTGGGTGCATTCGAAGTGTTCGACGCCGTGTCCTCCGGACAGGCGGACGTCTATCACTCGGCGGAATACTACTTCCTCAACCAGCACCCGGCATTTGCGTTCTTCACAGCCGTGCCCTTCGGCATGACCGCGCAGGAAATGGCGAACTGGTACTACCGTCGTGGCGGTCAGGAACTGCACGACAACCTGTCGTCGCTGTTCAACCTCAAGCCCCTGATGTGCGGCCAGACCGCAATGCAGCCGGGCGGTTGGTTCAACAAGGAAATCAATTCGGCCGAAGACCTGCAGGGTCTGCGCTTCCGTATGCCGGGTCAGGGTGGTCAGGTGCTGGGTCGCCTCGGTGCCTCCGTGCAAAACATCCCCGGCGGCGAAATCTACCAGGCGCTGGCGTCCGGTCAGATCGATGGTGCGGAATGGATCGGGCCGTATGCGGACGAGCGCATGGGCTTCCAGGAAGTTACCAAGACCTACTACGCAGCGGGCTTCCACGAGCCGGGTTCGACCCTGTCGATGGTGTTCAACATCGATATCTGGGAATCCCTGACACCGCAGCAGCAGACAATCTGTAAAGTGGCCTGTGAAGCGTCGCACGCGCAGAACACCGCGCTGTCGCTTGCCGAGAACGGCGCGGCTCTGGCACGTCTGCAGGCCGGTGGCGTTCAGGTCCGTCAGTTCCCCGCAGATGTCTGGGACGCGTTCGGCACCGCAGCCAAAGAGGTTCGCGAAGAGAACATGGGCGACCCGATCTATGCCGAGATCGCCAACAGCGTGTTTGCGTCCATCGAGGAATCCTCGGGCTGGTACGAGATCGCCGATGGCGAATTCATGCGTCAGCGCAACCGTGTGAACGCAGGCTAATCCCAGCTACGTTTTGGCCCCGTCCCGACCTTTGGTCTGGGCGGGGCTTTTCGCCGCTTACCAAACAGTCGTGATGCCCCGTGATCGGGGCCAATAAGGGGGCAGGGCATGGTCGAATTCATCCTGTGGGTGCTTCAGAATTTAGTGATGGCCCCATACAACCTGTTAATGGCGGTGTTTAATCCGGGGTCTTGGCTCAACTGGTCCGACCCGGCATCCGTGATGCGGTTCATCTACTATGGTGCATCGGTCGAATTGTTTTTTGTGGTCTTCACCACCTTCATCGTCCTGACCCTGCTCGGCGTGCTGTGGAAGCGCGAAATCCTTTGGGGATGTGTCCGCGGGTTGGAAGGCATGGCCAACGGGATCGGGCGTGTCGCGGCCTGGGCCGGCTTGTTGATGGTGCTGCAGCAGGTGATGATCGTGTTCCTGCAGCGCATCTTCCGCGTGGCCGAGATCGAGATCGGGCCGCTCGGAACCGCGTTCGCCAAAGATCTCAGCTGGTGGGCCGAAGAACTCAAGTTCTACAACGCCATGGTTGTTGCCTTGTGCGTGACATACACCTTCGTGCAGGGCGGCCATGTGCGTGTGGACCTGTTCTATTCCAAGATGAAATACGGCACCAAGCGCCTGACCGACATGTTCGGCTGCATGTTCTTCATGCTGCCTGCGATCACCATCACCTATCTTTACGCATGGTTCTTCATGTGGCGGCACCTGATGACGCCCGCTGTGACCGCAACAAGCGATCTGGATCGGATGATCATGCAGGCGCGGATCTTCCGCTGGAACGTGGAAACCATTGGCTTCAGCCCGAACGGCTTTGACGCCTACTTCCTGTTCAAGATTCTCATCGTGCTGTTCTGCGCTCTGACCTTCGTTCACGCGATGGCGTTCTTCTGGCGCTCGCTGCTGGAATTCATCGAAGGCGAAGAGAGCGAAGGCAAGTATCTCGACCGGGATGGGTTCTCGAGCGAAGCCGAAGAGATCGAGCACGCGATCCATTCAGGATCGACCTGAACCCATGACGACACACAAACAGACAACGACGCCTAAAACGGCGCGCAGCGGGGGGGCCGCATAACATGCTTTTCGGACTGGACGGAGTCGAGGTCGGTATCCTCATCGTCTTCCTGACTCTCTTTGCCGGGATCATGACAGGCTTCCCGGTGGCCTTTGCCATCGCCGGTGCCGGCGTGATTTCCTTTGCCATCATCGCCGCACTCGATTCGGCAGGTCTGCTGATCCATCAGGCCATCGACAAAGGCTCACCTGAATTTGCCGCCCTCGTGGCGGAGGGCATCGCCCGAGATGCCATATCCGTCTTCCGATACCCGGATTTACCGCGCATCGAAGAGCCGGTGTTCCCGGGTGGCTGGGAACAGGCGATGGAGCGGAACATCTCTTTCATCGTGAACCGGATCAACGAACGGGTGATCGCGGGACAGTCCATCGAAACGCTGCTGGCGGTTCTGATGTTCGTGATGATGGGCATCACGCTGGAACGGTCGCGCATCGCCGAAGACCTGCTGACCTCCATGGCGCGCGTGTTCGGCCCGCTGCCGGGTGGTCTGGCCGTGTCCATCGTCATCGTGGGTGCTTTCCTTGCCGCCTCCACCGGCATCGTTGGCGCAACGGTTGTGACCATGGGGCTGCTCGCGCTGCCGACCATGCTGCGTAACAACTACTCACCAGAGCTTGCGACGGGGGTAATTGCTGCGTCGGGGACGTTGGGGCAGATCATTCCGCCATCCATCGTGATCGTTCTTCTGGGAACGCTTGTGGGCGACCTCTACGCGACTGGTCAGGAAACCCGCGCCCAGCTTGCAGGCTGTGGCGACGCGCTGACCTATCTTGGTGAACCGGCGGTCTTGTCGGTTGGTACGCTCTTCCAGGCTGCACTTCTGCCGGGCCTTTTCCTTGCACTGCTCTACGGTGTCTATGCGTTCGGCTTTGCCTTGCTCCGCCCGGCCAGTGCGCCTCCGGTTGAACTTGACGGACAAAGCGGAGAAGTGGTCACCCGCAACGAGGCACTGACCTGGTATCTGGCGGCACCGCTGGGATTGATCCTGGCGATCGTGATGGGTTTCAGCGCTGGCGTCATCGGGACGCAGACAATCTCGGTATCCGACTATGCGGAACGCGCGGACGGTCCAAGCCTTCGGACCAACGTTTCCGAACAGTGCCAAGCTTCCATGATCGACCTGCACGGGCAGGAGGCATGGGACGAGGCCGTGGCACAACGTGCAGCCATGACCGCGGCAGGCGACACCGGAGAGGTTGTCGAACTGACCGAGGAAGAGCGTGCAGCTGCCCTGATCGAGGCTCGCGAGAACGCAGCACCCATCGGGTCGGGTGTGGCCACCATCTTTGGCCTGCTTGCGCTGGTGTTGATCCTGGCACGCGGCGTGTCGCCATCGTCGGCTCCGCTGCCTTTGATCATTGGCGGCATCGGGGTCGTTCTGGCCTTCCTTGCGGACGTGATCTTCATCTCGCCCTTGACCGGGTCTGGTGCACATTTCCTGATCATGGCCATCCCAATGGCCCTGACCATGGTGGGCGTCTGGGTGGCCATGGGTCGCCTGGCGCAGAACGAGCTTTTGCGCGTGGTGTTCCCGCCGCTGGTTCTGATCGTTGCGGTTCTGGGCTCCATCCTTGGCGGGATCACGAACCCGACCCCCGCGGCTGCACTTGGCGCTGCAGGCGCGATCATGCTGGCCGCGTACCGCAAACTGAAGGAAGAGCAGGGCGCGGCAAAGATCGTCATCTGGGCGTCACTGGCGCTGGTGATCATGATCCTGCTGGGCGTCAATTTCGACCTGCGCATCACCCGTGAAACCGTTCCGGCCGAAGACTGGATCGCTTACATTTTGGCACAGTTCGCCTATCACTTCGCGTTCTTCGGCTTGCTCTATAGCTGCTGGGTGCTGTTCCGAACCAACATCCTTGGTCCGGTGGTGCGAGAAACTGCGAAGGTGACGTCAATGGTGTTCACCATCCTGATCGGCTCGCAGCTTCTGAACCTCGTGCTGATCTCCTTCGGGGGTGAGCATTACATTCAGGACTTCCTGCGCTCCTTCGACAATGAAACCATCGTGTTCCTTGTCGTGATGCTGATCCTCTTCGTGCTGGGCTTCGTGCTCGACTTCCTTGAGATTATCTACATCGTGGTGCCCATCGTGGGACCGGTGATCTATGGCGGAACGCTCGATCCGGCATGGGTCACCATCATGATCGCGATCAACCTGCAAACCTCGTTCCTGACGCCACCTTTCGGATTTGCGCTTTTCTATCTGCGCGGCGTCGCTCCGAAAGAGGTCACGACCGGCCACATCTATCGCGGTGTCATTCCGTTCGTCGCCATTCAGGTGATTGGCCTCGGGTTGCTATGGGTGTTCCCGGGTATCGTGACGATCTTGCCGGACCTGATTCAGAACTGATGACGTCCAATCCGACATGACCAAAAAAGGCCGCTCAGCAGGGCGGCCTTTTTCGTTAGCGGTTTGCGGATCAATCCTCGTTTGGATCAGCCTCTGCATCCTCCTTGGTATCATGTTCCGTGCCCGGCTCATGTTCGGGTGGGGAATAGGTGGTGTAGAGACGCATCATGCCCGTGCCGGTGTTCTTGAAATTGTGGTACTTGCCCGAGGGCACAATCGCCACGTCGCCGGCCGAGATGTCCATCTCTTTGTCCCCGATCTTGGCTTTGCCCATGCCATCCACGAAATACAAAAGCTGGTCATGGCCGTCGTGGGTTTCGCCCCCGATTTCGCCGCCTTCGGGAATGGCCATCAGCACCAGCTGCGAGTTGTCGCCGGTCCAGACCACCTCGCGGAACTTGTCATTGCTGCGGGCCATCTTGGCGATGGGCATTACGAGTGTGTCTTTTTCAGCCATATCGGGTCGCTCCTTTGTCGTTACCACAAGGGAACGTGCCGGGGCGTGAACTGTTCCACAGCTTCGCAGTATCTTTTGTCAGGCGGTTAGCTGCGCAAATCGGGAAGCGGGATATTGGCGACCTGTTCGGCAAGCGGATCGGTATGGTTTCGATCAGCGACGGCAAATACTTTAGGAGGTTGGCCGGCAGCTCACCGATCTTCTCTATGGCCTCGCTGAGTACCTCTTTGGGGAAATCAAAGAACCGGTGCAGTCCGTCCCAGAACCCACCTGCATTGCGGTCA
>NZ_JAEPMO010000266.1 GCF_017643905.1 Marivita sp.
AGGCCAGACCAGATCCGAACCCAGCCTGTCGCGAACTGGCCCTCGAAGAAGATGACGGGGCGCAGGCTTTGATCCGCCAGTGCGGTTGCAAAGGCGACGGTGAGATCACGGCTCATTAGAGGGCCTCTCGCGCTGAGATCGTGAAGCGGTGCTGATCCGCACGGCTGATGACCGAGGGAACCGGTGCCGTCAGCCGCAACAGGACCGACGGGGCATCAAGGCCAAGGAGCGTCCCGACCGGCACGGAAGCCCGGAGCGGCGGCACGAAGGCGAGCGTGGCCTCGCTGCCCAAAGGCGTCACATCGCCCGTCAGCTGATAGAGCCGCGTGGTGGCATCTCCGCCCAACTGGAAGAAATCCCCTGCGCGAAGCCCAAGCCCCCAGCCTGCCGTGCGCAAGGTGGAGGCTCCCGCAGCTTGCGCCTCAGTCACATATGGATTGCCCGCCGCTAACGGCACCTCGATCGAGGGATCTGGAAAGAGGAACCGACCCCGCAATCCACCAAGCGCAGTGAAGAAGGCCGAAAGCCGCCGAGCCTTCGCCCCTTGTGTCACCGCCATCTCGATCTGGTATTCCCACCACGACGCGCCCCAGTCCTGGATCTGGGACGTGCCTGTGAAGGGCGAGCGGGCTTCGGCGACGGACGTCACCAGGCGCCGCTCAAGCGAGGACACAAGCGTCAGTGGCAAGACAGGAATAGCCATGAATTTAGATCACCTGACCCCGGCGTCGGCCATCGGCCACGCTTTCTTTGGCAATGCGGGCGATCTCGGGAATGGCCGCACGAAGGCGCGCGTCGATCTGCTCGGCTACGCCCATCTGCGCCCCGCGCGCATCGATGTTGACGGTGACGCCAGCGCCAATGCTGCCGCCCCGGCCATAGTTGGCTGCCTCACGCCGGTTCAGCACCCGCTCTCCCCGCTGCAGAATTGTTGGGACCTCGTCGGGGCGGAGACCAGACCAGGAGCCAACCGGCCCCACGGTCCCACCGGAATGCATCCGGGGAGCACCAGCGAAGACTATCGCAGGCACCTGCCGCGTATGGCCTGACAGTCCAACGATGCCGCCCGCATGCGAGACAGCCGCTGCAACAGACCCGCCGCCAAAGATGCCAGAGAGCGCCGAGGCGATGGGCCCCAGCACCGCACGCTTGAACGACAGTACAGCCAAGTCCGCCAGGATCGAGCGCACGAGGCCCTTGAAGTCAAACTTGCCGGTCTCGACAAAGCTTCGGAACGCGCTTTCAGCACCGCTGAAAGCACCGGTCAGGGTTTCGCCGAGGCCTTTGCCCCAGTTCAGGGCGTCGGTGGCATAAGCCTGGAGAGATTCGGAGACTGCACGCCACCCGGTGGCGATCCGATCTCCGGCACTCCCAGCCGCGCCACCGGCGCGCCCCATGGCATCAGACAGACGATCTGCAGAGGCCGTGGCCTCATCCAGCGCCGCCGCGCCTTCTTCACCCGTGCCGGCAACGGCATCGCGAAGTGCGCCCCAGGAGGTAAGTGGAGCCGTTGCACCATTCGCAAGGTCTGTGGCGGCACGCCGGTAAATATTGGCTGTTTCCAGTGCATCCGCCGCAATGCCATCAAGGCCAAAATCGGGAACAGTAAGTGTATTATCCTCGAAGGCTCGGCGAAACGCCTCTGCTGCAGCTGTTCCAGCATCGGCGGAGGCACCTGCAAAGGGGTTCGGGATATCGCCGAGGCTGATCTCGCCGATGTGACCAAAGGTGGTCTCAATCCCGACCGCCGCCAGCGCATCTCGGATGCGCCCCGTGAAGGCGTCAATCCGGCGGATCGCCCCGTTCAGCATGGCCTCGATACCGTCGAGCATGCGGTTGGCCGCCGAGAAAACCAGATCCCCGATCACATCCGGTAGGCGCGACCAGATCTCGCGCACGGCCAAAAGCGCGCCCTCGAAGGTGTTGGCGGTCGTGTTGCCAAAGGCGACGACACTCTCGATGGCCCCGGCCATGCCGGTCGCGGCATCGGCTTTGAGATCATAAAACATGGCCGTCGCGCGCGACCCGGCCGCGTTGGCCCCCATTTTGATCCGTTCCCAGACCTCAACAGCGACATCTTTCAAGAGCCGCATGGCCTCACCGAAGCCACCTGCGCCGGAGGCCAACCGGGTGAACCAATAAACCAGCTCGCCTGCGCCCACGATGAGGGCGCCGATGCCTGTGCGGATGAGCGCACCTTTCAGGATGACGAGGGTCGTAGCCAAACCCCTCACCGACAGGGCGGCCGCCGCCATCGCAGCCACCCAGCGACCGGCGAGGAAGGTGGCGAAGGTGCTCGCATAGATCGCCAGCCGGTCAAGGTTGGCCAGTACCGCATCGAACGCCCGACCGATCGGGCTGGTGCTGGACGCAAGGGCGACAAACGCATTGGCCGCAGCTTCCAACGTGGGCGCGAGAGCGACAGCGATCCGGTTGCGCACGCCGGTGAACACCTGGCCAATGCTGACGAGTGCCAGTTCCGACCGTCGCATCGCAGCGATAGCGTCCGCATCCAAAACAGCACCCAATGCCTGCGCCTGAGCCCCGAGCCGGGTCATTTCCGCGCCGCCGTTTTGCAGAAGCGGAATGAGCCGCGTGGCATCGGACGCCATGGCCTCGAGATAGAAGGTCATCTCCTGTTGGCTGACGCCTGCGCGCTCGAGGCTGTCGACATAAAGCTGCAGGGCTTCGGGCCCCGAAAGCCGGGCGAATTGATCCGCCGTGACGCCCACGCGCGGCGCGATGTTCTCGAAGAAATCCGCCATCGGCCCGCCGCCCGTTTGCAGGAAATCCCCGACCCGGTCGTTCACGTCCTTCAGGATATCGGCAAGCTTTTCTTGTTCGATGCCGACGGTGGCCGAGGCAGCCGACCAGCGCTGGAAGACCTCCGGGTTTGCATTAGCCACCTGGCTGAGTTGGCCGATCTCGTTGGCCGCAGCCACCGTCGAGCGAGTCATCGCGACTACGGCACCGGCC
>NZ_JAEPMO010000261.1 GCF_017643905.1 Marivita sp.
CAAGAAGCTGTTCCTTCATGTCCCGTTCCGACACCGTATGGGTGGATTGGATCAGCCGGTCGGCCAGGGTGGATTTCCCGTGGTCGATATGGGCAACAATTGAGAAATTGCGGATGTGCGAAAGCTCTGTCATGCGCGGGATATGATGCGGTTTTGGGGTCTGGTCAAGGTGGCGTGACAGTGGCGCATCGCTTGACAAAAGGTGATTTGAAAACAGGTCACATTTCAGGCATGTTTCCAGCAGGCAGACGGTCAGCATACTGGGCAGAAGACCCAAGGCATGGCCGTAGACATAAAGAGAACAGGCGCAATGAGAGTCTTGGCAGCGATAATGTTTACGGCGTTGGTCGCCGGATGCGGTGGCAACCGGTATGACCGCAGCGACAGCGGCATGGTCACACGGTTCTCGAGCGGTCCGATCAGCCGTGCCTGCCTCTCCTCTGATCGCCGGGCGCGCAACCCGCAACTTTGCGGCTGCATCCAGACCGTCGCCAACCAATCGCTGTCCGGGGCCGACCAGCGCAAGGCGTCGCGGTTCTTTGCAGATCCGCAGCGGGCGCATGACACCTGGATGTCGCAATCGCCATCGGATGACGCGTTCTGGGAACGGTACAAAGCGTTCGCCGCCCGCTCCGAACAATCCTGCCGCGGTTACTGATCCCGGTCGAGAAATGCCCTGACCGACGCTTCGAATTCGCGCGGTTTCTCAGCGTGCAGCCAATGCCCCGCACCGGGGATCTTGGCAAAGCGTGCCATCGGAAACAGGCGCTTGATCGTGGGCCGTGCCTCTGCCGTCACGTAGTTCGAGAGCGCGCCGGACAGGAACAGCGTCGGCTTTTCGAACGCGCCGTCCATCTCGGGAAAGCCAAGGATCTTCGGCATTTCCGCCGCCAGAGCATCAAGGTTCAATTTCCAGCGTTTGGCCTTCACGTCGAGCGATTGGGTAAAGAACGCCTGAAGCGTCGGGTCGTCGACATGGGTGGCCAGCTGCTCGGACGCGTCCGACCGCTTTTCAACTGTCGACAGGTCCACCGCCCGCATTGCTTCGATGAACTGGATTTGGGAGTGGGAGTAGCCCACCGGTGCGATATCGGCCACGATCAGCCGCTCCACCAGCTCGGGCCGTGTCAGCGCCAGAACCATCGCCGCCTTGCCGCCCATCGAGTGCCCGACCACATCCACAGGGCCACCCAGACTGGCGATCACCTCTGCCAGATCGGCGGCCATATCGGGATAGGAGTGACTGTCAGACCAAAAGCTGTCGCCATGATTGCGCTGGTCCACGGCGATGACCGGACCCCGGTCAGACAGGCGTTTGGCGATCACGCCCCAGTTGCGTCCCGACCCATAAAGCCCGTGAACGATGACAATCGGGCGCGCGTGTCCGGTCGATTCTGTAAACAGTGTGTTCAGCATTTGGGCCGCATATAGCGCCATATTCGTATTGAGAAAAAGGGGCTGGAGGCGTATCTTTTTTTGATGGAACACGCAGAGATGATCAAATCCAACGCCGACGCATTGCGCTCTCTTTTGGCGAAGCGTCTTGGCTTGAAACGGGGCTCGCTGGCCAAACGCGCGGCAAAGGCTGGGCGGATGCTGCCCTCCGGGGTTTGCCACGACATCAAGATCGTCGCCGAGGCGGAACAGATGGCGCGCAATCCGAAACTCGCGATACGCCTTGACCCCAATGCGACCAAAAGCGCCTATGACCGCGCTGCCACACATCTCAAGGCGATTGATGTTGCGGACCGTCGCAAAGGCATCGCACTGACCGTGATGGGCAGCATGGCATTCAACTTTCTCGCCGCCATCACGCTTTTCATCGTTGTCCTGCGCTGGCGCGGCCTGATCTGACACGGTTGACCGACTGATCCGTCACCCTAGGTGGCGGGGTCATGGAAACAGCACTCATCATCGGATCAAGCGGCGGCATTGGCACGGCGCTGTCAAACGCGCTGACCGCGCGCGGCGTTGCAGTCACCGGCCTGTCGCGCAGCCGCGATGGTTTGGACGTGACCGACGAAACCAGCGTGAAGGCCGCGCTCGGTGCGCTGACGGGACCCTTCGACCTCGTCTTCGTCGCCACGGGCGCGTTGGAGATCGGGGGGGCAGAGCCGGAAAAAACACTGCGACATGTGACGGCTGATGCGATGATTGACCAGTTCAAGCTGAACACGGTCGGACCGTCGCTTGTTCTGAAACATGCGATGCGGCTGTTGCCCCGGAAGGGGCGGTCGGTCTTCGCGGCCCTGTCCGCCCGCGTCGGCTCCATCGGTGACAACCGATTGGGCGGCTGGTACAGTTACCGCACCGCCAAGGCAGCCCTGAACCAGATGATCCACAGCGGCGCGATAGAGCTGGCCCGCACCCACAAGGACCTGATCTGCGTCGCGCTGCACCCCGGTACGGTCGAGACGAAATTCACCGAGAAATACGTTGGCCAAAACCCATCCGTACCCGCGTCCCAAGCGGCGGCGAATCTGCTGTCGGTGCTGGAGGGGCTGACACCCCAGGACACCGGCAAGTTCTTCGACTGGCAGAGCAAAGAGGTGCGGTGGTGACGCGCCTTGTTCTGGTCCTTGGGGATCAACTGACTGACACGCTCTCTGCTCTCGAAGCGGCAGACAAGGCGTCAGACGTGGTTGTGATGGCCGAGGTCGCCGAAGAGGCCACCTATGTGCAGCATCACCCCAAGAAGATTGCCTTCATCTTCGCCGCCATGCGCAAATTCGCCGCTCGCCTGCGCGATGATGGCTGGGATGTGCGATACACGCAGCTTGACGACACCGAAAACGCAGGCAGCATCCCCGGCGAATTGCTCCGCCGTGCCGAAGATACCGGCGCATCCGAGGTGATCGCCACTCAACCCGGCGAATGGCGTCTGATCGAGGCGCTTGAGGACATGCCGCTTAAGCTGACGATGAAACCTGATACGCGGTTCGTCAGCACTCAGGATGAATTCGACACATGGGCCGAGGGTCGCAAAGCCCTTCGGATGGAGTATTTCTACCGAGACATGCGCCGCAAGACCGGCCTTCTGATGAATGGCGACGACCCTGAGGGCGGCAAGTGGAATTACGATTCCGAGAACCGCAAACCGGCCCCTGACGACATCGCGTTTTCTGGCCCGATGCAATTCACTCCGGATGAAACGGTCGAAGAGGTGCTTGATCTGGTCGAAGCGCGGTTCGG
>NZ_JAEPMO010000051.1 GCF_017643905.1 Marivita sp.
CATCCGCGAGGTGCTCGATGATCTCGCGCAGCCAGACATTGAACTTGAAGCCCACATTGACCTTGAAGGGGTCAGCGATCCTGAAGCGGACAGTGGCGAAGGCACTGGCGGTTCTGAAGCCGCCGCCGGACCTGACGATCAGCGATTGGGCGGATCAGAACCGCCGGCTGAGCTCTGAGGCCAGCGCCGAGCCCGGCCAATGGCGCACGAGCCGCGCGGAATACCAGCGCGGCATCATGGACGCGATCTCGGATCCGGCGGCCGAAACCGTCGTGATCATGTCGAGCAGTCAAATCGGCAAGTCGGAGTCGATCTTGAATATGGTCGGCTACCACATCGACCACGACCCGGCGCCGATCATGGTGGTGATGCCCACCGAGCGCGATGCCGAAACCTGGTCGAAAGACCGCTTCTCGCCGATGGCGCGGGACACGCCCTGCCTGCAGGGCAAGATCGCCGATCCCAGGTCGCGGGACGGCAACAACAAGATCCTGCACAAACGGTTTCCCGGCGGGCATCTGACCATCGTCGGGGCCAATGCCCCATCGGGGCTTGCGAGCCGACCGATCCGGCTCCTCTTGTGCGACGAGGTCGATCGCTATCCATTCAGCGCGGGGGCCGAGGGTGACCCGGTCAACCTCGCGAAAAAGCGGACCGTGACATTCTGGAACCGCAAGATCGTGCTGGTCTCGACACCGACAAACAAGGGTGCGAGCCGGATAGAAGCGGCATTCGAAGAAAGCGACCAGCGCCGGTTCTGGGTACCTTGCCCCGTATGCGGACATGAACAAATTCTGACCTGGGGGCAGGTCAAATGGGACAAGGACGAGAACGGCGACCATCGCCCCGAAACAGCGCTCTACCACTGCGCCGAGTGCGACGCGCCTTGGAAGGATGAGACCCGCTGGGCCGCAATCTCGAAGGGCCGCTGGATCGCGGACGCGCCGTTCAATGGGACGGCCGGGTTCCATCTGAACGAGATTTATTCGCCCTGGGTGCGGCTCGAGGCCATGGCCAAGGCGTTTCTATCGGCGCGCGCCGGTGGGGACGAGACGATGAAGACCTTCATCAACACCTCCCTCGGCGAGACCTGGATGGAAAGCGGCGAGGCTCCGGATTGGCAACGCCTGCAGGGTCTGAAGGAAGATTGGCGCGCGGGCACAGTGCCGGCGGGTGGGTTGTTCCTGACTGCCGGGGTAGACGTCCAGAAGGACCGGATTGAGGTTGATGTCTGGGCATGGGGTAAGGGGCTGCAAAGCTGGCTCATCGATCACATTGTGATTGAGGGTGGACCGGGCGATCAGGACTGTTGGCAAAAGCTCTCGGACCTCCTTGGCCGGACTTGGGCCCACACCAGCGGCACGCCGATGACCATCGCGCGGCTGGCGATCGATACGGGCTATGACACGGCGGCCGTCGACTCTTGGGCACGGCAGGTGAGCTTTGGACAGGTGGCGCCGATCAAGGGCCTTGAGGGCTTCAATAGGGCAAGCCCGGTGACGGGCCCGACCTTTGTCGATGCGACCATCGCCGGAAAACGCTTGCGGCGCGGCGCAAGGCTCTGGACCATCTCAACCTCGACCTTTAAGGCCGAGACGTATCGGTTCCTGCGGCTTGATCCGCCGGAAATCTCCAGCCCGGCGGATTGGGAAAAGTTCACTCCCGGCTTTCTTCATCTGCCGGGCTGGATTGATGCTGAATGGCTCAAGCAGCTGACGGCAGAGCAGTTGGTCACGGTCAAGAACAAGCGCGGCTTCGCGAAACTCGAATGGCAAAAGCTGAGGGAACGCAACGAGGCCCTCGACTGCCGCGTTTACGCCCGCGCTGCCGCGTGGATCCTGGGCGCGGACCGCTGGTCGGACGCCCGGTGGGAGGAGTTGGAGCGGCAGTTGATGATCGAAACTGCATCGGCCACACCCAAGCCGCTGGTAAAATCTTCGCCGCAGCCGACAGTGCGCCGCCGGACGGTTCGGTCAAGCTATATGGGGTAGGGTTCAGTTTGCGAGCGTGCGCTGAACAATGCTGGGATCTCTGTCGATCAGCGCCAGCAACACGCGCGCCGGGCCCTCCGGCGAACGCCGGTTCTGTTCCCAGTTCAAAAGCGTGGATTTTTTCACACCGATGCTCTTTGCAAACTCGGCCTGCGAAAGACCCGTGCGGGCTCGAATGGCCTGGACGTCCGCGTCGGGGATCTCGATCTCGTGGATCGGTACTAAGGTTTCCCCGCGCGCATGGGCAATGGCTTCCTTGAGGCCCTGTTCGATGCTTTTGAAGGCGTCGGTCATCTTGCGCTCCTGTAGCTGTCGGACAGAACTTGGTTCTCTGACCTTTTCGGCAACGGTAATTTCGCCTGAGACAACAAGTGTACGCCAATGGCGTATATGTCAATGGCGCAATGGAGGTCTTATGGCCACAATCACCGAACTGCGCGCTCGGCGAGATGTATTGGGCGCGCAGCGCGCCTCCGGCGTGGCCCGGGTCAGCTACGACGGCAAAACGGTCGACTATCGCAGCGTCGCCGAGATCGACCGGGCCATCGAAGCGCTCGACCGCGATATCGCCGCGGCTGAGGGGCGGCGGATCGTGCGGCAGGTCCGCGTGATGACGGCCAAGGGGCTCTGACAGAAATGGGGATGTTTGACCTGTTTCGCCGCCCCAAACCTGGCGGCCCTGAAGCCATGCGCGCGCGTCTCGAAGGGGCGATGGCCAAGCGCCGCTTGCGCGGCTGGAACCCGCCGCTTGAGAACATCAATGCGTTGGTCGCCTCTGGCGGACCCAGACTGCTGGCGCGATCGCGCGAACTCGTGGTGACCAATGGCTATGCGGCCAATGCTTGCGAGGCTTTTGCGGCCAACCTTGTCGGCGATGGCATCAAACCATCCTCGCTCCTCATGGATGCGGCGCTGCGCGACCAGGTCCAGAAGCTCTGGCTGGCCTGGACGGACGAGGCGGACGCCGATGGTCTAACAGACTTCTATGGCCTGCAGGCCATGGTAGCGCGCGAGATGTTTGTGGCGGGCGAGTGCTTCGTACGCTTGCGCCCGCGCCGGGCAGAAGACGGGCTGCTTGTGCCGCTACAGTTGCAGCTTCTCCAGTCGGAGATGCTGCCCTTTGAGAAAACCGAGACGGACCCAAACGGGAACCGCATTCGCTGCGGGATCGAGTTCGACCTTATCGGTCGGCGAGTGGCCTATCATTTCCGTCGCCGCCATCCGGGGGACAGCACGGATCAGCGGGTGGCTGTGCCCGAGACGGTGCGTGTGCCTGCCGAGGAGGTGCTGCACATCTACCGGCCGATCGATGCGGGCCAGATCCGGGGCCTGCCGCATGTGGCACCTGCCATGGTGCGGTTGTTTCTCTTGGACCAATACGACGACGCCGAACTTGACCGAAAAAAGACGGCGGCGATGTTCGCAGGCTTCATCACCAAGACGGCACCCGAAGACCCGATGATGGGCGAAGGCGAGGCCGATCTCGATGGAGCGGCGATCGCCAGCCTGGAACCCGGCACCATGCAGGTGCTGTTGCCCGGCGAGGACGTGAAGTTCTCAAGCCCCGCCGACGTCGGTGGTGGCTATGAGGCCTTCCAGTATCGGACGCTGCTTGCTGTCTCGGCCTCGCTGGGGCTGCCCTATCATCTCGTCACCGGCGATGTTCGGCAGGCGAATTATTCGAGCTTGCGGGCAGAACTGGTCGAGTTCCGTCGCCGCATCGGTCAGTTGCAGCACGGGGTCATCGCCCATCAGCTATGCCGCCCGATCTGGCGGCGCTGGCTGGAAACGGCTGTGCTCTCAGGCGCGCTCAATGCTGATCCTGTCATCGCGCGACCCGTGCAATGGATCCCGCCACGGTGGGATTGGGTTGATCCCTTAAAGGACATCCAGGCGCAGATGCTGGCGATGGAGGCGGGCATTACTTCGCGGCGTAAGGTCGTCGAGGCCACGGGCTACGACATCGAAGAGGTCGATCGCGAGAACGCCGCGGACGCCAAGCGCGCGGCAGAACTGGGGCTGAGCTACCGCGTCAAGCCTAGTGAAACGCAAGGCGCGCGGGCCACACCGATGGCCATCCCTGAGACACCCACACCAAACGAGGATGGCGCCGCGCCATCCCCGACATCTGAGCAGGAGTGATCCCATGAAATCCTGGTACACGATCCGCGCCCGGGGCACGGGCGCGGAAGTACTGATCTATGACGAAATCGGTGCTTACGGCGTCACAGCTAAGGGGTTCCTTGCCGAACTCGGCGCATTGCCCGACGGGCTTCCGATCGATCTGCGTCTCAATAGCCCCGGTGGCTCCGTCTTTGATGCAGTGGCTATCTACAATGCGCTGCAACGCCATGAGGGTGAGATCACTGTCTGGATCGACGGCATTGCTGCCTCAGCGGCTTCTTATGTGGCCATGGCAGGCGATGAGATCGTCATGCCCGAGAATGCCTTCCTGATGATCCATAACCCTTCGGGTTTGGTCATGGGCACTTCCGCGGAGATGCGTGAAATGGCGGCAACGATGGACAAGATCGCAGGCAGCATGATCCGCGGCTATGCGGCGCGCTCGGGCCGATCTGAGGAAGAGATCGCAGCCCTGATGGCGGCCGAGACCTGGTTTGATGCCGAGGCAGCGATCGCAACAGGCTTAGCGACGCGCATGGTTGAGCCGGTTCGCATTGCGGCCAGCTTTGACATCGCCTCCTTCCGCAATGCCCCACCGGTTTTGGTTGAGGCCACGGTTGATCAGGCAGCTACGGCGGACGATGAGGTGGCATTTGCCGAGGATCTTTATGATCTGTCTGAACGCGAGCCGGTAGGTGGCCATGCCGCAGGTGATGACACGGGGCGCGACGCCGAGCCTTTGATCGTGGATGAGCAAGAGCCGCTGATGGAACAGGTGGACATCGCTCCGGGTGTTTCCAACGAGAACACCCAGTCGAGCGAAACCCCGACTTCCGATCCGCCCGGCGACCCAGCACCCGACGCACAGGCGATCCGCGCCGAGGCCATCGCCCATGCACGCGCCGTGATCGATCTCTGCCGCCTTGCAGGTCAGCCGCAGATGTCGGGTCGGTTCCTTGAGGAGGATGTCGGTCTCGATGAGGTCCGGAGCCGTCTCCTCGCAGCGAAGGCCACGGCCGTTCCAGACATCACCAGCAGCGCCCATGCCCAACCGGGCCGGGCCATCACCGCAAATCCCTGGGGTGAGGTGATCGCCCGCACATTCCGCCAGAAAGGATAACCCATCATGACCATGCTGACTGAAGGCAAACACGCAGGCGGCTTTCTCGTCTGGGAAGTCCTGCGCGATTACACCCGCGAGGCCGTTACCATCGCCTCGGGCGCCGGCAAGCTTGAGCCCGGCACGGTGCTCGGCAAGATTACCACCGGTGGTAAGTTCACGGCCCTCGCGCCGGCGGCCACGAACGGCAGCCAGAATGCCGCCGGCATCCTTTGGGATAAGGTAGATGCAAGCGCCGCAGATGTGTCCAGTGTCGTGATCTTGCGCGGCCCTGCGATCGTGAACCGTTACGAAATCATCTGGCCCGACGGTGCAACCGAGGCCCAGATCACGGCCGCTACAACTGCGCTCGCCACAATCGGCATCATCCTGCGCTGAGGCGCAGCCCCCAACTCATCACATCAAGGAGGCTGGCTTATGGCCACCATGGATATCTTTGAAGGCGATGCCTTCTCCGTCATTGAACTGACCCGTGCCCTCGAAAACATCCCCTTCAAGCCCGCAACGCTTTCTGGGTCCGACTTGTTCGGGGAACGCGGCGTGCGCACGCGCACCGTTGTCATTGAAAGCCGGGATGGTACACTCTCGCTCATCCCCTTCTCGGAACGCGGTGGCGGCTATGATCAACAAACGCCCGAGAGCCGGCAGGTGCGGGCTTTCGTGTGCCGGCAGTTCAAAAAGCAAGACGTGCTTTGGGCATCCGAGATCCAAGGCATTCGCGAGTTTGGGTCTGAAAGCGTGACCCAACAGGCCCAAGCCGAGGTGGCTCGCCGCATGCGACGCCTGCGCGCTGATGCAGAAGCGACGTTCGAGTATCACTTGCTCAACGGCATCCAGGGGCTGGTCAAGGACCCCCGCGATGGCTCGGTGGTGATCAACTTCGCCAATGAGTTTGGGATCACGCCTGCCGCTGAGATCGATTTTGATCTCGACAACCAGTCGCCGGCCTCGGGGGCGCTGCGCAAGCGCTGCCAAGCCTTGATCGAAAGCGTCGAGGACAGTTTGGGTGGGCTAGCTGTCGGACCTGTCCAGCTGCGCGCGGAATGCGGCTCGGCCTTCTTCGCGGATCTCGTGGCGCATAAAGAGATCCGCGAAACTTATCTCAACACGGCCGCTGCTAATGAGCTGCGGGGCAGGGCGGTTGATGAGTTCACCTTTGGCGGCATCACCTTCCGCCGCTATGGCGGGACAGCCACCATCGGGGTGCCGACGGACAAAGCCTTCTTCTATCCGCAAGGCATCGAGGGCCTCTTCGAGATTTACTTCGCTCCGGCCGATACCTTTGAGACAGTAAATACGATCGGCCTGCCGCTCTATGCGCGCATGATCCCGGATCGGGAGCGGGATGAATGGGTGCGGCTGGAAATCGAGAGCAACCCGCTGCCGATCTGCACCCGGCCCCAGGTGCTGCGTTCTGCCAAGCGGACCTGATGTCAGTCTTTGCGCAGGCGCTTGGGGTCCTGTTTGAGGACCCCAACATTGCGGTGGAGATATGGCATCGCGATGCTGAGGGGCAGTTCACCAGGGCGCGGGGCATTCTGCGCCGACCCGACGAGATCACCGAGTTTGGCTCGGCGCGGCTCATGTCAGACACCACCCGGATTGACGTCCGGGTGGCGGACATTCCGGATCCTCGTCCGCAGGAGCAGATCCTGATCGGCGAAGAAACCTTCCTGATCCAGGGTGAGCCGCGCCGTGATCGCGAGCGGCTCATCTGGACGATTGAGCTTGCCCCTGCATGAAACTCAACCTCGACATCAGCCCTGATCTCGTCGCTGTGATGGCGGCGGAGGTCAGCGCGGGGGAACGGGCTGTCAGCGCTGCGATGCGCGAGGCGGGGGCAGGGCTCAAAGCATCTTGGCGTCGACAGATTACCGGAGCAGGGCTGGGGCAGCGACTGGCGAACTCTATCCGCGGCCAGACCTATCCTAAGGTCGGCGAGAGCCTCAGCGCCGCGGCTTTGGTCTGGTCAAGAGCCCCGCAGATCATCAGCGCGCATGATGCTGGTCTGATGATCCGATCAAAGTCTGGGTTCTGGTTGGCAATCCCGACGGCCGCCGCTGGAAAGGGCCCTAGGGGGCGCCGGATCACGCCGGGCGAGTGGGAGCAACGGCGCGGCATGCGCTTGCGCTTTGTATATCGGCGGCGGGGGCCGAGCCTGCTCGTGGCAGATGGGCGGCTCAATAGCCGTGGTCTTGGCGTGGCTTCGCGGTCCAAAACGGGGCGCGGGCAAAGCTCTGTGCCGATCTTTCTTCTGGTGCCGCAGGTGAAGCTGGCGAAGCGGCTTAATCTGGCGCGTGATGCCGAACGGGCGCAGGCGTCGTTGCCGGGGTTGATCGTGGCGAATTGGCTGGAGGCGCGAGCGTCGTAAAGGGGCTGGCGGAAGCGGTGGGATTCGAACCCACGGTAGGCTTTCAACTACGCTGGTTTTCAAGACCAGAGCCTTAAACCACTCGGCCACACTTCCTTTTGGTGCCCCCTGCCGGACTCGAACCGGCACGCCCGAAGGCAAAAGATTTTAAGTCTTTAGCGTCTACCATTCCGCCAAGGGGGCTTTGGTAGGCCCGGCAGGACTTGAACCCGCAACCAAAGCGTTATGAGCGCTCTGCTCTAACCAATTGAGCTACAGGCCCGCTATCGGTCTAGATGCCGGATTCTGCGCTGGGAAACAAGTAAATGCCCACCACCCGCGAAACCATCCTCACCGCCCTGGCGCATCTGCTGAGCACGGTCCCGCATGTGCCTGTTCTGCGCGGGGAGGTGCTGCCGGAACGCGTGCCGCCTGCGGGGCTGATGATCTTGCGGGATGGTAACCCAGGAGAGCCCGGGGTGACGCTTTCACCGCTGATGTATCATTACCAACATCGGGCAGAGCTTGAGGTGATCGTGCAGTCCATGGCGCGACGGGACAGCCTGTTTGATGCGCTGACAGCGCAAATCGGTGCTGTCATTGCCGCCGATCGAACATTCGGGGGCTTGTGCGATTGGGTGGAGCTAGAGGCGCCTGAGCCTGTCGATCTGCCGGTCGAAGGCGGCTCAAGCTTGAAGGCTGCCGTGGTGCCGGTGGTTTTGCATTACGCAACGGCGGATCCGCTGGGCTAGAGCTTGAAGGTCTCTGCGCTGATCCGCTTGTACTCGCCGTCGACCTGCGCGCCTGAAGCCACCTCAAGCGTCTCATAGGCAAAGTTCGCCTTCACGCGAGCGCCATTCTTGATGCTGACGTTCAAGGCGGTGGCAGCGCCCTGCAACTCGCCCTCGATGGTGAGCTGGCGTGCCCGGACCCGTCCACGGACGCGCGCGGTGGAGGTGAGCACAACGGCATCGGCGGTGATGTCACCAGTGATCTGTCCGCCAAATTCCAAGATGCCACGGGAGAGGATGTTGCCCTCGATGAGGATATCCTCAGCAATCACGGACCGCTTCCGGTCGGCTGTCGCGGTCGGAGTGGGTGTCTGGGCAGGCTTTGAGGTAAACATCAGAAAAGTCCTTAGGGCAGCACACGGCAAGTAGGCGGCTCTTGACGCGGGGGTCAAGCGGCATCCGCTGCGTTATTCAACCTATGAGGGAACAATACCATGGCACGAGCCCAAGGGGCGCGGGCGCAAATGGCGCTGGCGTTCGAAACGACCTATGGCACGCCCCCTTTGAGCGGCTTCACAAAGATGCCCTTTGCCAGCACGACGCTGGGGGCCGAGCAACCGCTGCAGACCTCGGAACTCTTGGGCTACGGCCGGGATCCGCAGGCGCCGATCAAGGATGCGGTAACGGCGGATGGCAATGTCGTCATCCCGATCGACACAGAAGCATTTGGCTTCTGGCTGAAGGCCGCCTTTGGGGCGCCCACTTCCACGGGTGCCGATGCCCCCTACACGCATGAGTTTCGTTCCGGCAGTTGGTCGCTTCCCAGTTTCTCGGTCGAAACCGGGATGCCTGAGGTGCCACGCTTTGCCATGTATTCCGGCTGCATGGTGGACAGCCTCAACTGGCAGATGGCGCGCTCAGGGCTGTTGACGGCCACGGCCAGCATCGTGGCTCAGGGCGAGGCGATCGCCACGAACAGCGCAGCAGGGACGCCCGCCAATATCGCGCTGAAACGCTTCGGGCATTTCAACGGGTCGATCACGCGGAACGGCGTGAACATCGGCAATGTTGTCTCCGCTGACCTGACCTATGCCAACAATCTCGACCGCATCGAGACGATCCGGGCGGATGGGAAGATCGACGGCGCGGACCCATCGATTGCTGCCCTAACGGGCAATGTCGTCGTGCGCTTTGCCGATCAAACGCTGGTGACACAGGCGATCAATGGCGAGGCCTGCGAGTTGGAGTTCTCCTACACGCTGCCAACGGGCGAGAGCCAGACCCTCACCGCGCATGCCGTCTATCTCCCCCGACCCCGGATCGAGATCTCGGGCCCGCAAGGTGTACAGGCCACCTTTGATTGGCAGGCGGCCAGCGATCCTGTGGTGGGTCGTATGTGCACCGTCACCCTGACCAATGACCGCGAGGTGTACTGACCATGCTGCGCTTGAACCTTTCGAATGAACCACGCTGGCTCGACCTCGGCCATGGTGTCCGCCTGTTGGTGGAGCCGCTGACCACCGCCATCATGTTGGCCGCGCGCAGCGACCCCACGATTTTGGCTGCCGCCCAGGGTCCCGAACCCGGTGATGAACGTTCCAACGACGACCTCGCGCGTATCGTCGCCAAGGCCGTCGCGCGCATCGTCGTAAAGGACTGGGAGGGCGTCGGCGACGAGGATGGCGAGCAGCTGGCCCTGACGCCCGAGGGCATCGACGCCCTGCTAGAGCTCTGGCCGATCTTCGAGGCCTTCCAGACCAAATACATCGCAGGCGCGCTGATACTGGACGCGGAAAAAAACGCCTGACCGCTCTCGCCGACTGGGAGTTCGGCGGGGGTGGTGACTATTGCGCGGCATGCCCCTCTGTCTGCGCGGAATGCCCACGCACTCTCCATCAACCCATGACTCTCGAGGGCTGGCAGATCTGGGATCTGGTACAGCGCTTGGGCGGCCAGGTGCGCGTTGCTGGTGGGGTGAGCGGCGGCGCTGTCCTCGGCTGGGACATGGCTGCGGCCCTTCAGCTTGGGGCAGCCCTTGGGCTCTCGCCCCTCGTCATCGCAGAGCTCTTGCCGCCGATTGAGGCGGTGATGGTGCGCAAAACCAACGAAGAGATCGAACATCGCAATGGCTGAGAAACGCGTATCTGTCCGGCTCTCCGCGACCGGCGGCCGCCAGGTGCGTGCCGAGCTGGAAGGTGTCGGCGAGGCCGGGTCTCGCGGCATGGGGCGTCTCTCGCGCGAGATGGACCAGGCCAATGCGCGCATGGCGGCCTTCGCGCGCCGCGCGCGGATCGCGGCAACTGCCGCGGCTACGGCTTTTGCGACTGCCGTCGTCGCCATGACGCGCTCGGCCGTTGCTGCCGCCAACGAGATCGGCCAACTCTCCCAAGTCGCCAATGCCAATCCAGAGCTGTTCCAGCGCTGGTCGGCGGCATCGGCCACGGTGGGGATCGAGCAAGAGAAGCTGGCCGACATCCTGAAGGACGTGAACGACCGGGTCGGCGACTTTCTGCAGACGGGCGGCGGTCCTATGGCGGATTTCTTCGAGAACATCGCGCCACGCGTGGGCGTGACGGCGGACCAGTTTGCGCGGCTCTCAGGGCCGGAAGCGCTGCAACTCTATGTCGACAGCCTCGAGCGCGCGGGCGTCAGTCAGCAGGAGATGACCTTCTATCTTGAGGCCATGGCCTCTGATACGACGCGCCTCATCCCACTTCTGCAAAACGGCGGCGCGGAGATGACGCGGCTTGGGGCGCAGGCTGAAGCACTCGGTGCAATTCTCGACACCGATGCCATCGCCGCCATGCGCCGCTCGGAACTGGCGCTGGTGAGCATCGGGCAGGTCTTTACCGGCGTGCGCAATCGGATCGCTATCGCGCTGGCCCCGTCGCTAGAAGCTGTGGCCAATGCCTTCGTAGCCTTAGCCTCTTCGACCAGCCCGATCACTCGGGCATTTGATGCAGTGCTGGCCAATCTCGACCGGCTGGCAATATACGCAGGAACCTTTGCCACCTTCCTGGCCGGCCGCTGGGTGGCCGCCATAGCTGCCGCGGCGCTGTCTGTGCGTGGGCTCGCCACCACGCTGGTGGTCCTGAAAGGCGCGTTGATCCGCACCAGCATCGGTGCGCTGATCGTGGGTGCGGGCGAGCTGGTCTACTGGTTTACCCGGTTGGCCTCCGGCGCAGGCGGCTTCGGCGAAGCCATGGGGCTCGTGAAAGATGTCGCGATCGAGGTCTGGGACCGGATCAAAATGGGGGCATCCTCGGCCGGGGCTGCGGCCACCGCCATGTTCTACGATCTGAAGGCCGATGCCGCGACCGGCATCGCGGGGGCCATTGAGAGTGTCGTTGGCTTTGGCAATACTACTGCCAACACATTCGAGGGTGCCTTACTGGCCGTCCGCGAGATCTGGTCGCGACTGCCCGCTGTGATCGGTGATCTGGTCTTCTCGGCCGCAAACCGCATGCTCGACGGCATTGAGGCCATGCTGAATGGCGCCATCGCCCGGATCGACGCTTTCACCGGCCGCATCCGCGACGCGTTGGCGGCCGTCGGCATCGAGACCACTTTCGGCGAAATCGGCGAGATCAGCCTTGGCGATATTGCCAACCCCTTTGCGGGCGCCTCAGCCGAGGCCGGAACTGCCGCGGCAGATGCCTTCCGCCGAGCCTTCGCGGACAACCCTCTCACCGCGCCCGACCTCGGCCTCGACGCAATCGCCGCTGATGCGCTAGTCACAGCCAACAGATATCGGCAGGCCGCAACCGATCTTGCGGATGGCGCAACTGCACCGCTGACGTCTTGGGCGGCGCTGCGCGATGCCGTCGCCGGCGCCGGCGAGGAAGGGGCTGCGGCTCTGGACGAGGCCACGGTCTCCGCCGACCGGCTGAACCAAGCTGTCACGGCCGCAGTTGGTGCATCCGCTGGCGCAGGAGAACGGATTGTCACCGGCTGGCGCGCCGTCTCGGACGCGCTGAAGAGCTACGCAACAGATGCGCTCAATTGGGGCAAGGGCCTAGGCCAGACGCTGACCCAAGCCTTCTCGGGCGCCGAGAGTGCGTTTCGCAGCTTTATTGAGACGGGCAAGCTCGACTTCAAAAGCCTCGTTCGCTCGATCCTTTCCGATCTGGCCGTGCTGGCTTTCCGCCGCGCTGTGCTGGGACCGATCGCCAATGCGCTCGGCGGTGTCTTTGGCGGTGGTGGGTCTGTTGCAGCCGCGGTCTCCCACTCGGGCGGCATGGTCGGGCTCTCCGGCCATACGCGCTCCGTCCCCGCTTCGGTCTTTGCTGCAGCCCCCCGCATGCATGCCGGCGGCTGGGTAGGCCTGCGCCCAGATGAGGTGCCCACGATCTTGCAGCGGGGCGAGCGGGTGCTGTCGCGAGCCGAGGTTGCACGGGGCGCCGGGGGCAGCATCCCTGTCGCCGTCCATCTCAATGTCGATGCCCGGGGCGCCCAAATGGGCGTGGCCGAGCAACTCGCCACTGTGCTGCGCAATGCCCAGCCCGAATTTGAGCGGATCGCCGTCGCAGCCGTTGGCAATGCCATGCGCCGGGGGCGTCTTACATGAACGTGATCGTGGAACTTCCTCGCACCTGGGTCGCAAGCCTCGAGCGGCGTTTGGTGACCGCCACGAGCCAGACACCATCGCCCTTCACAGGAACGACAGAGGTCCAAGATTGGGGCGGGGAATGGTGGGAGTATGAGATCGAGTTCGCAGCACAATCGGGGCCGCTTGCCCGATCGGTAGGCGCCGCGCTGACAGCACTTGGATCCGGCCGCGGCCTGCTCCTTTTAGCCGATCCCTCTATTGAGGCGAAAACCCTCGCCCAAACAATCACGCTGCAGCTGGCTGTCTCGAGTGGCAATCTTCTGCAGACCCAGGGCTGGCCACCGGGCTCGCCGGCGGTCCTCTCCGGAGACTTCATCTCGATTGGCTCAGGGCGGGGCACGCGGTTGCATCAGGTTGGCTTTGATGTGGTGGCCAATGCCAATGGTCAAGCTGCCCTCACAATCTTCCCTGCCATTCGAAGCAGCCTGCCTGTCGGCACGGTTCTGGAGGTGAACCAGCCGAAGGTGCTCTTGCGCCCCACGAGTTCTGTCCCAACCCGCATCGAGCGCGTGGCCCGCCACCAGTTTACCATGTCAGCACGGGAGGCGATTTGATGAGCCGCGACCTCACACCGGCATTGGCCAATGCGCTAAATGTTGCAGATCTGAGGCCTGCCATCTTGTTTGAGGGGGCCTTTCCCTCCGGCATGGTGCGGATCTGGACAGGGGTGGGCCCCGTCACATGGGACGACAAGATTTGGACCGGTGTCGGCGTACTGCTTGGGCTTGGTGCCTTGGAGGAGACCTCAGACGTTGTGGCAACCGGGACGACGGTCTCGCTATCAGGCGTGCCGCTTGATCTGGTGGGGCTTGCGATTGATGAGGCGCGCCAGGGTCAGCCGGGGCGCATCTGGCTCGCCCTTCTGACCGAGGACCGCCAGATCATCGCCGATCCCGTCCAAGCCTTCTCGGGCCGGCTTGATGTGCCGGAAATCCAGGAAGATGCGCAAAGCTGTCGGATTACGATCAGCTATGAGAGCCGGCTCATTGACCTGAACGCACCCCGCAATTGGCGCTACACCCATGAAAGCCAGCAGGTGCTCTTCCCCGGCGATCTTGGCTTTGCGCATGTCACAGCGATCCAGGACCAAGAGATCACTTGGGGGCGGGGATGAATGCCATGACTCGCATCCCCCATTGGGAGCAGCTGTTTGCCGCGGCCATCACAGAGGCCCGCACGCGCCCCTTTGCTTGGGGTCAACATGACTGCGCCACTTGGGCCTTTGATCTGCACCGCGATCTGACGGGCGGCTCCGACCATGCCGCGCTCTGGCGAGGGCGGTATCGGACGCCCGTAGGCTGCCAGCGTGTGTTGCGCCGGCTTGGCTGGCGCACGCTCGAGGAGGGAGGGCTGGCGCTCTTGGGCGATCCCCTCGCAGATCCACGCCTCGCCCAACGCGGCGATCTGGTTCTCGGCGGGGAGCCCGAGGCCTTTGGCGTCTGCACCGGTGCGCAAGCTGCCTTCGTCTCGCCCGAGGGTCTTGTGACCCTGCCGCTCTCTTCTTGTCGTCTCGCTTGGAGAACCTGATTCATGCCGCCTGTCATTCTGGGTGCCGTCGCCCTTGGCGGCGCGGCCATTGCGGCTGGCGGTATCACAGCAGCCTTTGCAGCGACGGGTCTGATTGGCTTTGCCGCAAACTTTGGCGCCTCAATGCTGCTCTCGGCGGCGGCGCAATCGATGATGCCGAAACCCTCTGTGGGCCAGATCGAGTTGCAGGCCCGCACGGTGACGGTGCGCGAGCCGGTGATGCCGCGCCAGATGGTCTATGGGAGGACGCGCAAGGGAGGCGTGATCACCTTCCTGCATTCCACAGGCGAAAAGGACAAAGACCTTCACCTCGTCGTGGTACTCGCCGCCCATCGGGTGAAGTCGATCGGCGCCATCTACTTCGAAGGTGAAATGGCACTCGATGCGACTGGCACCGCCCAAGGCCGATGGGCGGGCAAGCTTGCCGTCGAAAAGCGCCTCGGTCGCGATGATCAAACTGCATTCGCAGGCCTGATCACCGCTGCACCAGAACTTTGGACGGCCGCGCACCGCCTCTCGGGATGCGCTGCCATCTACCTGCGGCTCACCTACGATCCTGACGCCTTTCCAGGCGGGATCCCCAACATCACCGTCGATATGGAGGGCAAGGACGATATCTTCGATCCGCGTACTGGTACGCGCGGCTACACTGAGAATGCCGCCCTTTGCGTCGCCGATTACATGGCCCATCCCGTCTATGGCATTGGGGCAGGCATAGGTGCGCCCGATGGCATCGAGACTGACAGCCTGATTGAGGCGGCAAACATTTGCGATGAGCAGGTGGACTTAGCAGGAGGGGGCTTTGAGCCGCGCTACAGCTGCAATGGGGTGGTCTCGCTCTCAGAGACGCCGAAGACCATCATCGAGGCAATGCTGACCGCCATGACTGGGCGCTGCATCTGGCAGGCGGGCCAATGGCGCATGCGGGCAGGCGCGTATCGGATCCCAACTGAGCTACTGACCAGCGATGATGTGCGCGAAGGCGGCATGACGCTCACCACCCGGCAAAGCCGGGCCGCGAACTTCAACGCGGTCCGCGGCCAGTTCGTCAGCCCTGAGAACAACTGGCAGCCCGATGACTTCCCCGCTTACGCATCCGAGGTCTACCGGTTGGAAGATGGCGGGGAACAGGTCTGGCGGGATATTGCGCTGCCGTTCACGATCTCCGCGGCGATGGCGCAACGTCTGGCCAAGATCGAGCTAGAGCGTGCGCGGCGGCCGATGCGCGTGCGCCTCTCCGGTAAGCTCAAGGCTTGGCGCGTGGCGGCAGGCGAGACGACACTGCTGCGCTACACCCGCTGGGGCTTTGGCGGCCCTAATCCCAATGACGGCAAACCCTTTGAGGTGGAGGCCGTGCGGCTGGATCTGACCCAGATCGGAGATGCCCCGCGGATCGCACCAGAGCTTCTCCTGCGTGAGGCCTCGCCCTTGGTCTATGACTGGGACGCCTCTGAGGAACAGATCTATGCGGCCGCACCACGCACGAACTTGCCCTCGGCCTTTGATATTGCACCACCTGGCGCACCGCAGGGCGAGGAGGAGCTTTACGTCACGCGGGATGGCTCGGCCGTAAAGGTACTGTTGCGGGTCCGCTGGGCAGAAGCCCAAAGCGGCTTCGTCGAGAGCTACCAGTTCGAGGCGCGTCGCGATGGCAGCGCGTGGCAAGATTATGGGCGGACGACCGGTACACTGATGGAACTCCGCGACATTGCGCCGGGACAGTGGGACTTCCGCGTCAAAGCGGTCTCGGTCTTAGGCGTCTCTTCTCCCTGGCGTGACGGCACGCGCGAGGTAGTGGGGCTGACAGCGCCGCCGGCAGCACTTGAGGGTCTGACCATCCAGTCAGCCGGTGGTCTTGCTGTCCTCAAATGGCAGCGCGCGGTTGATGTCGATGTCCGCGTGGGTGGCAGCGTCATTATCCGCCACAGCAAGGATGCAAATGCCACTTGGGCGAACTCGACGCTGATGGACCGGGTCTCGGGCGGTGAGGCCATCGCGGTCGTGCCCCTGAAACCCGGCACCTATCTCCTACGGGCCGAGGACAGCGAGGGGCGTATCGGTCCCGTCAGCACAGTCACGACAAAGGGCGTGCAAATCCTGAGCTTTGCGCAGCTGAATACGCTGGCGGCGGATCCAAGCTTCCCCGGACCCAAAACTGGGCTCGTGGCAAGTGCTGGAACGCTTAAGCTCGAAACCGGGACAGATGCCGCGGGAAGCCCGGTCGTTCTAGCAACCGAGGGCCTCTATCAGTTCGGGACCCGTCTCGACTTTGGCGCGCTAAAGCTTGTGCGGCTTCGCTCGGACATCTTGGTCGGTGCCTCGGCGCTCTCTGATTACATCGATGACCGCATGACCCCGATCGACAGCTGGGCCGACTTCGACGGCTCAGAAGGCGCTGATATCGATGTCGTCCTCGAGGTGCGCGAGACCGATGACGATCCAGCAGCAAACCCCGACTGGGGACCCTGGGGTCGGATCGACAATAGCGAGATCGAGGCGCGCGCGGTGGAAGCGCGGGCATGGCTCAGGACGAATGACCCGGCATTCACGCCGATCGTGTCCGAGTTGCGGCTGATCGCGGATGAGGTGGCCTAGTGGATGTAATGCAATGACCCAAGTTCCGAGCTTCGTGATCGTCAATGAAAATGGCGCGGCCGTCCGTGCGCAGATCAATCAGGTGATCGCCGCCCTCAGGTCGACCAGCAGCGGCGCCACCGCCCCAACGGCGACTGCGCCAGGCATGCTTTGGCTCGATACCAGCACCACGCCGCCAACCCTCAAGATCCGCGATGCTGCCGATAGCGCCTTCGGCGCGCTGCTCGATGGCGGGGAATACTAAACCGGGCCGCGACATCGGCCCGAGACCATCCAGTACGAAAGACGCCGGCCATGCAGGACCAGAGCTTTATCGAGATGATCAACAACCTCTTTGGAGGGGCTGTCACCACGCTGATCGGGGCATTCACGGGACGGCTGATGTATCATTCAGGGGAGGTGAAATTGGGCAGACGTCGCTTCTTTGGCAAAGAGCTTCTATGGGAAATCCCTGTGGCCGTCGGCATGGCTCTGATTGGCGATGCGGCTGCGAGCTATATGGGGCTGACCCAGCCGGTCAGTACAGGCTTTGTGGCGACGCTCGCCTATCTCGGTCCCCGCGGTGCGGAAACCTTGCTGGCCGCCTGGCTTGGCAAAAAGAAATAATCACCATCCAAAAATATGATGCTCCGAATAACAAAAAAGACCCGCATGATTGACCATGATCAATGAGCCGTGTCCCGCAAAGAAACTTGATCCCGAAATGCCTACTCGCATTCAAAGCAAATCTTGCGCTTTGCATTGCCCAGGCCTAAAGATCGCAAACTTAAATCAATCCTGAAGGGTTATCATGTCGACTGCAGATTTGGAAAAGATGAGCCTTGCTGATCTCAAGGCGCTCCTTAAAGACGTTGAAAAAGCAATTAAGACCTATGAAGCGCGCAAGCTTGCTGAGGCGCGTGCCGCACTTGAAGCGAAGGCGCGTGAGTTGGGCGTGACCCTCGAAGCCGTCTTGGGCGGCAAGCCCGCACGCGCTGCATCGGGCGCCGTCGCCAAATACCGCCATCCCGAAAACCCCTCCCTGACCTGGTCGGGCCGTGGCCGCACGCCGAAGTGGATTGCGGATCATGAGGCAAATGGCGGGAGCCGCGAAGATTACGCGATTGGCTGACTACCGCCTACCGTCTTGAAACCCTAGCGCATGGTGTCCACATCACACACAGTCGTAATGAGGATGCCATGCCTACCCGCCAAGACTTCACCGATGTTCTTGCACAATTGACGGCCTCAACGGATGTCGTTGACAAGGCCAAGGAACTCGTGAGGGCGCGGGGTGGAAATTGGACGGAGCCTCAAGGCCATCTTGGCCTTTTTGAAATCCAGATTGACGGCGTATTTGGGATTGGCCCGACGCCTACTGCGGCTATTGATGATTGGATGTCGCAAGCGCGTGACGTGGTGACGGGACCGCGGTAATTCCTATGCGGTCATCTAATGATCATTCTTTCTTGAACCGATGAAGTGACTTGAGTCGTCCGTTTATGCCTGTCAACGCAGGCAAACTGCGGCCCAAGCCATTCTGAACCACCCGAGACATCAACATATCGATACAGCGCCGCCCTTCGGGGCGGCATTTCTTTTTGCTTGGGAGAGGACCATGACGCCTTTTGAGATTGCGCGCGGCTATATCGGCACGACCGAGGGGCCTGGCCCTGAGAACAACCCGATCATCATGGCGATGTATGCCTCGGTAGGGCATGACTGGGTGGAGCATGACAGTGTTGCTTGGTGCGCGGCCTTTGTCGGGCATTGCCTTGAAGAGGCCGGGATCCGGTCGACGCGGCAGCTGACAGCCCGCTCCTATCTGGACTGGGGCGTGCCGGTAGAGATTGCCGACGCCCAGGCCGGCGACATTGGGGTGATCCCGCGCGGGAGCGCAAGCTGGCAGGGCCACGTCTTCTTCATCGACCGGATCGAGGGACCGTGGGTCTGGGGTCTGGGGGGCAACCAGAGCGATGCAGTCAATGTAAAGCGGTACCCGGTCTCGAAGCTCTTGGGCGTGCGGCGTGCTGGCAATGTGGCGCCTGCTGTCACCATGAGCATCCGCGATGTGCAGACCCGTCTGCGTGCGCTTGGCTATCACGAGGTGGGTGCGATCGACGGGTTGATAGGTCCCCGAACGCGGGCGGCCATCCTCGCCTTCCGCGATGACAATGCGCTGCCGCTGGTGCCCATCATCGATGTGGCGCTGACTGAGGCGCTGGAACGGGCAGCCCCGCGCGCGGTGGCCCTAGCACGTGCTGAGGGCAGCCCTGAGCAGAGCCGCATTGTCGCTTCCGCTAATGCCCAGATTAGGCTGGGTGTCATGGGGGCAGCTGGCACGCTTGGGTCCCAGCTAGCCCCCGCCTTGGCCGAGGCGGAGCAGGCGCAGGATCTAGCGGCGCGCATGGTGGCGCTCCTGGGCATGCACAGCTGGTTGCCAGCAGTTCTGCCTTGGCTTGGCCTCGCCGTCTTCGTCGCTGTGATCCTCTACGCCCTGCGCGCCCGTGCCGCCCGGATTGAGGATCACCGCACGGGACGGACGCCATGATCGGGCTCGTAACACCGCTCATCGCTCGTCTCGGCAGGCGCGCCGCACTTTATGGGGCGCTTGCTCTAGCCATTATCTCCGCACTTGGGATTGCCATGCGTCAAGGGCGCAAAGCAGCCGAGGCCAGCTATGCCATCCGCCGCGCCGATGCCCGCATCAGATCCATGCAAACCGCCAAGGAACTCCGCCATGACATCCAAAGCTCTGATCGGCCTAAGCTTGAGCGCCGCGCTGACCGCTGGATGCGGGATTGATCCGCGCTCGTTGCGTGAAGACTGCGATTGGGTCGAACCTATCCGCCCGTCGCGTCACGATGTGCTGAGTGAAGGGACACTTTCCCAGATTGTCGCGCATAACGAGGTCGGGGCCAGGCTCTGCGGGTGGCGCCCATGAACACGGGGTACCGACCCGTTCAGTTGCGCCCACAACATTGCTTGTATTTGCGCCCCGAACCACAGGAACACGGATCATTCCGCCTTGGGCATGGAACTGCGCGGAACGGCTCGTCTGGCAAATATGGAGGCGCGGCACGCGCCAACTCTGGGCGGGTTTGGTGCAAGATCGTCGCGACGCAGTTGGGGATCATATCTGGGGCTTCTTCGTCAATCCAACGGATCTCGTCTTCGCTCAGATCGCTTTCGCCGACGTAAACCGCGTAGAGCTTGCGCAAGAAGCGGATCGATGCGTTTGTCTCTGTGTCAGCAAGTTGTGAGAACCGCGACCAAACCTCTGGTTTGAGATCCATCGCCCGAATAAATCCGTCCACCCAAGGTTCCCACAGCACCTCATCGCTATTGGGATCAATCTCGTAGATGGGTTCGATCCAAAGTGAACGGGTCATTGCCTGAGCCACGGCGTTGTAATGGCCCATCACGGCACCGATGGTCTCTTCGGCCGCATCGATGTTCGCAAAATTAGACGTGCCGTTCTCCCCCCAAACATGGTGAAGCCACAGCGAAGGGGACATCGTCTCAGGACAGGCCAAGATGCCTGTCACAAAGCCATCAAGTTCGCTCACTGTCATGGGCATTTGCGCGACGGGCAGTCGCGACAAGAGCCTGTGCAAGCGATCAAGGTCTTTGTCGGATCGGTTCATGTGTTCCCCTGGTTCGAGCGTTTTTTATGCCGGGAATTTTGAGCCTGCAATCTGCTGCAACAGCCTCTCATCGGGATCTCTTAGATGTCTTATACAAGCGAAGGGCCGGCCATCTTGATTGGCTACCCCTACAATCTTCAACTTGAGGCAGCAGTCCCTGTCTTTGCCGAAGGCGCGTCCTATGCCGGCCAACTGCGGACGCGGGCAAGCGACCCCGCCGTGTTGACCACGATTACGAGTGACGCGGGCGGCGTGCTGCGCATGAGCGATACGGTGCTGGAACTGGTCCTGCACCCGGATCAGACGGCGGGGCTCGCGCCCGGCCGGGTGGTTCTTGATCTCGTGCGCATCGATCTCGACCCCGATCTGCATCTGGGCTTCTTCCTCGAGATCCCCGTTATGCTGCCCGTGACACGGGGGCTTGCGCCATGAGTTTCGCGCCCTCCCAAACCGGACCCATCACGATCCGGGCGCCTGTAGAGGTTCGCATCGCGACCGGTCCTTACCGCATTCGGATCGGCGGCCAGCCTGGGCCGCAAGGCGCCACCGGCCCGCAAGGCGACAAGGGTGATCAAGGCGATCCCGGCATCACCATCCTTCCCACAGACACCCCCATCAATGGAGGCTTCTTCTGATGGCCAATACAATCCAGTTCAAACGCCGCCAGGCCGGCAATGCCGGCGCGCCCGCCGCTCTTAAATCCGGCGAGGTCGCTCATAATGAGGTCGATGACACGCTTTATGTCGGCAAGGGCGATGACGGTGCAGGCAATGCCACGGCCATCCTTCCCCTCGCCGGACGCGGTGCCTTTGTTGATCTGACTGGGGCGCAAAGCATTGCGGGCGCCAAGACCTTCGCGGTGGTGCCCAAATCGAGCCAGGACGCGAGCGCCAGTACCGATCTCGTGCGGAAATCGCAGTTCGATACGGGGCTGGCAGGCAAGGCGGCCAGCAGCCACAGCCATGCAATTTCGGAGGTCAGCGGTCTACAGACCGCGCTCGATGGGAAGGCGTCTACTTCCCACAGCCATGGCATTGCGGATGTGACGGGGTTGCAGACAGCGCTGAACGGGAAGGCAGCCCATGCCTCTCCCGCCTTTACCGGCACTCCGACCGCGCCCACGGCAACAGGCGGCACAAACTCGACCCAGATCGCCACCACCGCGTTCGTGCAGGCCGCGCTCACCGGCTTTGGCGCTGGCGACATGCTAAAGGCCACATATGACACCAACAACAACGGCAAGGTAGATGCGGCAGAGGCCGCGGACAGCGTTCCCTGGACTGGGGTGACGGGCAAGCCCACGAGCTTTACGCCCGCGACGCACAATCATGCGATCTCGCAGGTCACGGGTCTGCAGGCTGCCCTTGATGCCAAGGCAGGTCTTGCCTCGCCGGCGCTAACCGGAACACCCACCGCGCCGACAGCGGCAGGCGGCACCAACACCACCCAGATCGCGAGCACGGCCTTCGTGCAGGCCGCCATCGCTGCGCTCGTGGATGCGGCCCCCGGCGCGCTCGATACGCTCAATGAGTTGGCGGCCGCTCTCGGTGATGATCCGAACTTTGCGACGACGGTCACCAATGGGCTGGCGGGAAAGCTCTCTGCCGCGTCCAACCTCTCCGATCTGCCGAACAAGACCACGGCGCGCAGCAATCTCGGGCTAGGCTCCATAGCCACGCAAGCAGCCAATGCAGTCGCTATAACCGGCGGCAGCATCACCGGCGTGACGCTCGATGGTGGGACCTTCTGAGCTGAGCGCAGGCTTAGGTTCCTTACAAGCTGCCGCGATCGGCGATCTTGTATGCGCGGAGCAATGTGCGCTGCGGTCGCTCTGGTCCCCGCATCCCGGCGCCCATGTTCCGCAATCCCCCATCCCCACTCCCCCCACATGAGGCAATGAAGGAGACGGCCAGATGGCTAGCATCATTCGTATGAAGCGTTCTTCGGTCGCCACCAAGGTGCCGACCACGGCCCAGCTCGATCTGGGAGAGCTTGCGATCAACACCCGCGACGGCAAACTCTTCCTCAAACGCGCCGATGGCACAGAGCAGATCGTCGAGGTGGGGGCTCGCTGGGGTGCCTTCACGGCGCATGCCAGCGGCACGACGCTGACCTTCCGCCACAACGGCACCAACATCATGACCATCGATGCCTCGGGCAATCTGACGGTGCTGGGCAACGTCACAGCCTTCGGGAGCCCGTGATCCATGCCGCTTCCCACAACAGGGCCGCTGTCGCTAAGCCAAGTGAACACCGAGCTTGGCCGTCCTGCCACGGCCACGATCTCGCTCGGCGAGGCGGCCGTGCGCAATCTTGCTGGCGTGCCGAGCGGGCCCATCGGCAAAGCCAGTCTCCGGGGTAAGTCCGCGCAGTTCTCACACACGATCAGCGCGCATCAGCTGCATCTGAACTTGCACAGCTACCTCCTAGGCCAAGGCTGGGACGGGGCAAGTGCTGCGACGGTCACCATCGCGTCCGGCATATACATCTGGTCCGACAACACCTCGGTTCCCGCGCTCGACATGGGTGGTGCCTTCCCCGGTGGGCTCACCCTGATCAACAACGGCTTCATCATGGGTAAGGGTGGCGATGGCGGTTACCTGACCTCAGGGCGCGCCTCCTACATGGCCCCGACCTCTGGCGGGCCTGCGATCGCACTGACCGGCCCGATCACCATTAACAACACCAATGGCTATATCGGCGGGGGTGGTGGCGGCGGGGCAGGGGCGACCGGTGCCTATAGCCTCTTCTTCAACGCCACAGAGATGTTCTCTCCCGGCGGTGGTGGTGCAGGCGGTGGACGGGGTGGCCCCGCCAACAATGGCACCAACACAGGCGGCACCACGCTCGGCGGCTTTGGAGAAGGCGGTGCGATCGGCCAGATCGGCTCGGTTGCATCAGGCAATCCATGGCCGGGTCAAACCATCGCCACCCATGGTGGGGCGGGCGGGGCATCTGGTGCCGTGATCCACGGGGCATCAGGCGGCATCTAGCAAAAAGGAGACAGATGATGGGTGGTGGCGGATCAGTACAAACCGTGCCGGTTGGCGGGCTGTCCGGCCAAGGCGGAGGGCGGATCCTGCCTGGCACGGCTGGCGATGTGGGTGAGGTCTACACGGTACCAGCGCGCAGTGTACCGGGCGTCGTGATCAATGGCGGCTACCCGGACCTCAGGCCAAACGCGCCACTTGGTTGGAACTTGGATACCGCATGGTGCCAGCCGGGTGGCGGGCCGGGTGCATTAGGGAAAAGCTCGGACTTTCCAATCTTTGGCTGGGATGGCGGCAACGGGCTCGTCCTAGAGAGTGGGATGGGCGGCGGCGGCGGCGGCTGGGGTGCCGCTGGGGGTGCTGCCGCAGCGCTCGTCTTCGACAGCGCCAGCGGCTTTGAGAAACGGGTCAATAACGCAAATCCCGGCGGGGCGGGCGGGAAAGCCATCAACACCAATGGTCATGCCGTCACCTGGCTGGGTGGCGCCAACCGAGCCTATGGAGCCGTCGGATGAGAACCTCATTGCAGTTCTTCAAGGATATGGGCGTCTGCGATGGCGCCTATGCGGTTCTGGAGCGCGTGTTCCAAAGCGCGGGCGTGACCGAGTTCGATTACGCCGCCGGCTACGAGATGATGCTTGGTATGATGGATCAGCTCGAGATCGCAGCGACCGAAAGCGGCGAGCCCGGCCATGACACAGCGCAAGGTTGGCTGAAATGGTGCCATGAGCTGCGCGAGCGCCCTGAGGCCATCATGTATTTTGGGGACCATATCGAAGAGAACCTGTTCCGTACTGCAGACGGCCATCTCCACGAGACGCTAGCCGCTGCCCAAGACCACCGTCGCCGCAGCTTTGCCGAGCAACGTCGTGATCACGCCGCTGCTAGGGTGATCAACGGTGTGCGGATCGGGCCCGAGGGCGCTGAGACTTGGGAGGTGGTTGATCCCACGGATACTGCCCTCGCCGGATACGACGCATTCGTATGGCATGACAGTACGACCGGGCTGAACCATCGGACTGAGAGTATCGAGGAGGCCATCGCGTTCGATGCTGAGCAGGCGAGGGTCCTGGAGCGCATTGATGCTGCAGAAGCTGCGGCGCGGATCGTGCGTCGGATTAGGGACGAAAGTGGGGCGTTTGCCATTTGGGTACGCGTGGAGGAGGGGTGAGCCTCAATAGACACCATCATAACCCAACTTCATCGTATATGCCCCTTTGCTGGCCGGCTGGTATCGGGCTTCTGGTAAATCGGCATCAAGCGCATAAGCCGCATCAGTCGACGAATGCGCTTGTAGTTCACGACATACCCCTCGTTGCGCAGGTGCCATGTCATCTGCTGCACGCCGTAAAACGGTGTCTCGAGGAATTGCTTGTCGATCACCACCATAAGGTCGAGGTTCATGGCCGTCTCGCCCATCAGCTCATAGTAAAACGACGAGCGCGCGATCGACAGCAGGCGGCATTGCGCCCCGACCGACAGGCTTGGATGGTTTTTATCAATCATCTCGCGCCTCACCTGCCGGTCCAAGGCTTGAGCTTTCTGGACAAAAAATCGTTGGCCACAGCCAGCTCCCCGATTTTGGCATGCAGTGACCGCACCGTCTCCTCATCGATCTCCGGCGCCTTCTTACCGCCCCGTTCAAAGATGTCGGCTGCGCCGTCTAAGAGAGACTTCTTCCACTAGTGGATCATCGTCGGATGCACGCCATATTCGGCGGCCAGCTCCGACACCGTGCGCTCGCCCTTCACGGCTTCCAGCGCCACACGAGCTTTGAACCCAGCGTCATGGTTCCTGCGTTTCTTCATCTTCTGATCTCCTCGTTCTTGGAGACCAGCAGACGTCAGATCGTAGCTTACGTCACTGTCCGATTTTCGGGGAGCAGCTCAGAGCGTGTCATAAGAGTTCGGACAAGACCTGTTCAGCCCAGGCCATGAAGCGTCTTGGTTTCCAGGTAATCCTCTAGCCCCATCATCCCTCCTTCACGGCCATTACCAGATTGCTTGTAACCACCGAAAGGTGAGCCATAGTTGAAGCCGCCCCCGTTGATATGGATCGCCCCGGCGCGAAGGCGTGTGGCGACGCGTAGCGCCCGCTCCGGATCGCCGGTCTGCAGATAAGCCGCAAGCCCGTAGGGCGTGTCGTTAGCAATCTCAATGGCGTCAGCCTCGTCCTCGAATGGAATTATGACGAGCACAGGGCCGAAGATCTCTTCCTGAGCTATGCGCATATCGTTAGACACATCGGCAAAAATCGTGGGTTTGGCAAACCATCCAGACGTGACCCCTTCGGGCTTGCCAAGGCCACCAGCCAGTAGGGTCGCCCCCTCGGCAAGCCCCAGTTGGATCATCGCTTGCACGCGGTCGTATTGGATCTTGTCGAACAGGGGCCCGATATGATCCCCCGCTAGCTCTGGGTTGCCGACCCTGATGGCGTCTGCGGTTCGTTTGGCAATTTGCAGTGCTGCGTCATAGCAAGAGCGCTCGACCAAAAGCCGGGTCGGCGCGTCGCAGGACTGGCCGGTGTTGAACATGCATTCCCGAACCGAAGCCGACACCCGCGCCTCAAGGTCACAATCGGCGAAAACCAGGTTCGGCGACTTGCCTCCCAGTTCCAGCGTCACGCGCTTGACGGTTTCGGCAGCGTCGCGGGTGACGGCGATCCCGGCCCGGGTCGAGCCAGTAAAGGACATCATCTGGATGTCTGGGTGGCGCGATAGCGCTGCTCCGACGGTTGGGCCATCCCCGTTCACCAGATTGAACACCCCCGGCGGATAGCCCGCCTCGTCAATGATTTCGGCGTAGATCATCGCCGAGATCGGCGTGTACTCCGAGGGCTTCAGGACGCAGGTTGAACCAGTGGCCAGCGCAGGAATGACTTTGAGCGCGATCTGGTTCATCGGCCAGTTCCAAGGTGTGATCAGCCCACAGACACCGATCGGTTCACGCATAAGTATGTCGCCGTTTGCTAGCACCTTGCGCTCTTCAAGTTCGTTCAGCGCGTCGATGAATCCCTGCAAATGGCCAATCGCCGCATCCGCTTGGGCAGCCCGCGCCATGGTGATCGGCGCACCCATTTCCATTCGCATCGCCTGCGCCAGATCCTCGAAGCGCCTTTCGGTCGCGGCCTTCAACCTTTTCAGAAGATCAAGCCTCTCTTGTTTGGACGTGGTTGAGAAACCGGAAAATGCCGCCTTCGCGGCAGCCACGGCGCGATCCACGTCCGCGGCGTTGCCCATGGCCACCGTGCCGATCTGGGCCTCGGTCGCCGGGTTCAGCACCGGTAGGGTAGCCGGGGACAGAGGTTTGACCCAATGTCCACCGATGTAGAATTTCGTCAGCTTGAGCATCTGCCCGGTCCTTTTTGTCAGCGTGCCTTGGCGATGGCAGTTTCGGTCAAGGTAACGACCTCGGCCAATGTGGCGGTGCGGGGGTTGGTGCGGGCGGCACTGTCTTTCAGGGCCTTTTCGGCGATCCTTGCGGCGCAATCTGCTGGCACGCCAAGCTCGCCCAAGGATTTCGGAATCCCGATCTGGTCGAGCAGCGCCTCGACGGCCGATATGAATCCTTCGACTGACGTGTCCGCCAAGTCCATCGCCTGCGCCATACGGCGGACCTTGTCCTCCTGTCCGGGCAGGTTAAAATGCAGCACCACTGGCAGCAGGATCGCATTGGTCAGGCCGTGCTGTGTATTGAATTCGGCCCCGACCATGTGGGAAATCGCATGCACAAGCCCAAGACCCTTAAGGAAAGCAATTCCGGCCAGGCAGGACCCCGTCAGCATGCCCCCGCGTGCGGCCAGATTCTGCGGCTCTTCGACAGCTAGGGGCAACCACTTTGCGATGAGGGCAAGCCCTTCCAGCGCCAAGCCATCGCACAAGGGGTGGAAACCTGGCACCATAAAGGCCTCGATGGCATGAACGAGCGCATCGGCCCCTGTCCAAGCCGTGAGAGTTCTTGGCAAGCCGATAGTAAGCTCAGGATCCAAAAGGGCTAGTGCGGGCTTCAGATCCGGGTGCCA
>NZ_JAEPMO010000185.1 GCF_017643905.1 Marivita sp.
AGCTCACCCCTATTCCAACGCGCAATATCAAAAGTTAGCCGCTCAAAAAGTCGTCGAAGATAATTCAATCCTATAAAAGGAAGAACACCTGCGCATACCCCCGAAACGATTGTTCCACTACCCCTTACTGGCACTAACGTCTCAAGAGATGTCCAGAGATTAATTATCTGATTTTCAATGGTATCTGACTTCGAGCTAATCCCATGAAAATCAATGACACGAAAAAACTTCTCTCTATCGGGACCAGAGGGAAGGATAAGCCTAGTAATCATTTCATCAAGCTTGCGCGCAGCAACGTTTGGCTTATTATCATCAACGAAGTGCATTCTATTGATGTGCACTAGAACGACAGAATCTTCTTCTTCGCAGCACGCCTGAAATACAACTGCATCGTCTCCCAGGGCATATTTGCCCTTATGATAAAATAAGCCGAATAAATCGTGAACTCGTGAAATCTTGTCCTTCACGACTGAAACGGCGGAAAAACGGTCAAACGCCTTTACTTCCGTGCAAGAACGTAGGCTTGGCCCTTCTCCAAAGTCTTGAAGCTATCAGGACAACTGGCAAGCATCTTTTTAGGAATTCTTTTAATTAGCGATATCTTAAATATGTCCAAAACCTCTTTACTAACAACTTTTATTGGACTTTTGATTTTCACAAGAACTTTAAATGAATGAAGATGCGGAAAAATTATCTTTAAAAAACCGTCGAGATCATCAGCTGACTTTATCGACCCATTACCAAAGAGGTAATTCACTGCCGCTTTATTAACAAAGAAACTGCTTACACCCATATTCAAGAGCGTAGTAACTAATTCCCGAGAAAGAAATTCAATGTCACTTTTTCGATTGCTTGGTATAGCAAGCTTTAACTGCCGAAAGCACTCAATCACATATGAACCTGGATTTATCTCTCGACCCAAGACCTGAAAGCAACGCTCCATCTCATCTACATTTTCTCGATTTACCTTCAAATAATTACTTAAACGTATAGACAAAAGCCCTTTTACAATCGGATTTCCATGTAAACGCTGCTCCGCTTCATCCAAAATATGAAGCGCCGAACTAAGTGGCAAGCCGATTTGTTTATGGGCCGATAAAGCGAGCAAGAATTCCTTGACCAAATAAGGTGCGTTAGTAGTGGGAGCACGAAAGCTGTCCAATGTATACTCCAAGGTCATCTCATCGATTCTCTGAGCAAAGTATAGTACCCCCCTTAGTTCCGTTGGATCACTCCAATTACTAATGTTTCGAAATCTCATATAAGTGACCCAACGTTAAACAGATGACAAAAAAATCTCACAACCTTGAGGCGTTGTAAACACCCAACTGGTGCACGAATAACCTGCTTTCATAAATCCGAGGACAATTCCGACCAAACGATATCACTGTTTATTCCATTTTGTTATCTGGTTTCAGCGGGATGTCGGTGCAGAAGCGCCCGCCCGGGGGGCGGACGGGCGCTGGCCCGGTCCGGGCTGGGGGTGACCTCTTGGGGTTGGATGGGGTGCGGGGATTGCCGGGCGGATGCCCGGCCTACGGGGTCAGGCGCGTCGCCACGCGCTCGACCGCCTCTCCCATTGCTGGACGAGGCCGTATTCGATGCTCAGCATCACTCCGGTGAAGGCCAGCGCGTAGGCCATGACCGTGGCGGTGTCGAAGAGCTGAAAATAGAGGTGGATCTGGAAGCCGACGCCGTTGGAGCGGCCGAGGAACTCGACCACCAGCACGATTTTCCAGATCACGGCCAGCCCGTTGCGGGTGCTGGTGGCAACGAACGGCCCCAGTTGCGGCCAGATGATGTGGCGCAGGCGGGTCATCGGCGTCAGGCGGTAGACCTGCGCCATGTCCCCCACACCCCGGTCGAGCGTGCGGACACCCTCTCGGATCGTCACGGTGACCATCGCGGTCTTGTTGAGGGCGACGGCGATGATGGCCGCGACCTCGTTCAGGCCGATCCAGAGGTAGCAGAGCACGATGATCACCAGCGCGGGCAGGTTCAGAAAGACGGTGACCCACGGGTCGAGCCACATGTTGAGCCGCTCGGACCGGCCCATGGCGATGCCGAGGGTCATGCCGACGGCCATGGCGAGGGTGAAGGCGAGTGCCACGCGGCGCAGGGTGTTGGCCATGTGGTACCAGAGGGCACCGGATGCGCTTTCGTCCGCGATCTCGTGCCAGACGGCGAGCGGGGTGGGCAGGATGTCGGCGTCGTTCATCGCCCATGCGCCCAGCGTCCAGGCGGCGATCAGCAGGGCGAGCGAGATCAGGGTGACATGGGGTGATGCGCGCATGGGGGCAGCATAGGGGATTTTGCTGTTGGGCGGCTCTTGGACGAAGGTCCAATAGGGCGGTTCGGGCGGCGCTTTTATGGTCGCGCTCATGGGAAGATTCCGTTTTATTCTTGCCGCGGTTCTGTGGTGTCTGAGTGCCGTTTGCGCGGTGGCCGAGGTCTTGTCGGAGGAGGAGATCGCGGCGCGGATCTATGCGCCGATGAGCCTTGGGGCGCTGATCTCGGACAATGGGGTGTACGAGCTGCTCAACTCGGGCGGTGCGCATGCGGGCTACGTGTTCCAGACCGAGCCGATGGCCGCCCTGCCCGGCTTTTCCGGCGCGCCGATCAATGTGCTGGTGGTGCTGGATCTGGAGGGGCGGTTCCTGGATGTGCAGCTTTTGGATCATAACGAGCCGATCTTTGTGTCGGGTCTGGGGGAAGCGCCGTTTCACGCGTTCTTCGAGCAGTATCGCGGGCATTCGATCAGCGATTCACTGGTGGTGGGCACGCCGTATGGGGGTGCGACCGGTGGCGGTGGGTTGATCTATTTGGATGGTGTGACGAAGGCGACCGCGTCGATCCGCATCGCGCATGAGAGCGTGCTGGCGGCGGCGCTGCAGGTGGCGCGCGAGAAGATGCAGGGGATCGCGTCGGGGCCGCCTGCGTACCCGGACCCCGACTATGTCGAAGTGCTGAGCTGGGACGATCTGGTGACGCAGGGCCTCATCACGCGGCGGGTGGCGACCAATGCCGAGGTGCAGGCGCTGTTTGCGGGCACGGTGTGGGAGGATGACGACGCGGAGGCGCTGGACGATCCGGATGCGCCCTATCTCGACCTCTGGATTGCGGATGTGGGGCCAAAGTCGATAGCGCGGGTACTTCTGGACGCGGACACGCTGGCGGAACTGGACCGGTTCATGTCGATCTCGACCTTCGACGAGCCGATCCTCGTGATCGAGACGGCGCGGCACGGATTGGTGTCGGAGGATTTCGTGCGCAACACGTCGCCCGACTGGATCGGCGTGCAGCAGGACGGGTTCCCTGTGGCGCTGCGCGATGCGGATCTGTTTGTGGAACTGAGCGACAGCGTGCCGGATGATCTGCAGGACGGTGTGGCGATGATCCTGCGCACCGACCGGCGGCTGGGGTTTGACCCGACCCGCGAGTGGACCATGCATGTCGACGCGGTGCGCGAACACGGAATGTTCCAGCCCGAGATCGGATCGGTACAACTGACCGCGACCCATGTGACGGACGAGAGGTTCTACGCCCGTCCTGTGGTGGTCGAAAAGCTGCCGCCGTGGAAAGAGGCGATCCTGAACCGCGAGACAGACCTCATCGTGCTGGCGGTTGTCCTCGCCGCGTTGGTCGCGGTGCTTCTGGGCGCGCAAAGCTGGCTGGCGGGCTTGGCGGCGTTCACGCCGGTGCGGTTGGGGATTCTGGCAGGCGTTCTGGGGTTCATCGGCTGGTGGGGGCAAGGGCAATTGTCCATCGTCACACCGCTGGCCGCGTTGCAGTCTTCGATGGCAGGCGGGTCGTTCGCGTTCCTTTTGTACGACCCGTTTTCGCTGCTGATCTGGGGTGTGGCGATCCTTGGGTTTATCCTTTGGGGGCGTGGCCTGTTCTGTGGCTGGCTTTGCCCCTTCGGCGCGATGCAGGAATTTGCCCATCACCTTGGACGGCTTCTGCGCCTGCCCAAGATCGAGCCAACCGCGCGGTGGGATGCGCGGCTCAAATCGCTGAAATACGTGGCACTGGCGGGGCTGGTCGCGGTGACGGTGTTTGTCCCGTCCTACATGGACAAGGCGGCCGAGATCGAACCGTTCAAGACGGCGATCACCACGTTTTTCGTGCGCGAGTGGTACTACGTCGCCTATGCCACGCTTTGGCTGGTCCTTGGCATGTTTATCTTCAAAGGCTTCTGCCGCTACCTCTGCCCGCTCGGCGCCCTGATGGCCATTGGCGGGGTGCTGCGCCTACGCCGCTGGATTCCACGCCGCGAGGAATGCGGATCGCCCTGCCAACTGTGCCGGGTGAAGTGCAATTACGAGGCCATCGCGCCGAGCGGCAAAATCCAGTATTCCGAATGTTTCCAGTGCCTTGATTGCGTGACCATCCATGATGATGCGGATCAGTGCGTGCCCTTGATCCTCAAGGGTCGCGCTGCGCGCCGCGCGCCGCGCACTCTGGGCCATCCCAACACGGTGCCTGCCGAATGAAACGACGTCGCTTCCTGTCCCTTGCCGCCGCCTTTGCCTGTGCCCCTGGCCTTGCTCAGGCCGACACATGGTCGGGTCAGGCGCTTGGGGCGGATGTGTCCGTGACGCTGCACGGGCCGCGCGAGATGACGCAACGGGCACTGGCGGATGTGCCGCGCCTGCTGGTGAATTTCGAAGAGGCGTTCAGCTTGTTCCGCCCGACCTCGCAACTGTCGCTGCTGAATATGATGGGCCGACTGCGCGACCCGAATGCGCTCATGCGGACGCTGATGGCGCGCGCAGATGAGGCGCATCGCCTGAGTGGAGGATTGTTCGATCCGACGATCCAGCCGCTATGGCAGGCCTTGGCAAAAGGTGGCGACATTGACCGCGCTCGGGCTGCACTTGGGTGGCACAGGGTCCGGTATTCGGATCGGATGGTCGAATTGCAGACGGGGCAAGCGCTGACCTTTAACGGCATCGCGCAAGGGTTCGCCACGGATGTGATGCGACTTCTGCTGCTCAAACATGGGGCTACGACAGCTTTGGTGAATATCGGCGAACAGGCCGCACTGGGCGGGCCGTTCACGCTGGGTCTTGAAGATCCGACCCATGGCTATCTGGGCACTCGCGAGCTGCGCGATATGGCGATTGCCACATCGAGCCCCGCCGCAATGTCGCTGGGCGCGCGATCCCATATCCTTGGCCCCCGGGGTGAACGCCCGATCTGGTCCACTGTCAGCATCGAAGCGCCGTCGGCCACGATGGCGGATGCGCTGTCGACGGCGGCGGTTTTCATGGACCGCCCTGCCCTTGAGCGGCTCAAGAGCGCCGCAGGGCTGAAGCGGATCACATTGGTCGACTCCGACGGCAATCTTCGGACCGTCTGATCTTCTCTGGTTCAAAAATACTTCGGGGGTCTGGGGATAGCACCCCCAGGATTTTGCGGTGACGCAAAATCACGATGCGTCGACGCATCGTGCGCCGCACATGAAAAAGCCCCGGCTTGGAAACCGGGGCTTTGTCGTTTCAACGTCTGACCAGATCAGCGTGCGGCGGCGACCGCGCGCTTGGTCATCACGGCCACGAGATGCGCGCGATAGGCACCCGAGCCATGCAGGTCCGAGATCATACCGTCGCCCGATGGGGCAGCCGGAACCGCATCCGCCGAGAAGTTCGACGACAGCGCCGCTTCGGCCTCGGTCCAGCGGAAGACGCCATTCTCCGACGCCCCTGTCACCGCGACGCGCACACCGTCCGCGTATTTGGCAACGAATACCCCGACCAGCGCAAAGCGCGAGGCAGGCTGTTCGAACTTCATGTAAGCGGCCTTTTCCGGCACCGGGAAGCGCACCTCGGTGATGATTTCGCCTTCGTTCAGGGCTGTTGCGAACATCCCCTGGAAGTAATCATCCGCCGCGATGGAGCGGGTGTTGGTGACGATGGTCGCCCCCGAACCCAGAGCCGCCGCCGGATAGCAGGCGGAGGGGTCGTTGTTGGCCAGGCTGCCACCGATGGTGCCGCGATTGCGGACCGCCGGGTCGCCGATATGGCCTGCCAGATCCGCCAGCGCCGGATAGCTGGAGGCCGCTTCGCGAGCGACGGTGGCATGGGTTGTGCCGCCGCCGATGCAGAGCGCGCCGTCGTCACCGGTGCAGACTCCCTTGATCTCGGCAATTGCGCTCAGGCTGACCAGCACGGACGGGGCCGACAGGCGCTGCTTGAGCGTCGGGATCAGGGTCTGGCCGCCACCGAGCGGCAGGGCTTCGTCTGTCGCCAAGGCGGCGACAGCGTCTGCCACGGAAGTGGGCCGTTGGATGTCAAAGCTATACATGTCTCAAGCCCTCCTTACTGGCCGTTGATCGCTGCCCAGACGCGCGAGGGCGACACGGGCATATCGATATGGGAAACGTGGGTGTGGCCACCCGAGTGCAGTGCGTCGATGACCGCGTTCACCACTGTGGGCGGGGAGCCGATCGCGCCTGCCTCGCCGCAGCCCTTCACACCCAGCGGGTTGTGTGTGCACGGGGTCTGGCAGGAATGGTCAACCACATAGTTCGCCATATGCGGCAGGTCGTCGGCGCGCGGCATGGCGTAATCCATGTAGGATGCGCTGAGCAGCTGGCCGTTTTCGTCATAGGCGCAGTTTTCCAGAAGCGCCTGGCCAATGCCCTGGGCGATGCCGCCATGGACCTGGCCTTCGACGATCATCGGGTTGACCACGTTGCCGAAATCATCCGCCGAGACGAATTTTTCGATGGTGACCTTGCCGGTTTCGGGATCGACCTCGACCTCGCAGGCATAGGCGCCTGCCGGGTAGGTGAAGTTGGCCGGATCGTAGAAAGCGGTTTCCTCGAGGCCCGGCTCGATGTCTTCGAGCGGGTAGTTGTGCGGCACGTAGGCGGCGAGCGTCACGTCACCCCAGGCGACCGATTTGTCGGTGCCTGCCACGGTGAACTTGCCGTCTTTCAGCTCGATATCGCTGTCAGAGGCTTCGAGAAGGTGGCCAGCGATCTTCTTGGCCTTGTTGATGATCTTCTCGGTGGCGCGGACCATGGCCGAGCCGCAGACCGCCAGCGAGCGTGAGCCGTAGGTGCCCATGCCGAAGGGGATCTTGGAGGTGTCGCCGTGGACGATGTCGATCATGCTCTCGTCGATGCCGAGCATTTCTGCCACCACCTGCGGGAACACGGTTTCATGACCTTGGCCGTGGCTGGGCGCGCCGACCATCACGGAGATGGAGCCGGTGGCGTTCACCCGGTCAGTTTCGGC
>NZ_JAEPMO010000150.1 GCF_017643905.1 Marivita sp.
ACCCGTCGATGACGCCGCTTTCCAGCATTTCGTAAGCTTTGGTGGCCGGAGCGGCGACCGGAACCGCACCCAGCGCGGTCAACAGTTTTTCCTGGATCGGGCCACCCATACGGAACTTGGTGTTCGCCATGTCCTCGGGCGTGGTCACGGCTTTGGTTCCGTGGTGCAACTGGCCACCGCCAAACATGCCGACGCCCAGCATCTTCAGACCGTCAAACGCGGCATTGTCAGCAAGATAGGCGTCAAACGTCTGCCACAGCGCGCGGCTTTGCGCTTCGGCATTGGTGCCCGCGTTCGGGAATTCCGCAAACCACAGCGAAACGAAGCGCTCGGGCTCGTAGGTGAAGTTGCCCCACGTGATGTCGGCCACGCCATTGCGCGCCAGTTCCCAGTGCTGGGGCGGGCTCGCGAGAGGGGCGGGCAGGATCGTCACGGTCACACGACCTTCGGTCACTTCGGCAACTTTTTCGGTGAAGGGCACAAGGAAATCGGTGTGCACGAAATGGGTCGGCGGCACCCAGGACGACATGGTCAGCATTTCGGCGCTGGCGATTTGGGCCGAGGCGGCGATGAGGGCGCTGGCGGCAACGGCGCCTTTCAGCAGGGTAGTGGAACAGAGCGACATGGGTATCCTCCCTTGGATGATGTCTGTGTCAGGTCAGGTGGTGAGAGTTGAGCGAAACGCTCGTGCGGTGCTTTGCCAGATCGGCAAAGATGGCGGCTCCGACCGGAATGATGTCCGTATCGAAGACGAATTCGGGATGGTGCGGGGCAGGGCCGGACTGCCCGATAAAGAAATAGGCGCCCGGCACGCGAGCCGAGAGTTCCGCGAAATCCTCGGACGCCATCAGGCTGCGGGCGTTCTCGGTCACGCGATCGGCACCGACCACCCGTGTTGCGGCAGACACGGCGGCGGCAACACAAGTCGGGTTGTTGGTGGTGACAGGGGTGACGGTTTCGATGCCGATCTCGATCAGCACTCCGAACAGCAGTTCAGTTGCGCGCACGGCGTCTTGCAGCATGTCCGCCAGACGGTTGCGCACCGTTTCCGAAGTCGTACGCATCGTGCCCTCAATCCGTACGGTATCGGGCAGGATGTTCCGCGCTGTTCCGCCGTGCAGGAGGCCAAAAGAGATCACCCCAGCGGCGCGTGCATCGATCAACCGTGTGGCGGCCTGTTGCACCGATGTGATCAGGTGCGCGGCAGCGGCGATAGCATCCTCGCCCGTATGCGGCATGGAGCCATGCGCCCCGTTGGCGCGGATGGTGATGTCAATATTGTCGGCGGATGACAGCGCGGCGGTGGTTGGGACTCCAACCTGCCCGGCAGGCAGGTCGGGCGAATTGTGCAGCGCGTAAATCTCGTCGCAGGGGAAGCGGTCGAAGAGGCCATCGGTGATCATCGCGCGGGCTCCTGTCAGCAGCTCTTCTGCAGGCTGAAAGATGAACCGGACTGTGCCGTCGAAATCGCGGTGCTTGGCCAGATAGGCTGCGGCGGTCAGGGCGGTGACCATGTGCCCGTCGTGTCCGCAGCCGTGAAACCGTGCCGGGTCTGTCGAGGCATAATCCAGCTTGGCCGCCTCTTGCATGGGCAGCGCGTCCAGTTCCGCCCGAAAGGCAACAATGCGGCCCAGCGCGTTCCGCGACGCCTTGGAACCATGGAGCGTGCCAACCAAGCCTGTTCCACCGATCGCAGTTGTCACGTCGTAGCCGAACTCGGTCAGGCGCTCTGCAACAAAGGCGGCGGTGCGAATTTCCTCGAACCCGGTTTCCGGGTGGCGATGCAGGGTGTGCAACCAGTCATGAGAGGTCGCCTTCTGCGAACTGTACCATTTGGTAAACATCCGTGAGTCGCCCCATTTAGTTGCAAGTTGAGATTATCTGATGTTGATGCTTGTACCCCGGAATAGTTGTTTGTTAAGACTATTTCGTGCTTGGATTTGGGTAATAGGTGATACCTTTTCGGTATCGACCAGACGGGAAACAGCGAGGCGCGGATGGACAAACCCTTCAAGAACGAGCGGTTGACCTACAAACTGAACATCGTGGCCCAGCAGGCGATCACGGCCAATGATGCGATCTTCTTTAAAGAGACTGGCTGCCATATCCGCGACCTGCGCGTGCTGCGCCTGATCGACGACACCCCGGGCACCACCTTTGCAGAAATCGCGAAAATAACAGGTTTTGAACGGAGTTTGACCTCGCGAATCCTTCAGAACCTGATCGGGTCAGAGCTGATCACCCGCGAAAACTCGACCGAGGATGCGCGGGTGTTCCTGCTTTCGACAACTGCAAAGGGCAAAGAGGTGCGGCAGGTGGCGCGGCGTCTTTCTGACCGGCTGGAGGTCATTCTGACCGATCCGCTGTCCGCGCAGGAGCTGCGGGCCTTGAACGAGATTCTCGAACGTCTGGGCCATTGGGTCACGTCGGAAGAGTATAGTCAGGCTCTCGCTCAGGAAGCCGATAAAGCATCAGTCTAAAATAGTCTTGACTTGAGATTATAATCCGACTTACCTGACACCGCCTACCAAGCTGACACAGGAGAGGCCGATCGCATCGGCGCCGAAGGAGCAACCCCCCGGAACCTCTCAGGCAAAAGGACTGTGACCGGCACGGGCGTCTGAAGCGTGCCGCGACCCTGTTCGCGACCCGCGACAGAGGGGATTGGACCTGTCATCCGGCAGGACGAAACCTTGGGTCGCGGGAGGACACCATGACCAGACTTGCCGTAATCGGCGCCGGGATCACCGGCGTGACAACCGCATCCAGCCTCATGGACCGGGGCTATGATGTGACGCTGTTCGACCGCAACCGCTATGCCGCGATGCAGACCTCCTTCGCCAATGGCGGGCAGTTGTCCGCCTCGAATGCCGAAACGTGGAACCGCTGGTCAACCGTGTTCAAAGGCATGAAGTGGATGATGACGCGCGGCGCGCCCTTGCTCGTCAATCCCAAGCCAAGCTGGCACAAATACAGTTGGATGGCCGAATTCGTGGCGTCGATCCCGCAATACCGGGCGAATACCATTGAGACCACACGCATGGCCATCGCCGCGCGAGGGCTTTTGCGCGAAAAGGCGGAACGGCACGGATTCGACTTCGACTGCGAAGACCGCGGCATCCTGCACATCTACACCAACAAGGCCGAGTTCGACCACGCGACCGAGGTGAACAAGCTGCTCGCCGAGGGTGGATTGGACCGTCGCGCTGTTGCACCGGAAGAGGTCCGCCAGATCGAACCTGCACTGAGGGGCGATTTCTATGGCGGCTACTACACCGAAAGCGATTTCACCGGCGACATTCACCGCTATACGACGGGCCTCGCCAAATCTATCGAAGCCGGTGGCGCGGCCCTGCGGTTCGGCACCGATGTCGATGCGATTGATGTTGATGACAACGGCGTCCGTATCACCTGGAGCCGCAACAATGAAAGCCAGACCGAAGCCTTTGACGCGATTGTCGTTTGTGCCGGGGTGGAAAGCCGCAGGATCGGTGCGCAACTCGGGGACCGGGTGAATGTCTATCCGGTCAAAGGCTATTCGATCACCGTCCGTCTGGATGACGAGGAAAGCCAGCGCGCAGCGCCTTGGATCAGTCTGCTGGACGATGAAGCCAAGGTGGTGACCAGCCGCCTGGGCAAAGACCGGTTCCGCATTGCAGGGACGGCGGAGTTCAACGGCTACAACCTCGATATCCGCGATGATCGTATCCGTCCGCTGGTCAAATGGTGCGAACGGTTCTTCCCCGGTGTCAGTACAGAACACGCGATCCCATGGGCGGGGCTGCGCCCGATGATGCCGAACATGATGCCAAAGGTGGGGCAGGGGGTGCGCGACCGGGTGTACTACAACACCGGGCATGGGCACCTGGGTTGGACACTGTCGGCCGTGACGGCCGAGATGGTAAGCGAAATGGTGGCCGCCTCTAAAGTGATCAACGGCCACTCCGGGCGTCAGGTGAGCAAGACGTCCGAAGTGCGCAGGGCAAAAGCAGCCTAAGTTCAAATTTGACCGTTTGGTAAAAAGGCGTCGCATCTCGCGGCGCCTTTTTCTGTCTGTGAGGCCCCGATGATACCACGTCAGGGTATCACCCAAGATCCGGACCATCATCGACAGAAACCGGCCCGCATGAGCAATCTGCATCTCAACGAAACGACAAGATGTGGAACTCTCCCGTGACCAAGATCGACCAGATCGAGACCATGATCCTCGACATCCCGACCATCCGGGGACATGTGCTGTCCATGGCGACGATGCGGACGCAAACGGCTGTCCTCGTCGTCGTTCGCTTCTCGGACGGCTCCGAGGGCATCGGCGAAGGCACCACGATCGGCGGTCTGAGCTATGGTCCTGAAAGCCCCGAAGGCATCAAGTCGGCCATCGACACCTATATCGCGCCTGCCCTGATCGGGCGTGACGCGGACAACGTGAACGGGGCCATCCAGTTGATCGACAAGCTGGTCAAGGCGAACCGTATCGCCAAGACCGCCGTCGAAATCGCGCTTTGGGATGGTCTGGGCAAGCGCCTTGGCGTGTCTGTCGCGCAGCTTTTCGGCGGTGCGGTCCATGCGCGTCTGCCGGTGGCGTGGACGCTGGCCTCGGGCAACTCGGAAACCGACATCGCCGAGGCGCACCAGATGATCGAAACGCGCCGCCACAACATCTTCAAACTGAAGATTGGCAAGCGGTCGGTGCGCGAAGACGTGGCCCATGTGGCGCGGATCAAGCAGGCTGTTGGCGATGCTGCCAGCGTGCGGGTCGATGTGAACACCGCGTGGTCTTTGCAGGATGCTCGTTGGGGTCTGAAAGGGCTTCAGGACGCAGGGTGCGAACTGGTCGAACAACCGGTGCCTGCGCGTTATCGCCGGGCAATGGCGGAACTGGCCAGCGGCTATGAGATCGCCGTGATGGCGGACGAGGCGCTGAACGGCCCCGAAGATGCATTGGCTGTCGTCACTGCAAACGCCGCCGATGTGTTCGCCGTGAAAGTGGCGCAATCAGGTGGCCTCAAGCGGGCCTCCGAAGTGGTCGCCATCGGGCAAGCCGCAGGTCTTGGCCTCTATGGGGGCACCATGCTGGAGACCGGGCTGGGCACCTCCGCCGCGCTGCAACTTTTCGCGACCACGGAACACCTGAGCTGGGGCACTGAACTCTTCGGGCCGCTGCTGCTCACCGAGGACATCCTCGCAGAGCCGATCACCTATCGCGACTTCTGCGTCGAGATCCCCACAGGAGCAGGCATCGGTGCCGCGCTCGACCCAGACAAGATCGCATTCTTCCGCCGCGATGGCGGACGGACCATCCAAGCCGTCGCAGGCGAATAAGCCCGCGGCACGACATCAAACCCAGCCGGGACGCAGGAGGCGTCGCGGCAGTCAGGAGGAGAACGACAGATGTTCACCCAATCCAATCTCGATGAATTCGAGGCCCGCCTTGACGGCGCGATCCAGGACGACCCGGAAAACGGCGTGTTCCGCTGCCGCCGGGACATATTTACCGACGAAGAGCTGTTCGAGCTTGAGATCAAGCACATCTTCGAAGGCAACTGGATCTACATGGCGCATGAAAGCCAGATCCCGGAGCCGGGCGATTACTTCACGTTGACCATGGGCCGCACGCCCGTCGTCATCACCCGCGACAAGGACGGCAACCTGAACGCTCTGGTCAACGCCTGTTCGCACCGGGGCGCGCAGCTCTGCCGCTTCAAGCGCCGCAACCAGAAGACCTTTACCTGCCCGTTCCACGGCTGGACCTTCTCGAACACCGGCAAACTGCTCAAGGTCAAGGACCCCAATGGCGCAGGTTATCCCGAGCAGTTCAATCAGGATGGCAGCCATGACCTGACCAAGGTCGCGCGGTTCGAGAATTACCGGGGCTTCCTCTTCGGCTCGCTCAATGCGGATGTGAAGCCGCTGGAAGAGTACCTTGGCGAAGCGCGCAAGATGATCGACATGATCGTCGATCAGGCCGACGAAGGTCTGGAAGTGCTGCGCGGCTCATCCACCTACACTTACGACGGCAACTGGAAGCTTCAGGCCGAGAACGGCGCAGACGGCTATCACGTGTCTGCCGTACACTGGAACTACGTTGCTACCACGGCGCACCGCACCGACGATGGCAAGGAAGACCAGATCAAGGCAACCGATGCCAGCAAATGGGCCAAGCAGCGCGGAGGGTTCCACGCGTACGAGAACGGTCACATCCTGCTCTGGACGGAATGGGCCGATCCGACCAACCGCCCGAACTATCCGCGCCTTGCGGAATGGACCGAACAGTACGGCAAGACGAAAGCCGAATGGATGGTGGGTGTCCTGCGCAACCTCTGCCTCTACCCGAACGTGTTCCTGATGGACCAGTTCTCGAGCCAGATCCGCGTGTTCCGTCCGATCAGCGTCGATCAGACTGAAGTGACGATCTACTGCATCGCCCCCAAAGGCGAGAGCCAGGAAGCGCGTACCCGTCGCATCCGCCAGTACGAGGATTTCTTCAACGCCTCGGGCATGGCGACGCCCGACGACACCGAGGAATTCCGGGCAACGCAGCGCGGCTATGCCGGGGCTGCCCACGCCAAGTGGAACGACCTGACCCGTGGCGCAACCCAGTGGATCGAAGGTCCCGATGAAGACGCCAAGGCGCTGGGGATCAACCCGATCCTGTCGGGTGCCCGCACCGAAGATGAAGGCCTGTTCGTCATCCAGCACAGCAACTGGTCCGAGCGTATGGGCGCTGCCATCGCCAAGGAACGCGAAACCGCGCCGGGCGCGGCCGTCGCGGCCGAATGAGGAGGAACGACAATGACCATCGCAACACTTGAACGCCCGACAGCTGCCGCTGATCTGAGCTACGACGAGATCCAGGCGTTTCTTTTCGCCGAAGCCCGTGCTCTGGACGACCGTGATTGGGACACCTGGCTGACATTCTACCACAAGGACTGCCCGTTCTGGATGCCGGCCTGGGATGACTATGACACCCTGACCGAAGACCCGCAGAACGAGATGTCCTTGATGTTCTACCCAAACAAGCAGGGCATCGAGGACCGCGTGTTCCGTATCAAGACTGACCGGTCCTCGGCCACGTCGCTGCCGGAACCGCGGACCAACCACTACCTGTCGGGGATCGAAATCCTGAGCCGCGAAGGCAGCGAGATCACGCTGCGCTTCAACTGGCAGACGCTGAGCTATCGCTATTCCAAGACGGACCAGCACTGGGGCACATCGTTCTACACGATCGACACCAGTGGTCCGAAGCCGCTGATCACCAACAAGAAGGTGGTTTTGAAGAACGATCACATCCACCACGTGATCGACGTCTACCACATCTGATCCCCGTCAAATTCGGGACCTTAAAGACCTCCGCGCACCGCCTCTGGTGCGCGGCCAAGGGAGGAGCATGCCATGACGACCTACAACGTTGCCCTGAATTTCGAAGATGGCGTCACCCGCGTCATCCAGTGCGATGACGACGAGAAGGTGACGGACGCCGCCTTCCGCCAGAAGATCAACCTGCCGATGGATTGCCGCGATGGCGTCTGCGGCACCTGCAAGTGCTTTGCCGAAAAGGGCGAATACGAGCTGGAATTCTACATGGACGAGTCCATGAGCGATGAGGAGGCCGAAGCAGGCTATGTCCTCACCTGCCAGATGATCCCCGAAAGCGACTGCGTTCTGCGGGTTCCGGCATCGTCGGCTGTCTGCAAGACGGCCCCCGAAGCGGTCGAGGGCGAAGTGCTGGGCGTGGATCGCCTATCCGAGACGTCTTTCGGCCTGCGCGTCAAACTCGCCAAGCCGATGGGCTTCCTGCCCGGGCAGTATGTGAACGTCACCGTTCCCGGCACCGGTTCGCACCGTTCTTATTCCTTCTCGTCCGCGCCCGGTGCCGACGAGGCGACCTTTCTCATCCGCAACCTGGCGGGGGGCGTGATGAGCACCTACCTGAGCGACCGCGCTCAGCCGGGCGATGCGGTGACCCTGACCGGCCCGATGGGTGCGTTCTACCTGCGACCCATCGAGCGCCCGCAACTTTGGCTGGCCGGTGGTACGGGCCTCGCGCCGTTCCTGTCTATGCTGGAGCAGGTGGCCGAGCAGGGATCGGATCATCCGATCACGCTCTACTACGCCGTGACCCGCGCAGCCGACCTTGTGGAACTGGACCGCGTGAACGCGCTGGCCGAAAAGATCGGCAATATCACGGTCATCACGATCCTTGCCGCAGAAGAGGACGCGCATGAGCGCAAGGGCTTTGTCACCGATCATGTCACCGGCGAAGACCTGAACGACGGTGCTTGCGACGTTTACCTGTGTGGCCCGCCCCCGATGGTAGACGCCGTTCGCGCGCATTTCGGCAAGCTGGGCGTGGAGCCTGCGGCCTTCCACTACGAGAAGTTCAACCCGACCGAAGAAAAGGCCCAAGCGGCATGACACGTCGGTTCGAGGATAAAGTCATGGTCGTGACCGGTGCCGCCCAAGGCATCGGTCGCCGGGTCGCCGAGCGCGCGGCTGCTGACGGGGCCAAGGTGCTGATCGTCGACCGCTCGCCCGCCCGCAAGGAGGTCGTGAAGGCGATCCGTGCGGCGGGTGGGACGGCCGACGCGATCTCGGTCAACCTTGAGACCTGGGCGGGCTGCGACAAGGCCATGCAGAAGGCGGTCGATCTTTGGGGCCGCATCGACATCCTGATCAACAACGTGGGCGGCACGATCTGGGCCAAACCGTTCGAACATTACGAACCGCAGCAGATCGACGCCGAGGTGCGCCGGTCGCTCTTCCCGACGCTCTACTGCTGTCGGGCTGCGATCGAACGGATGTTGCCGCGCGAAAGCGGTGTGATCGTGAACGTGTCGTCCATCGCGACACGCGGCCTCAACCGCGTGCCCTATGCGGCGGCCAAGGGCGGCGTGAATGCGATCACGGCAAGTCTTGCCTGGGAAATTGCAGAACGCGGAATTCGAGTGGTTGCCACGGCTCCGGGTGGCACCGAAGCCCCACCGCGCGTCGTGCCGCGCAACCCCAATGCGGCCGAGGAACAACGCGAAGATTGGTACAAGACCATCGTCGATCAGACGATCCAGTCCTCGTTCATGAAACGATACGGAACGCTCGACGAGCAGGCAGGACCCATCCTGTTTCTTGCGTCGGACGATGCCTCCTACATCACCGGTGTGACTGTGCCGGTCGGTGGGGGCGATCTTGGATAGGCCCTGAGGAGGGGTCTGCAACACAACTGGAGGAATATCACAATGAAACGCGCAATCCTGGCGGCCCTCGGGCTCGCCACCAGCTTCGCCATGCCTGCCGCAGCCGAAGACGTCAAAGTCGGCCTGCTGCTCCCGTTCTCGGGCGTTTATGCTTCGCTGGGCAACGAAATCGAAACCGGGTTCAACCTTGGCCTGAAGGAATTCGGTGGTGAAACCGATGTCACCTTCGACATTGTCCGCGAAGACACCGAGGTGAAACCGCCCGTCGCACTGGGCAAGGCAAAAAAGCTGATCCTGCAGGACAAGGTCGATGTCATGGTCGGCATCGTAAGCTCTGGCGTTCTGGGCGCCGTGCGCGACATGGTCCACGGCGCAGGTGTGCCGCTGGTCGTCGCCAACGCAGGCAATGACGAGGCCACCGGTGCCGCCTGTTCGCCCTTCATCACGCGCATGTCCTTCTCGAACGGTCAGGTGAACCGTCCGATGGGCACTTGGATGGCCGAACAGGGCATCAAGAAGGTGTTCACTCTGGCACCCGACTATGCCGCCGGTCGCCAGATGATCGACGCCTTCGCCGAGACCTTCACCGCCGCAGGGGGCGAAATCGTCGGTCAGGAATTCACGCCGTTCCAGAAGACGCAGGATTTCGGCCCCTATCTGGCGCAGGCCAAGGCGAGCGGCGCGGAT
>NZ_JAEPMO010000047.1 GCF_017643905.1 Marivita sp.
ACGCTTGCCATCCCCCCGCCGCGAAACCCTTGCAAGAAACTCGCTTGTAGCTCCCATCGAGAAACTCCCCACAAACCAAAGAAGCCTCTGAAGCGCAGATCCGGTGCTAGGCCGTAAGTGTGGGGGTAGCGCTCCGCTTACGATGCGCTACTGGAAGCAGGTCTTTGGCCGCCTCGGTCGGTTCGACCCCCCGTGCATGTCTGAAGAAAAGCTCAGTCTCCAGCAATGCTTCCATCTCGGCCACGATTTGAGTCACGGCAGGCTGGGCCATGTTCAGCGCTGTCGCCGTGCGACGCATGCTGCCCAATTCGATGAGGCGGACAAGCACCAACATGTGCCGGACCTTGCCCTTGAGCAGGAGACGGTTCATCAGAATGTTGGCATCGGGCGCGGGCATGATATCGCCTTTTCGTATCACTCAGTCACAATGATTATTTTATCCCTATATCTTGGAACGCTTAGCAACTGTATCTGTCAGGGAGCCCCAAAAACCGGAACTCTCATTGGTCTGGCGTGCCGTGGTCGAGGTGGGCGAAGGTATCGACCTTGGACCGGCGCGTGGCGGACACCGTTTTCTTGTACCTATCACCGGGGGCCGCTTTCATGCCGGTCCTGCAGGCGCAGGCCTGAACGGAACCGTACTCCCCGGCGGTGCGGATCGACAGTTCTTGCGTTCGGATGGGATCAAGGAGCTGGACGCGCTCTACAAGATGAAATGCGAGGACGGCACAATCATCACCGTGCGCAATCGCGTGATCGTGGACCCAACCGTCCAGCCCACCCGGTATGCCATGTCGGTGATCGATGCGACGGCGGAGGCTGGGAAGTTCGACTGGCTGAATCGCCGAATCCTTTTGGGTAAGTTGACTTCGGCACGCCCGGCCCGCGCTTGCGTCGTGATAGGCGCTTGGCTGGCCGCATGAGTGGCGCATTTTGCTCAGGCCTGGCACGGGATTGATCCTTGCTCGCCCTGCCTGTTGATCCTGTTGCCCGAGGCCCATCACGCGTGGGCTCATGTCATCCAAACATTTAATGTTTTTGGTTTAAAAAGGCGAAAGCGGGCACCGAACAGCGGAGCTGTGCTCAGAACACTCGGGTTGTGAAATGCGAAGCGCAGTCACTTAGTCTTTGACACGACCAAGCGCGAAAGCGCGAGGTGATGCGAAATCACGCTGTCGAAATGTGAGCGGTCTGTACGCCTACGTATCGACCGGCAAGAACACGTCCCGGTATGTGTTGCGAAGGACGTTCTTTTGAACTTTTCCCATTGTATTGCGCGGCAAATCTTCGACTTCGATCAGTTTCCTGGGATGCTTGAAACGTGCAAGTGACGCTTTGCAAGCTTCGCCAATGGCTTCGAGATCTAGAGACGCGCCGCGTTCTGGAACAATCAGACCGAGGACTGTCTCGCCAAAGTCCGCATGAGGGACACCGATGACGGCGCTTTCGAGAACACCCGGTTGTTCGTCGAGGACCAACTCGATCTCTTTGGGATAGATGTTATAGCCGCCCGAGATGATAAGGTCCTTGTTCCGTCCAACGATGTGCACATAGCCGTCGTCATCAAGCTTGCCCAAATCACCGGTGATGAAGAACCCGTCCTCGCGCAATTCGGCGGCGGTTTTTTCCGGCATCTGCCAATAGCCCTTGAAGACATTGGGACCGCGGACTTCGATCTGGCCGACCTCGCCTTGCGGCAGCGTTTTGCCCGTAGCAGGATCGGTGATCTTGAGCTCCACACCCGGAAGCGGAAAACCAACTGTCCCGGCGCGGCGGTCCCCGTCATACGGGTTCGAGGTGTTCATGTTGGTTTCCGTCATGCCGTAGCGTTCGAGAATGCGGTGCCCCGTGCGCTTTTCGAACTGGACATGGGTTTCCGCCAAAAGCGGCGCGCTGCCGGACACGAAAAGACGCATATGCGCTGTGAGGTCCTTGGTGAAGCGCGCGTCATCGAGCAGACGTGTGTAGAAGGTGGGCACCCCCATCATCGTGGTCGCCTTCGGCATGAGATCGATCATGGCATCGAGATCGAATTTCGGCAGGAAGATCATCGATCCGCCGGTTCCCAGAATGACGTTGGTTGCCACGAAAAGCCCATGCGTGTGGAAGATCGGCAAGGCGTGCAAAAGCACATCGTCAGACGTGAATTTCCAGAAGTCGCCCAAGGTCAGCGCGTTCGACAGAAGGTTGTCCTGCGTGAGCATCGCGCCCTTGGACCGGCCCGTCGTGCCTGACGTGTAGAGGAACGCCGCCAGATCATCGGACGCGCGCGGCACTTTGTCGAACGACGCAGGCATGCTCGCAGCCTGATCGGTCAGGCTTCCCCCGCCATCGGCGTTCATCGTTTCGAGCCGCGCACCCAGACGATCCGCGATTGGCTTGAGGTCATCGGCACTCTTGCCGTCGCAGACGACACACCGCGCGCCGCTGTTCTCGATGAAGTAGGTGACCTCGTCGGCCGTGTAGGCCGTGTTCAGCGGCAGGAAGATGACCCCGGCCTGCACACAGGCAGCATATAGCGCGAGCGCTTCGGTTGATTTCTGCACCTGAGCGGCCAAACGGTCCCCCGGTTCCAGCCCGATTTCCGTCAGGACATGCGCGATGCGTGCTGCCCGTTCAAGGAAGTCCTGATGGCTGATGACCGACCCATCCAGCAGATGCAGGAAGGGCGTCGTCTTTCCGGCGTGAATGCCGAAGAGTGCATCATAAAGAGGGTTGGGCATGGTTACGCCTCCTCAGACAATAGTTTGGTGGCATTTGCCGAAAGCGACCGGAAGCCGGAGGACATCGCAACCGTTTGCGAGGTTGCAAAACGTTCGTGGTTTTCAGCCACCTTCTTGAGATCGTAGTGATAGTTCACCATTACACCGAGTGATTGGCGCACCCCGTTGGGCGACGTGTCCGCGTTCAGGTGCACATCATGCAGTTGCGCGCCGTTGCCCAGATGAAACCGTGCGACCGGATCGAGCGGCATGCCATCAGGGCGCTTGGCTTCGGCGAGGTAGTGCGCGGCCAGTGCACGCAAGGTTTCGCCGTCTGGCTTGCTTGCCTGCGGATGCTGCTGCGACAGCCAAGAGTTAAATCCCGGAATAGGCGACAGAGTGATGAAGGTCTTCAGACCGGGAAGCTCGGCTGCCAGATCCGCGGCCACCTGTTTGATCAGCATGTTGCCAAATGAAATACCGGCAAGCCCCGCCTGACAGTTCGAGATGGAGTAGAACACCGCCGTGTCCGCATCCTGCGCAAGCAACACATCCCGGTTTTCCGAGAGTAAGGCCTGAACCGATCCCGCAATCCCACGGGTCAACGCGACCTCGACAAAGATCAGCGGCTCATCCGGCATGGCCGGGTGAAAAAATGCAAAGCAGCGCCGATCCTTGGGCTGCAGACGCCGGCGCAGGTCATCCCAGCTGTCGATTGCATGGACAGCTTCGTAGGCGATGATCTTTTCGAGGATGTCTGCGGGGCTTTCCCAACTGATCCGCCGCAGAACAAGGAAGCCCCGGTTGAACCAGCTTGCAAAGAGGTGCCGCAAATCGAGATCGAGGGCCTGAAGCGCTTCGTCGCCCCGTGCCAGCCGCAACAGGTCGGCGCGCATCCGGACCAGCGACTTCGTTGCGCCCGGCACCTGGTTCAGACGGCGGATCAACTCCTGCCTCGGCGGTTCGGACGCGGCCATCACCGCGCGATAGGTCGCCTTTGACTGACCTTCGGCCTCATAGGCGTCAAGCGCCGCACGCAGGGCAGATGGGACAATCGCGAGGTTGGTCGCGATGTGCCGGAAGAAGTCCAGCTTTGCGTCATCGTCCATCTCTCCGTAACGGTCGATGATTTGCCGCGCGAGTCCCGCCCCCGTCACTTCGCCCGCGCCGCCCATAAGGTCGGCGACCAGCGCCGTCACCGGTCGGCTGTCTCGGCGCACCGGACCCCAGGGTCTGTATCGCCGCTCGAACACCGTCGAAAGAAGGTCGGCGAACAGCGTCATATCGCAGGGCCCATGATCAGGTCCGGGAGCCATGTTACAATCCCGGGGAACAGGCACAGCAGAATGATCGCGAGCACCATGCAGCCGACATAGGGCAGCGATCCGACAAGGATGGTCTTGAGCTTGATGTCGGGCGCGATGCCGTTGATGACGTAAAGGTTTAGTCCGACTGGCGGTGAAATCAGTCCAATTTCCATATTGATCGTCAGGATCACCGCGAACCAGATCGGATCGAACCCTGCGGCAAGAATGATGGGCAGCAGGATCGGTGCGGCCATCAGGATCACGGCTACGGGCGGCAGGAAGAAACCCGCGACCAACAGGAAGATGTTGATTGCGAACATGAGCACCCAACGGTTCACATCCAGCGTTCCGATCCATTCGGCGATGGATTGCGTGATGAAAAGCGAGCTGAGCATGTAGCTGAAAACGCCCGCCGCGCCGATGATGAACAGGATCATCACGGATTCCCGCGTGCTGTCCCGCAGGACAACCCACAGGGCCTTGGGGCTCCACAGCTTGTAGATGATCATCGCGATCAGAAGGCACATCAGGGCACCCACGGCCGCCGTCTCTGACGGCGTCGCGATCCCGCCATACATGGCGTAGAGTACACCGACGATGATCATGAGAAACGGCAAGACGCGCGGCAGGATCTCGAACTTTTGCCGCCAGGTATAGGGCGTCGCCGTAAGGACAGAGGCGTCGCCGGACCGCCAGGTCGAATAAAGCGACCACGCCATGAACAGTGCCACCAACAGAAGCCCCGGAATGACCCCTGCCAGAAACAGGCGACCAATCGAGGTTTCGGTCGCAATCCCATAGACGATCATCGTCACGGAGGGCGGGATCAGAATGCCCAAAGTGCCGCCGGCGGCGATGGACCCGGCGGCAACCGCATCGGGATAGCCGCGTTTGCGCATCTCGGGAATGCCCATCTTGCCGATGGCGGCACAGGTCGCGGGGCTCGACCCCGACATCGCCGAGAAAAGCGCACAGGCTCCGAGGTTGGAAATCACGAGACCGCCGGGCACGCGGGTCAGCCAGCGTTCAAGCGCCTCGTAGAGGTCTGCGCCCGCTCTTGTAGAGGCAATGGCGGCGCCCATGATGATGAACATCGGGATCGACAGCAGGGCAAAGGAGTTCAGTTTGCCGAACATGATCTCGGGCAGCAGTTCGAGCGACCGCATGCCGTCGAAGACGATCAGAAAACCGGCGGAGACGATGACCAGCCCCAGCGCGACGGACACGCCCGAGAACAGGACCACGATGGTTGCGATGGCGACAAAAGCGCCGAGGACAAGCGGATCCATCAGCTATTCTCCAGTCCAAAGGGTTTGTCGGCACCGATCAGCAGCGCCGCGAAGTCGGCGATCAGTTGCAGCAGAAACAGGCCGAACCCCACGGGTAGAGCCAGATAGGGAATCCAGAGCCGCACGGCCCAGACGGTTTCGGACTTCCAACCGCGCGCCCACGCAAGGTGCCAGAAATCATAGGCATACCAGAACATCACGGCGACAACGACGATGGACAGGCCAAGCGTCAGCAAGGCGAGCGCGAAGCGCGGGCGTGGTGCCAAAGCCAACGGGATGAGATCGACATTCACATGGCCCCGCATCCGCTGGACGTAAGGCAGCCCGATCAGCGTCGAGGCGACCATCAGAAAGATCACCGCCTCGGTCTGCCAGACGGTCGACTGATTGAGAACGAAGCGCACGAAGATCATCTGGCAAGTGATGAACACCGAAGTCAGGATCATCGCCGCCGCGGTCCAGCCCGCCACGGTCGAGATGCCGTTCACGATGCGCAGGAAGGGGTTACCGCCGGTGCGTGCCGGGGCAGCAGAGAGTTGCGTCGCCATGACATCCTCGCGTCAGTTCCGAAACAGGTTCGGGGACGGCGCGGTGCCGTCCCCGGCGGATCACATCACTCGACAGCCATAGCCATATCCAGCAGAGCCTGCCCATCCGGCAGCTCTTCGACGAAGGCTTTGAAGGACGTCTCCTTGGCCAATGCCAGCCACGCATCGAAGTCTTCCTGTGTCATCTCGGCGATTTCCACGTTTGCAGCACGGAAAGCCTCGACTGATGCTGCATCTTCTTTCTTGGCCTCTTCAAGGTAGAAGGCTTCGGCCTTTTCGGCAGCCGCCATCAGAGCAGCCTGCTGTTCGGAACTCAGGCCGTCGAAGGTAGATTTGTTCATCAGAAGCGGCTGGTACATGAACCAGAGCGCAAATTCGCCTGCGGGCGTGTAGCAAGCAACCTGCTCGTAAAGGCGGAACGACACGAAGGACGAGGACGACGTGTTGACCGCATCCAGAACGCCCGACTGCATCGCGTTATAGACCTCGGACGAGGCCATCGAGGCGATCGACGCCCCTGCCCCGGCCAGCATCTGCTCGAACGATTTGCCCGCGGCACGGGTCTGAAGTCCTGCGATGTCTTCGGGTTTGCGAATGCACTTGTCTTTGGCAGCGAAGCCTCCGGCGAGATAGCCGTGCACCAGCACCATCACGTCGTCTTCGGCCATCTTCTCTTCCAGAGCGGTCATGAAGGGGCTGTCGGACAGGCGCGCAGCGTGGTCGTGGTTCTTCACCAGACCCGGCATCAGAGTGAGGTTGTAGGCGGGCTGCTGACCACCGGCATAGGACAGCGGCAGCACCGTCATGTCGAGCTGACCACGCGACAGGGGCGTGTATTGCTCGCGTGCTTTGAACAGCGACTCGGTCGGAAAAATCTTGATATCGAGGTCGACACCGGCTGCGGCGACCTCGTCGGCGACGATCTGCGCAACCTGATGGCGCACGTCCTTGTCGGACCACTGATGGGACAAGCGCAGTTCTGTTGCGTTGGCACTCAGCGCGCCCGCGAACAGAGCAGCGGCAGCCGCTGCGGTGGCAAAAAACTTGTTCATGGAATCCTCCCTAAAACTCCCGATTCTCCTCGGAACCGTGTACCAAGGTATCGGCGGTGTGTTCGAAGTCAATATTTTTGTATACAAGACAAACAATCTTGCATTCCACCTTACTTGTGGATACAGACGAAAACATGGAAAGAAAGCGATCTGACATCATTGCCGACGAGATAGAAGGGCTGATTTTTGACGGCACCCTCGCCGATGGTGAACGACTGGACGAAGTGCAGTTGGCCAGTCGCTTTGACGTATCCCGCACGCCAATTCGCGAAGCACTACAGCGACTTGCGCAGTCCGGCCTTGTCGAGCAGTTGCCCAGACGCGGCGTGTTTGTGCGCCAACCCGGACCGGTCGAACTGATCGAGATGTTCGAGGTTATGGCCGAATTGGAAGCGGTCTGTGCGAGACTTGCCGCAACACGTATTTCGGACGCGGCTTTGCAAAAGCTGCACGACACAAACGCGCTTTGCGATGCTGCGGTCGAGGCCAATGATGCCAACGGCTATTTCCGCGAAAACGAACGGTTCCACGCGCTGTTGTACCGCCAATCCGGCAACAGCTTCCTCGAGCAGGAATGCTTTCGTCTGCATCGTCGGCTCCAACCATTCCGGCGATTGCAGCTACAACTCCGGGGGCGACTGCGGCAATCCATGTCAGAGCATAAGGCGATAGTGGCCGCACTCGAAAACGGGGACGGTGAAACAGCTGCAAATGTGATGCGCGCGCATATCGCCGTTCAGGGCGAAAAGTTTCATCACCTTATGGCCAGCCTCAAACCGGCTGCAGAATAAAGATTTCGGGCCGTGCGCAGCCGTATCGCGATCACGGCCATAGCTGCCTCCTGTCCAACCACTGAAAGAATAAGCTCATGAGCAAGACTTACCGAGCCGTCACACTTCCGAAGTTTGGTGCACAGCACCTCATGTTGACAGAGCGCACGGTTCCCGAGCCAAGTCCAAATGAGATTGTTATTCGGTTAACGTCGGCATCGGTGAATTACCGCGACGTGGTCGTTGTCGACGGAACGTACAGACCCGACATGGCCCTTCCGATTGTCCCACTCTCTGATGGCTGCGGCGAAGTCGTTTCAATCGGCGACGGGGTGACCCGGTTCAAAGTGGGTGACCGTGCCCTGCCCGTCTACACACGGGGCTGGACGAACGGACCCGCAACACTTGAGCAGCGTACCGCGCGAACGCTCGGTGGCCCCTTCGACGGAGTCGCCCGAGAAATGATCGCAGTATCTGAAGACAATGCGGTGCATGCGCCCTCAACCCTGTCCGATCGCGAGGCAAGCACCCTGCCTATCGCAGCCCTCACAGCGTGGACCACGCTCAAACAAGCGGGCGCACGGCCCGGGCAATGGGTCCTCACAATGGGGACAGGCGGCGTTGCACTTTTTGCTCTGCAATTCGCAAAACTCGCAGGGGCATCCGTCGTGGCATTGACGTCCTCTCAGGAAAAGGCGGATTTGCTATCCACCCTGGGCGCGGACGCGGTCGTGAATTACCAAGATACCCCGGATTGGGCCCCTGTCGTTCGGGACATCAGCGGTGGTGGCGTTGATATCGCCATTGAAACCGTGGGCTCCACCCTGCCCCAGACCTTGCAGTCCATGGCCTTTAATGGGTTTGTCGGCGTGATCGGGTTTCTGGGTGCCAAACAGGCACCTGCCGATATCGGCAAACTCATTGGCGGCTGTATTCGTGTGCAGGGGATCGCCACGGGGTCTCGCACCAACCTTGAAGAGGCGATCTCTGCCATCGATGCTCATGGATTGAAGCCAATTCTCGACGAGGCCCGTTTTTCGATGGATCAAGTCGGCGAAGCTCTGAAGCGTCAGGCAAGTCGTGGTCACATCGGCAAGATTACAATAGATCTGTCCTAGGAAGGCCATGAAACCACGGGATAATCGCACGTCTCACGGCCACCCACCTCAGAGGTGAATTTGCAATCCATCAAAGCCGATCAAAACGCTCAGTTCCCCGGCATATTCTGAGGTCGCGGCGTCCCAGTCCTCCTTTGTGAAGGTCGGGTCGTCGGAGGGGATCAGATGTGACAAGGCAAGTCGCTTCACCCCCGCTTCCGCCGCGATGCGCGCCGCGTAATGGGCGAATGTGTGGGATCGAAGCCAATGCTCGTAGAGTTTGTCGCTTCCGTTCCCGACCCGCTCAAGAAGCGCCGGCAACGCGGCCTCCAGCATGGCTTCATGCACCAGAAGGTCTGCACCGCGCGCGAAGTCTGACATCGCGTCAAACGGTGCGGTGCCGCCCGAGCACACGACATGGACCTCATTTGTGCGAAACGACAGGGCAAAGCAATCCACGTGTGGCGGGTGGACGGTCCGGATGGCCGAAACGGTGAGGCCGCCCTGTTCAAAGAAGACGCCTTCGGAAATTGGATGAATCGAGACGAGAGCAGCAAGGTCAGGCCGACCTTCATCCTCGATGCGCAGGTCGATGTCGCATTTCATCGACGCAAGAAAGCCATTCCAACAGGCATCTAGCCCGGGCGGGCCATACACCTCGACCGGGGTTTTCAGACCCGCCACCCACGCCGTGTGAATGAGCGGACCCAGTTCCAGAAAATGGTCCGAATGCAGGTGGGTGATAAAAATCAGGGACAGGTCCTTGAGGGCAAAGCCCTGATCCACCAGCCCTTTCGTCACCCCAAGGCCGCAATCGACGACGATGTCTCGCCCGCCCAGATGATAGAGGTTCGAGGTCGGCATGGACGACCCCGTTCTGATCGCAGGACCACCCTTGGTGCCAAGCAGAACCACGTAATTGTCGGACATACGACTGGCCCTCAGACGGCCGCAAGACCAGCGTCGAGCGCCGAAAGGATCGCTGATGCCTCCGCTTCGGTCAGCACCAGCGGCGGCGACAAGATGATGTTCGGACCGGAGATCCGGATCATCGTGCCATGCTGATAGGCCGTTTCCTGAATGATCTGGGTGGCCTCGGCGCCGAGCGGCGTTTTGGTTGCGCGGTCGCTGACCAGTTCAATCGCGGTCATCAGGCCATGTCCACCGCGCACGTCCCCAACGATGTCATATTTGGCTTTCAGGGCCATACACCCCTCGAAAAGCTGCGTGCCCCGCGCAGCGGCGTTTTCGACCACGTTCAGTCTTTGCGTTTCAGCAAGGCAGGCCAAGTCTGCCGCTGCGCCAACGGGATGACCGGAATAGGTATAGCCGTGGCCGATCTTGGCCGCGGGGTTATTCTCGAACACCTCCTGGACATGTCCGCCGATCATCACCGCCCCATAGGGGAAATAGCCGTTGGTGATCGCCTTGGCGGTCGCCATCATATCGGGCTGAATGCCCCAGAGCCGTGCTCCCGACCATGCCGCGGTGCGCCCGTAGGCAGTGATGACTTCGTCGCTGATCAACAAGATTCCGTGCCGTGTGCAGATCTCGCGCACCATCGGCATAAAGCTTTCATGCGGCGGGATCACCCCTCCGGCACCCAGCACCGGCTCCATGATCATCGCGGCAATGGTGTTCGCCCCCTGAAATGCAATTTCGTCCTCAAGGGCAGCGGCGCAAAGCTGAGCCAGACGCTCGGGGTCGGTTTCGTTGAAGGGATTGCGATACGTATAAGGTGCGGGCAGATGGAAGCAGCCGGGCATCAGCGGTTCATACGCGGTGCGGAAATTGGCGTTTCCGTTGACGCTGGCACCGCCGAAATGGGTGCCGTGATACCCTTTCTTGAGGCTCAGAAACTTGGTTCGGCCCGGTTCGCCCTTCAGCTTGTGGTACTGGCGGGCAAGGCGCAGCGCCGTTTCCACCGAGTCCGAACCACCCGAAGTGAAGAAGGCACGCGTCATCCCATCCGGGGCAAAGAACGCATTCAGTTCATAGGCCAGTTCGATGGCGACATCGTTCGATGAGCCGCGAAAGGTGGAATAATACGGCAAGGTCTCCAACTGCGCTGCGATGGCGTCTTTCACCGGCTGACAGGAATAGCCGAGATTGACATTCCAAAGTCCGCCGACCGCATCAATCACCGCATGCCCGTCCAGATCCGTCAGCCGCACCCCCGACGCCCCGGTGATGATCTTGGGCGGGTTGTCGAGGCTGTCATTGGAGACGTCATGGGGTGCCAGAACAACCGTCCATTGTTTTCCTTGAGGAAGTTTGAGTCTTTCATGAGACGTGCTCCGTTCATCTGGATGTTCAATCAACCTGCAATGCGGCAATCGGCCAATCGTTTGGAATTGGCGTCAAATTCTTGGGGAACCGTCCGCCAAGGGCAATGCTTGCCTGTTCGGCATAGGCCAGGACGGCGACCGCGAAGGGGCGCAGGTTTTCGGGCGTGACGCGTATCGACGGAATGGCGACGGAAAGCGAGCCGACGATCCGACCACCCGGACCAAAGAGCGGCGCGCCGACCGAGCTTACCCCATCGTCGAACGCCGCAGTCAGGGTTGCAACACCGTAGCTTCGGGCGTCGTGAAGCGCGCGGCGCAGCACGTCCGGGTCGGTGAAGGTGCTGTCCGTGAAACGGGTCAATTCGCCGGAAAGGAACTGCTCCTGGAATTCTTTGGAGCTGAAGGCGAGTGCGGCGAGCCCCGACGAGGTGGCGTGCAGCGGCAACATCTCGGCGATGTCGAAATGTACCTGCACGCCATGAACGCAGGGGTCTGCGTGAACCAACGGCGACATTGCATTACTTTGCAACAGACTTGCATGCGTAAGTTCGCCGACCTTCTGAGAAAGTTCGACGACGATGCGAGACAGGATCTTGCGCGTCGGAAAGAGAGTCTCGCGCAAGGCCGCCAGAGGCAAGACCGCGGGCCCCAGCCGATAGGCGCGGCTTTCAGAATCCTGTTCGAGATAGCCGTTCTCGGCCAATTCGGTCAGGTGCCGATGGACTGTTGCCTTGTCCCGCCCCGACAGACGCACGAATTCACCAAGCCCGATCTCCGGCTGGGTAGCGGAAAACAAATTGAGAAGGTCCAGAGCCTTGGTGATCGTTCCCATTTCAGCGCCTCGCTTGCTCAAAAAAACTTGCGACCTCCGAGGCGAACACACGACCATCCGCAGTCTGACCAACGAGAGATGCGCGGGCGACCTTTGTCACCTCTGGTCCTACGTAGCTCGCATATTCCGAGACCAGATCGGTAAAGAAGTCGGGCGACATCTCGGGATGGTGCTGGATGGTAAACACGGTCTTGCCGATGGAAAATCCGGCGATCGGGCAACCTGGGCTTTCGAAGATCCGTTTGGCGTTTTTCGGCAACGTATCGACCTGCTCGACATGTGACCCATAGAGCCGCAATCTCTGGTCTGGACCGGACCACGGCGTGTCGCCCACGCGGATCACATCGAGCAGACCATGAGCCCAGCCATCGGGGTTGCGGATCACTTGAGACCCAAGCGCCTTGGCGATGATCTGGTGCCCAAAGCACGCGCCGAAGAGCGGTTGGCCCTCCGTCACCACCCCCCGCAGCATGACTTGCAACTGGTCGATCCAGGGTTCTGCATCATTAACCGAGGCCGGACTGCCGGTGACCATGATCCCGTCGAAGACCGACAGCTCCTCAGGGAAGTCTCCTTTGCAGACCCAGAATGCCTCCACCGTCCATTCTGGGCGCACCTCTGCAATCAGCGCCGCGAATTTCGCATCGTCTAGGGGCCGTGCCTTGGCAAAGTCGCTGAAATCGGTGTTCGTGACGAGGGTGGCCAGCTTCATGTCAGATAAACCAGACGTAGAAATCGAGAAGCGCGTCATGCTCCATGTCGCGGGTCTTGCGGAACTCGCGTTCTTTCATGAAAGCGTGGTTCTCCACCAGTTGGCGCCCGACCGCATCCACAAGCGCGCGGTCAGCCTCAAGATCCCGGATCGCGGCCCGGAGGTTTTGGGCCGTGCCGACCTTTGCATCCACTTTGTCAAAGCCGTCTCCGGTCTCCATTGGGGGCAGTGACAGCTTTGCCTCGAAGCCGAGCCGGGCGGCTTGCAGAACGGCGGCAGCGGCGGTGTAGGGGTTCGCGCTGGCATCGGCCATGCGGTGCTCCAATCGCGCCTTTTTCCCGCCTTCACCGGAGACCCGCGTGGTCACGCCCCGATGATCACCGCCCCAGTTCTGCCAGTAGCCTGACATGGAAGATGGCTGCAGGCGGTTATAGGACCCGGTCGTGGGTGCAATCAGCCCAGCCAGACCCTTGTGGTGATGCACCAAACCCGCAAGACACCCCCGCGACAGGTCGTTCAGGTGCTCCGGTCCGCCTTTTTCGCCGGTGGCCAGTGCGTTCTGGCCAGCAGCATCCCAGAACGAAAAGTTGATATGCATGCCCGATCCACCTGCCATGGAGATCGGCTTTGGCAAGAAGGTCAGCACCACACCGTGATCCAGCGCGATCTCACGCGCCATCTGGCGGAACAGGACAACGTCATCGACCGCGGCCAGCGCATCGTCGAAGCTGAGCGTGTATTCAAACTGTGGGCTGTCATATTCAGCAGTGATCAGGTCCAGCTTGAAGCCCACCTCATGGGCCTTGTTCCAGATCACGTCATTGATCCGCATCGGATCGGCAAAGGGGCCGGTGCCATACACCACACCGCCGGGCGCATCATAGGGGCGCAGGCGTCCGTCTTCACCGCCCTGAAGGGCATAGGCCTCAAGCTCGATCCCCAGTTTGGGTGTCAGCCCGTGCGCCTGCCAATCCGCAACGGCGCGTTTCAGAGCCCCTCGGGGACACAGCGGCAAGGGCGCGCCGTCATTGTCATACAAGTCCCCAAGGACAACCGACGTGTTCGGTTCCCAACCCGAGCGGATATCAGCGCCATTCCAGCGCAGTTCCATGTCGGGCGCGCCATCGCGCGCGCCCGCATGCGGCGCATCCAGCAAAAGGTCACGGTCGTAATGCACGGCAAACGTAGCGCGCGAAAAACGGCTGGAACCATCGCCGATCTTGCTTTTGGGCAGGTACTTGCCCCGGCCAATTGACAGGTGATCGAAGAACAGGGCGCGAAGTCGGTCGAACATGAGAACCTACTGAACTGTAACGATGACAGGCATCCGTTTGATGCCATTGACGAAATTTGAACGAACGAAGGCCGCCTCGCCTGCCGGTTCGATATCTTTGATGCGCTTTGCCAATTCCTCGAAAAGCACCCGCACTTCAAGCCGCGCCAGATGCATGCCCAGACAGACATGAGGCCCGCCTTGGCCCCAACCCAACTGACGGTTGGGTTTCCGGGTCAGATCGAGGCGGTAGGGGTCGGTGAACATGTCCTCATCGCGATTGGCAGAGATGAACCAGTACAGCACCTTGTCGCCTTCGCGGATTTGGCGACCATGCACCTCGACATCGCGCGTTGCGGTCCGGCGGAAATAGGTCGCGGGCGAGGCCCAGCGCACAATCTCATCCGGTGCCGTGTCCCAAACATCCCCTGTCTGGAGCTGCTGCAACAGGCCGTCCTGACAGGCCAGCGCCTGAATTCCGGCGGCGATGGAATAGCGTGTGGTGTCGTTGCAAGCAGCAACAAGCAGGCAAAAGAAGTTGCGGAACTCGGACTCGGTGATCGTCTCGCCGGTCTCGTCGGCTTGCAGCACAAGATGCAGAATGCCGCTGGTATCGCCCGCCGCGTTTTTTCGCTCCATCAACTCGCGCGCATAGTCATATAGTTCGGCCCCGGCGGGTGAATTGAACGGCATCAGGCGGTAGGCATCGGTTTCCAGCTTGTCGACGACATGATCCGTGAAATCCGGATCGGAATTGGCCATCAGCGCATCGCCCTTATCGACAAGCCATGGCAGATCTTCGTCCGGCAGCCCAAGGATTTGCCCCAGCATCCGCATCGGAAGCTCGCGGGCAATCTCGCGCGTCGCATCGAAGGTGCCCATATCACAGGCCCGGTCGAGGATCGGGCCACACAGATCGCGGATCTGTGTTTCGAAGTCCGCCACGACACGCGGCGAGAACGCACGGGCGACCTTCATGCGCACCTTGCGATGATCGGCGCCATCCACCTCCTGAAAGGTGCGACGGGCAAGGTATTCTTCGTAGGTCTGGTCTTCCATGCGGATCCCGAGCCCCGAGGAAAAGGTGTCCGTGTCGCGGATCATCCGGTCGATGTCGGCGTGTCGCGTGATCGACCAGTAGCCTTTGCCGCCTTCAAAATCAGACCAATGGCACGGATCCTCGCGTCGCAGGCGGGCGAAGGTGTTGTAAGGTGCTCCGTTCGCAAAGCTGCCATGACTGCCCAGATCGGCGAACCCGTCATCCTCAGGAACCCAAATGGTCATAGAACCGTCTCCGTCTCTGTTGCTTTATACGGTTTTCGAAATGACGTGCCGTCCGGCCCGCGATGCGTGTGTTGAAGTGCTTCACGGCTTTCTTTTGTGGGGTCCGGCGGTCGGGTTTGCGCCAGTCACGCCAGACCTGCCACAATGTGGAGCAGAGAATAATCAGGATCACGCAGAACAGGATAAAGGCGATCGGCCGGTCGATGAAATCAAGCGGCTCCCGGATACGCGCCAGCGAGGTGCGCAGTTTCACCTCCATGATCCCGCCGAGGACCATGCCAAGGATGATCGGAACGATGGGAAGGTTCAGCCGTTTCAACACGAACCCAAGCAACCCGAAGGCCCCGGCAATCAGGCAGTCCACGGCCGAGTTTCGGATCGAGAACACGCCGACAAAGCTGAGCAGCAGAACGCACATGCCAAGAAACCGGTTGGGGATACGTGTCAGATGCACCAGCCACCCGGTCGAGATCAGCAAGAACACCAGCACCAAAAGGTTCAGGATAAGCAACGCGATATAGAGCGCCACGACAAAGGGCATGTCGTTCTGAAACAGCCCGGGCCCCGGTACGACATTGTGAACATAGAAGACCGACAGCATCATTGCCGTCAGCGCCTCACCGGGGATGCCCAGCGCCAGAAGCGGGATCATCGCGGCGGCGGGCACGGCGTTGTTGGCGCTTTCGGATGCAATCAGGCCTTCGGCAGATCCGTTGCCAAAGCTCTGCGGGGTCTTCGACAACTTCCTGGCGGAAGTGTAGGACATGAATTGCGCGGTGAATTCTCCCACGCCTGGAATCATGCCCATCAGAACGCCAAAGCCCGATGACACAGCAGCCACGCGCGGATGACGGGCCAATTCGCGGAAGCCCTGCAAAAGCGACCCGCGCGAGCGCGGCAGGCGGATCTTCTCGTCATCGATGGTCAGCAGCAGGATCGCTTGGGACAGCGCAAAGAGGCCCAGCACCACCACAATAAGGTCGACACCCCCTGCCAGCCAACTTTGCTCGAATGTGTAGCGGCGGGTATAGGCGGCGGGCTCCAGCCCTACGGTAGACAGGAAGATGCCAAAGCCTGACAGGGCGGCCGCGATCAGCATCTGTCCACGATGCGCCACGACCACGAGGATCATGCCAAGAAGCGCCGCCAGAAAAATCTCGCGCGAACCGAACATGGGCGCGATCTTGACCAGCACGGGCGACAGGAAGATCAGGCAGATGACCGAAAACATGCCCCCCACAAAGCTCGCTGAATAAGCAAGGGACAATGCACGGCGGGCTTCGCCCCTCTGCGTCATCGGGTACCCGTCATAGGTTGTCAGGGCATTGACGGCCGTTCCGGGTGTGTTGATCAGGATCGCAGGGATCGCGCCGCCATACATGGACGATCCGTAAATCCCCAGCAGCAGCGTTAGCCCCACGATCGGGTCCATGGCAAATGTCGCGGGCAGCAGGATTGCGATTGCCACCGCAGGACCAACGCCGGGGATGGCGCCGATGGCAACGCCGCCAATGGACCCCGCCAGCAATGCCAGCGCAACATCCCATCGCCAGAGGACATCAAAAGCTGCGGGGAGCATGTCCATCACAGATACACCATGAAGAATGTACGGACTGAAGCAGGCAGAAGTTCGTAGATTTGCCCACCCGGGATGTTGACACCCAGAAACCCTTTGAACGTCACGGTCACCGCAACGGCAAATATCGCGGCCAATGCCAGCGCCCCCCGGCTGCGGTAGCCAAGTCGCCATGTCAGGGCGCAGGGCGGGCGTGTCCTGTCGATGGATGTCAGCGTGCTGGGCGACCCAAGCCAACCTGCAGATATCTCGAAACATGACGTGGCCGCAGCCGGAGGGCATTCCATTCAGGACGCCATCGACAGCGGGGATGAGAACACGGCCATGCAAATCATGGCCACGGGCGGAGCAATCCTGGCGGCCGAGGCACATTTGGAAGGCAGGATTGATGGGGTACTTGTTCTGGGCGGCACCATGGGCACCGATGCCGCGCTGGATATCTGCTCGGCGCTGCCGCTTGGTGTACCCAAATACATCGTCTCGACCGTATCATTCTCGCCTTTGATCCCGCCGGAACGCCTACCCGCAGATATCCAGATGATCCTCTGGGCAGGCGGGCTCTATGGGCTGAATTCGATCTGCAAATCCTCGCTCAGCCAAGCCGCCGGTGCGGTGCTTGGCGCCGCCCGCGCGGTCGAAGCGCCACCGCGCGACAAGCCGCTTGTTGGCATGACGTCATTCGGCAAGACGGTCCTTCGATACATGGTGGCTCTCAAGCCGGAACTGGAAAAACGCGGGTTCGAGGTGGCGGTTTTCCATGCCACTGGCATGGGCGGACGGGCGTTTGAAAGCCTTGCAGCAGAAGGGCGCTTTGCCGCCGTTCTTGATTTCGCCCCGCAAGAGGTCGGCAACCACCTCATGGGATCCAGCATCTCGGCTGGTGCCGACCGGATGACAGCTGCAGGGCTGTCCGGCACGCCCCAGATGGTCTCGATCGGCTGTTACGATCTGGTGGATTTCGTGGGCTGGCAAGAGGTACCCGGAAAACTGGTCGGCCAAGAGATGCATGCCCACAACCGGCTCCTGTCCTCTGTGATGATGACCGCCAAACAGCGCCGCGCCATGGCTCGCGAGATGTGCCGCAAGCTGGGCACGGCCACTGGCCCGGCAACGTTCCTGCTGCCAACGCAAGGTGGCAATGAATGGGACCGCCCCGGTGGGCCGCTCTGTGATCCTGATGGACTTGCCGCTTTCGTGGATGAAGTTCGGGCGCAGTGCCCTGATAACGTTCGGCTGGTCGAAATCGACGCGCATATCAATGACGTGGCCTTTACTGAGACAGTCCTTGAGACCTTTGATCAGTGGATCGCCGACGGCCGTGTAAAATGACACGACCCGAATGATCTGCTTGGCTATCGATCAGCCCGCAGATGCGGAGCATGAAGAGTTTGCGCTGCACTCAGTGCGTCGGAATTGATGAGACTGGTGTGGCCGTGAAAAGCCTTTAGTCAAGTCGACAGTTTTTGCTTTACGGTGCTCGCCGCGCAAAGCATTTTTCACCTATGAAAAAGACGTCCTCACGCTCCTTTATCTCTCGTGTCCGCGCCAGCATGGGTGAACTGCACCCCACTGAACGCCGGCTTGCCGAAACCGTTTTGAACTTTCCGGGCGATATGGCGGGCTATACGGCATCCGAAGTCGCCAAATTGGCGGGGGTATCGAACGCGACGGTATCGCGCTTTGTCCGAAAGATCGGATACGCCTCTTATGACGAAGCGCGGCGCGACGTGCGCGACGCCGGGCAAACAGGTGCAGCGATCTTGCGGTTGGGAGCGTCCGGCGCGGATGGCAAGCACTCGATCGGCACACATCTTGAGCAATCTCGCAGGAACCTGGAAAAAACCTACGAGGAGCTGGACAACGGCGCGGTCACCGAAATCGTCAAAGCCATGCACGCTGCGCCCAAAGTTTGGCTTGCGGGATATCGCGCGGGATACCCGATGGCGAGCTATCTGGCATGGCAAATCGGTCAGGTGCTGCCTTCGGTTGGAGTGATCCCGAAACCCGGTGAGACCTTGGCCGAAACTGCCGCAAGCTTTTCGGAAAAGGACGTGCTTGTTCTGCTTGGATTGCGCCGCAGCTCGAAAGCGGCGCAGACAGTTGCCGAAGCCGCACTGAACGCGAAGATGCACGTTGCAGTGATTGGCGACGTGGCCGAGCTGCTTGCCCTCCCGGTGCGGTGGCGGTTTGCCTGTTCAACCGTTTCAACGGGCCCACTCTTGAACCACACCGGCGTGATTGCCTTGTGCAACCTGATTGCGACGCGGACGCTCGAACTTTCGGGGCCCGATGGGCGAAAGAGGATGGAAGCGATCGAAGAGCTTCATGATCGAATCGGCGAACTCTGATCACCCTTCGGGCTGATGTATTGTCAGCCATCTGCAAATCATTGGCGCGTGAGTGGGGCCAGACTGCCCATTCGTTGTGCATCGCGGGAAATCCGCCTCCGAAACAGCATGAAAAATATTGTTCTCAAAAATAAGTATATGAAATTCTGTTTTCACAAGTTTCACCTCGATGTATCCCGTTCGATAGGAGAACCGCCCGATGACCCGGAATTTCTTGTTCGCCAGCGTCGCTGCCATTTTACCCGCCGCTGCCTCGGCAGAAGCTGTACTTCAGATCAACTCTTCGCTGCCCGAAGGGTCGTTCGCCCATGTGTTCCTGCAGGAATACGAAACCCGTCTTGAAGCCGCCGCACCGGGCGAAATTGACGTGCAAATCTTCATGTCCAACACCTTGGGCAAGGAAGAGGATGTTCTGCAAGGTCTGTCCCTTGGCACGCACCATGCGTCTCTGTCGGCCTCGGCCGTATCTCAGATCAACTCCCGTACAGCGATCTTCGATCTTCCCTATCTGTTCGAAGACCGCGCCGCAGTGCAGGCCTTCGCCGCCAGCCCGGCGGGCGAAATGCTGGCCGACGGGTTTGACGGCACCGGCATGGTTCTGGCCGCTATGTGGGACAACGGTTTCCGCCAGATCACCAACAAGGTGCGCCCGATCGTGGTACCGGCCGACCTCGAAGGCCTGAAGATCCGCACTCCCACCAGCAAGCAGCGCGTAGAGATGTTCAACACGCTGGGCGCAAACGCCACGCCGCTGTCCTTTGGCGAGGTCTATTCCGCGCTCGATCAAGGCACCATCGACGGGCAGGAAAACCCGGCGAACGTCGTCGACACCGCCAAGCTCTACGAGGTGCAGGGCTATATGTCCCTGTCGAACCACGTTTACCTGCCGACCTTCCTTGTGTTCGGTGAGCCGTTCCTCGCCAGCCTTGATCCGGCCCTCAAGGAGACCGTCATGAGCGTGGCGCAGGACGTGGCCCCCTGGACGTTTGAATGGGGTGAGAACACCGACGCCGAAACCATTGCGGCACTGGCCGACAAGATGGAGATCAACGAGATCGACTTCGCCGCCTTCCAGGCCGCATCCGCCCCGCTTTATGCCAGCCCGACCTTTGTGGACGTGATCGGCGAAGACATGATCGCAGCAACCAAAGCCGCGCTCGGCATCGAGTGAGGCGCAACGATGGATCGCTTGGCGCACCTGATCGACGTTCTTGACCGCTGGACAACAGCCGTACTGGACGCGCTTGTGGTCGCCATGGCGGGCCTTCTTCTGATCCTCTTGAACTGGGCAGTCTTCGCCCGGTTCGTTCTGAACGACAGTGTGTCTTGGGGCGAGGAGCTTCCGGCACACATCCTCGCCGCGTTGACCTTTATCGGCGCGGCCTACTTGACCCGCACCAACGAGCATTTGGGCTTTGACGCGGTGCTCAGGGTGATGTCCCCTACCCTAAAACGCATTTTCACCGGCATGAACCTCATTCTGATGGGCGGGTTCGGGGGCTTGATGGCTTGGTATGGAGGCATCGCCGCCCTGAGCTTCGGATCACGGACGCTGATTTCGGTCGATCTGCCTATGGTTCTGTTCCGGGGCACGATGGCCGTGGGGGGTGTTCTGATCCTGATCTTCTGCGCCGTCCGGCTGGTCGGCATCGCAACCGGGCGCGTCTCGCCCGATGACCTTCTTCCCGAAAGCGACGCGTGATGTTCCTTGATCCCGGTTGGATGATCCTGATCCTGCTTGTCGTGCTGCTGATCGCAGGTTTGCCGATTGCTTTTGTGCTGGGCGTCACGGCGGCGACGATGATCCTGCTCGATCCTGCGGTGGTGCCGCAGATCATCGGCTTGATCCCGTTCGGCGGCGCGAACAACTACCTTCTGGTGGCTGCTTTGCTGTTCATGATCGCGGGCGAGATCATGAACCAGGGCAAGATCGCGGAAAAGCTGATCGCCTTCGCGTCGTCACTTGTGGGGCACATCCGGGGTGGATTGGCGCATGTCAACATCCTGACATCGCTCTTCTTTTCCGAAATCTCGGGCACCGCCACATCGGACGCCGCTGCCATCGGATCGGTCATGATCCCGCAGATGCGCAAGCGCGGCTATCCGGCCGCCTTTGCAGCCGCCGTCACATCGACATCAGCTACGATGGCTATCATCGTGCCCCCGTCGCTGAACCTGATCCTATACGCCTATGTCGCGAACGCCTCGATTGCCGAGCTGTTCGCGGCGGGCATTCTGCCGGGCTTCATGGTCTGCGCCCTGTTGATGGCCACAGCATATATCATCTCGGTCAAACGCGGTTATCCGACTGAAGGGGAGTTCTCGCTCAAGCGGGTTGCCGAAACCGGCAAGGACGCGGCAATCCCGCTGACCCTGCCGATCCTCATCCTCGTCGGTATCCTCGGCGGAATTTTCACCGCGACCGAGGCCGGAGCCATCGCCGCTTTCTGGTCAATCGTACTGGCCGCACTGGTCTACCGTACGGTCAAGCTGGGTACATTGATCGACACTCTACGCGTTGCGGGCAAGCGGTCGGCAATGCTAATGTTCATCGTTGCCACCTCGACCCTGCTCGGTTGGTACCTGACCAACCAGCGCATTCCACAGGACATCGCGCAGGCAATCCTTGGCATTTCGGAAAATTACTGGGTGGTCCTTCTGGCGATCAACGTTTTCTTCCTGCTGGCAGGAACGATCATCCATGGCACCCCCGCGATCCTGATGCTGGTGCCGATCTTCCTGCCGCTGGCCGATCAGCTTGGCATTGACCGCGTGCATTTCGGTCTGATCCTCACGATCAATCTTGGGATCGGACAGCAGACCCCGCCGGTGGCATCGGTCGTGCTGATCACCTGTGCGATTGCCAAGATATCCATCGCCAAGATCATCCCGTCGATGCTGGCGTTCATCGGGGCGATGCTGATCGCGTTGATCCTCGTCAATCTGTTCCCGGCGATTTCGCTCTGGCTGCCATCGGTGCTGATCTGATGCGGTTGCTCGTCATCAATCCGAACACGTCGCAGGGCATCACCGACCGCATCGGGCAAGCCGCGCAGAGCGCGGCGCAACCGGGGGACCGCATAACCACCCTGTCGGCTGCGTTTGGCCCCGAACTGATCGTCACGCCCGAAGATGGGATAGAGGCTGCTCGCGGGGTGGTCGAGACGATCCGAAGCCAGCCAGTTCTGCCAGACGCGATCATTCTGGCCTCGTTTGGTGACACAGGCGCGGAGGACGTTCGCGCCCTCTGGCCCGACATTCCCGTCATTGGCATTGCCGAAGCCGCGTTTGAAAGCGCGCGTCAGATGGGCGGACCTTTTGCAATCGTAACATTTGCCTCTGAAGTCGCGCCGCCGCTCCGGGACAAGGCAATCGAGCATGGCGTTGGCGATCAGTTGATCCGCGTCGCGGCGCACCCCGAAGTTCTGCAAGGCGATCCGGCAGACGTGGCCGATGCCTTGTTCGAAGAGCTGCTCGATCTCTGCCGTGCCTGCGAGCGCGATGGCGCACAGGCGATTGTCATGGGGGGCGGTCCGCTGGCCGGTTTGGCCGCGCGGATCGCACCACTCTGCGGTGTTCCGATCATCGACGGCACGGTCGAGGCCATCCGGCACATCCGCGACCGGATCACCAATCAGGCGCTGCTTTCGCAAACGGCTGAAACACGGTCATGAGTGTTCAGGTCGTCACTGCGCGATGGATCGTCACCGGCACCTCTGAAAATGGTGACATCGAAACGCTCGACGATGCCGCCATTGCGTTTGAAGACGGGGTGATCCTCGCGGTCGGGCCGCAAGCGGACATCCTCGACGCCTACCCCGACGCGTCGGTCGTGACCTACCCGCACCATCTGATCATGCCCGGCCTCATCAACGCGCATCACCATGTGGGGCTGACGCCTCTCCAACTGGGTGCGCCGGACTCCCCTCTGGAGCTTTGGTTCGCGGCGCGACTCGCCATTCGCAAGGTCGATCCCTATCTCGACACGCTCTATTCCGCGTTCGAGATGATCTCGTCCGGAGTTACGACGGTGCAGCACATCCAGGGCTGGGCCATTGGTGGGCTGGAGGGAGTCATCGGTTCGGCCAGTCGCGTGCTGGATGCCTATGACGACATCAGGATGCGGGTGTCCTACTGCTACGGCGTGCGCGAACAGAACCGCTTTGTCTACGAGGATGATGCCGCCTTCTGTGCGCGCCTTCCGTCCGAAACCGGCAAAGCCATGGCCGCGCATCTGCAACGGCTGACCATGCCGTTCGAGGATTTCCTGACGCTTTTCGACCATTTGACTGCAACCAAAACCTCCCGCCGCGCACGTGTGCAATTAGCCCCGGCAAACCTGCATTGGATGACCGATGACGGGCTCTTGGCGCTGCAGGAGAAATCGGTGTCGGCCAATGTGCCCATGCATATTCACCTGCTCGAAACAGCCTACCAAAAAGAATACGCCTACCGGCGCACCGGTACGACCGCCGTGCGCCATCTGGAAAAGCTGGGATTGCTGGGTCCGCATATGACCATCGGCCATGGCGTCTGGATGACCGAAGACGACATCGAGATCTGCGCAGGAACCGGCACCTGCATCTGTCACAACTGCTCGTCGAACCTGCGGCTGCGGTCCGGTGCCTTGCCGCTGATGGACCTGATCAAGCGCGGGATGACCGTTGGCATGGGGATCGACGAAGCCGGGATCAACGATGATCGCGACATGCTGCAGGAACTGCGCATGGTGCTGAACCTGCACCGCATTCCCGGTATCGACCCGGCGGATGTGCCCTCGGCTGGCAATGTTGTGCGCATGGCGACCGAACATGGCGCGCGCACCACGGCCTTTGGCACCGAGATCGGACGGCTGGAGCCGGGACGGCGGATGGATGCGGTAATCATGGATTACGACAAAGCCACCTACCCATACCAGGATCCGGATATCGCACCGATGGTCGCGCTCATCCACAGGGCCAAACCCAAGGACGTGGACACGGTGATCATCGAAGGAGACGTGGTCTACCAAGACGGGCGGTTCACTCGGATCGACCGGGATGCCATCCTTGCCCGGATCGCTGACGCGCTTTCGAAGCCGCGCGATGCGGATGAATTGAACCGCCATGCCTTGCGCGAGGCCGTCTTCCCGACGGTTAGGGCGTTCTACGACGACTACCTTCAGAACACGGCAGATCGCAGTCCGTTCTACAAAGCGTCATCCCGCCGGTAGACGCGCACCCTGCGTCAAAGTGACGGCGATTGACGTTTCTCCATGATGGCGGCATGACCGGGTTCACTCTTGTTCAACCAAAAGTGTAGCCACGGTCCAGCATGCAAAACCTTTCGGAAACCTCCAAGGCGGCGGCGGAGCGTGTCGCCTCGATCCTACGGGATCGGATCGTCAAAGGTGAACTTGCTCCCCTGGATCGTTTGGTCGAACGCCGCCTGTCTGCAGAATTGGACGTGTCGCGCACGCCTGTCCGCGAGGCCCTGAAACTGCTTGAAGCCGACGGGCTGATCGAAATCACGTTGCATCGGGGTGCCTTGGTGTCGGTCTTCGGGCCTGACGAGGCCGTCCACCTGTTCGATGTGATTTCAAGCCTTGAAAGCCTTGCTGCAGAACGACTTGCGGAAGATATCGGACCTGACAGCCTGCAAGAGCTTGAAGACTTGCATGGCACCATGCTCGAACAATTCCGCGGCGATCGGATCAGCGATTATTTCGATACGAATACGATCATCCACGATTTTATTGTGACCGGATGCGGAAACCCGATTGTGATCGAGACCCATCGCCGTCTGATCGCACGGGCGCGGCGCGGGCGATTCATGGCGATCATGAACCGGGATCGGCTGGAACAGGCGGTTGGTGAACACGAGAGCTTGATGCAGGCATTTCGGTCCCGCGACCCCTTGGCAGCCGCCAATATCTGGAAGACTCACCTCCTGCATACAGGTGAAACACTAGCCGAGTTTCTGGGCCGTCAGGGCGACCAGAAAGCACGCTGATTCCATACAGCACAATTATTCCCCCCACCCTGCGCATTCGCCCAAACATGAGGCAAAACCGTGTTTTGCCCTGCGACTTTCCTATAAAAATATGACTCCCCCAAAATGGCATGCCATTTTTTTCAAGAATGAAAACATCCTGAGGGGGGATTTAAAGATGAAGACAAGAACCAAGGGCGACCTATCCCGCCGGTCTATCCTGAAAGGCTCGGCCTATGCCGCGCTCGGGACACTGGCGACACCGGCACTCCTGCGGGCGCAAGGCTCTGAGATCGTGATTGGTTGCGCCGGATCACACACTGCATGGATGGAAGAGATCGTCATCCCGCATATGAAGTCGACCATCGGCGCGGACATTCTGTTCGAGGGCACCAAATCCTCGGTGAACCTCGAAAAGATGGCGTCGAACAAGGACGCGCCTTACCTGTCGGTGGTCCAGATGGACGATCCGGTGATGATCCAGGCGGTCGAGGCAGACCTTCTGACGCCAATCACCGCCGACGCGGTGCCGAACATGACCGACCTGCGCCCTGACGCGGTGCATATGGACGGCATGTGGTGCAACTACGTCCAGCCATGGGCGGGCGTCGCCTACAACACCGAATTCGCACCGGACGGCGTGCCATCCTGGACGACGCTCTGGTCGCCCGAAGCCAAGGGTCAGGTGATCATTCCATCGCTTCAGAACACCGAAGGCATGTGGACACTGTTCATCGCAGCGATGCTTGGTTCGGGCAAACCCTTCTCGGAAGCGCAGTATGAAATCGACGCGGCGTTCACCAAGCTGGAAGAGCTGAAACCGAACCTGTTGTCGGTCTACACTACCATGAGTCAGGCCTTCAATCTGCTCGAACAGGGCGAAATCACGATGCTGGCGGGCAATTTCTCGTCCTATGCCCTGCCCCGCAAAAACGAAGGTGTACCGGTCGACCTCGCCGCGCCGTCCGAAGGGATTTTTGCAATGCCGTCAGGCATTTGCCTTGTCAAAGGCGGCCCCAATCCGGAACTCGCACAGGCCTATGTCAACGAAATGCTTGGCCCTGACATGCAATCTGCCATTGCCGATTTCGCGTCCTCCGTCCCGGCCAACACCACCGTGACCGCAGGCGCGATCATCCCCGAAGGCGTGCCGATCTATTCGCCCGACTGGGCCTTCGTCGCCGCGAACCGCCGCGAGTGGATCGAACGTTTCGACAAGCTGATGGCCCTCTGATCCATGCAGAGCTCCGCAGGGACGGAGCCGGACAAACGCGCCTATCTCGACGTTGTCGGCGTCGGAAAGGCGTTCAAGGGAACCAGCGTAATGTCCGATATGGACTTCCGCGTGGCGAGAGGAGAACTCGTTTCTCTTCTCGGCCCCTCCGGCTGCGGCAAGACCACATTGCTGCGCATCATCGCCGGGCTGACCTCGGCTGATGCGGGTGACATCCTTCTGGACGGGCGCGCGATCACGCGGGTGCCGGCGCATCGCCGGAACATCTCGGTCGTGTTCCAGAGCTACGCGCTTTTTCCGCACCTGACCGTTGCGGAGAACGTGGCATTTGGACTGCGGGCGCGGAGCGTCCCCAAGAGCGAGATCGCGCCGAAGGTCAACGAGGCGCTGCAACTGGTGCGGATGCGCGACTTTGCCGACCGCCCCGTATCGGCGCTCTCCGGCGGTCAGCAACAGCGCGTGGCGGTCGCAAGGGCGCTGGTGGTCGATCCGGTGCTGCTGCTTCTGGACGAGCCGTTCTCGGCGCTCGACCGCAAGCTGCGCGAAACGATGCAGGTGGAACTGAAATCGCTGCTGCGTGATCGGGACATGACGGCGATTTTCGTGACCCACGATCAGGAAGAGGCGATGGGCGTCTCAGACCGCATCGCGGTAATGAACGCGGGCAAAATCGAACAATTTGCAACCCCGTCCGAGCTTTATGCCCGGCCAAAATCGGCATTCGTCATGGACTTTGTCGGCCTGTCCACGCGCCTGCGCGGACAGGTTCAAAAGACGGATGGTAGCGTCATGCAGATCGAAACGGCCAATGGGCTTGTCCTCGCCAAAGGTGCGCTGGGTGTTGGCAGCGACGTGACCGTGGGCGTCAGGCCCGAATTGATCTCGCCCGGCGCTGGTGAGAACACGATCAGCGTCACACTCGCGGATGCGATGGTGCTGGGTGCGAAGACCCAGTTGCACGGGATGAGCCATACCGATGACCGTCTGCTCTGCGAGGTGCCGGGCATCCAGACGGCCCTGACCCGCGGGCAGGACGTGACATTCGGCTGGTCGGTCAAGGACACGCTGGTCTACGAGGCGCACCGCTGATGCGCCGCTTGGAGCATATCGGGCTGCTTGCCCTGCCGGGCCTGACCTTTCTTGCGGTGATCTTCGCCCTGCCGCTGCTGATGCTGCTGCTCAAGTCGTTCCAGATCGACGGGCAGTTCTCGCTCGAGGAATACCGCCTGTTCTTCAGCGACGACTACAACATGTCCGTGCTGTGGCGGACGCTGCGCGTCGCCGCTCTGACGACACTCCTTGCTTTGCTCATCGCCTACCCCACCGCCATCGCCATGTCGCGTGCCAATGGGATCTGGTTGTCGATCTTCCTTGTTGCCATGGTCTTGCCGATGTCCGTTGGCGTTGTGGTCAAGGCCTTTGCGTGGTCGATCATCTTCCGGACGCGCGGAGTTCTCAATGACATGCTGATGTCGCTCGGGGTGATCGATGCGCCGATCCGCATGCTCTTTACCGAAACCGCGCTGATCATCGGGGCGGCCAACGTGTTCCTGCCCTTCATGGTGCTGCCGATCTATGCCGTGCTGCGCCAGATGGACAGCCGCCTGCCCGAGGCTGCGGCCTCGCTTGGCGCGGCGCCCGTCTTCCGCTTCTTCAACGTCACGCTGCCCCTCAGCCTGCCGGGTGTGGTGGCGGGATGCGCCTTTGTCTTTTCGCTTGCCGTGTCGATGTACGTGATCCCGTCGCTAATCGTGGGCGAACGTCAACAAACACTGTCCATGCTGACCGCGCGCTCCTTCCTCTACCTGCGAAATGAAGCATTGGGAGCCACGATCTCGTCCATCTTGCTTATCATCGCGATCTCTGTCGTCCTGGGGTCAAGCTGGCTGGCCAACCGTCTGGGGGCGCGGCAATGACCGGGACGGACCGTCTGTTTCTAGTGCTGAGCTGGACGATTGGCCTCTGCTGCGTGGTGTTCCTGATGCTGCCCATCGTGATCACCGTCGCGGCGTCTTTCACCTCATCGTCGGTCTACACGCTGCCGCCCCCCGAATGGTCGCTGCGCTGGTATCGGTCGCTGCAGGAACGATCCGGATTGTGGGAAGCAGTGAGTTTGTCGCTCAACCTTGCGCTGGTTTCGACAGCAATATCGTTGGTGTTGGGCACTCTCGCGGCTGTTGCGGTCGCGCGTGGCCAGTTCCGGGGACGTGAGGCAATCGCCACGTTCACCGTATCCCCGCTGATGATGCCGGGGCTGGTAGTCGGCGTGGCGCTCTTGCAGTTCTTCCGCGAGATCGGGCTGCGTGATGCCTATTGGTCTCTGCTGCTGGGCCATATCGTGATCACCCTGCCCTTCGTGATGCGCACCTTGCTGGCGTCGATGTCGGCGTTCGATTTCTCGCTGGTAGACGCCGCGCGAACGCTGGGTCTGTCCTACCCCAAGGCCATTCTCAAGGTGCTTGTGCCCAATCTGGCCCC
>NZ_JAEPMO010000115.1 GCF_017643905.1 Marivita sp.
GCGTCAGCCAGCAGATCCGCTTCGAGCGCGTCGTCCTCGGCGGGTGTTGCACCGCGCGGGCGGGTGCCCGCGATGGGGCGGATGGTGACTTCATTGCCGAACACCCGGACGAGGATTTCCGGGCTGGCGCCGATCACCTGAAAGCCGCCGAAGTTGAAGTAGAACATGAAGGGCGAAGGGTTGGTGCGCCGCAGCGAGCGGTAGAGCGCAAAGGGCGGCAGGGGGAAATCCTGCGTCCAGCGCTGTGCCGGGACCACCTGAAAGATGTCCCCTGCGCGGATATAATCCTTTGCTTTCTCGACCGCCTGTTTGTACCCCTCGTGGGTGAAGTTCGACACCGGCGGTGCGATTTCGGCGGCTTCCCCCATTTCGCGGGCCTGTTGCGGCAGCGCGCGTTCGAGGTCGCGCACCGCGTCCATCACCCGCTCGGCGGCTTGCGCATAGGCGGCGCGGGCCGTGAGGCCATCATTGACCCAAGCCGGGGACACGACCGTCACTTCACCTTTGACACCGTCCAGCACGGCCACGACCGACGGGCGCAGCATGACCGCGTCGGGCAGGCCCAGCGGGTCTGGATTGATGTTGGGCAGGTGTTCCACCAGCCGGATCATGTCATAGCCGAGATAGCCGAAGAGACCAGCGGCGGCCTGAGGGAGATCGTCGGGCAGGGAGATCTTTGACTCAGCGATCAGTGCGCGCAGCGTGGTCAGGGGATCACCGTCCTGTGCCTCGAACGCCTCTGGGTCGTATCGGGCGGCGCGGTTGATGCGGCTTTGGGTGCCGTGGCACTGCCAGACCACATCCGGCTTCATGCCGATGATCGAATAGCGACCGCGGACTTCGCCGCCTGTCACGCTTTCCAGCACGAAGGCGTCCTTGGCGGCACCCGTGAGTTTCAGCATCAGGGACACAGGCGTGTCTAGGTCAGCGGCAAGGCGGGCATAGACCACCCGGTTCTCGCCGGCCTCATAGGCGCGGGCGAAGCTGTCGAAATCTGGGGTCAGGGTGGCCATCTGTACTACTGGATCAAGGCGTGGACCGCGTTGATCGCGGGTTGATTGATTTCGACCCCGGCGCGGCTTTGAACGTCGGTGGCAAAGGCGCGGAAAAGGTCTTCGGCGATGCTGTTGGAGGCCTGATTTCGCAGGGCCTGTGCCAGCATTTCGATGTCGCCATCACTGCGGTCGACCGGGGTGATCGTGTCAAGTTTCAGCAGGATCACTTCGCCGATGCCCGACACGCCGCGGGTGTCGCCGACGCCCATTTCGAACACAGCGGTCAGCAGGCCTGCAGGCAGGTCGGCGATCTGCGCATTGCGGCCCAGTCCGGTTTCGGTTTGCGGCGCAAGGCTCAAGTCTTCAAAGCTGGTGCCATTGGCAAGCGACGCGGCCAGTCCCTCGGCTTGTGCCATCAACTGTGCGGTCTGTTCGCGAATGTCCCACCCCTGACGGACCTGATCGATCACGTCTTCGATGGGCTGCGGCGCGGGCGGCTGGATGCGATTAAGGCGCATGGCAAAGACACCACCGTCACCAAGCTGGATCACTTCGGGGAAATCGCCTTCGTTCAGTTGTCCGGCAGCTTCGCGGAAGGCGTCATAGGCTGCGATTTCGCCATCGGCCCCAGGGAACCATTCGATCTGTCCCAGTTCGGCTTTGGTGGTGCTTGCAACCTCTTCGAGCGTTGCCCCAGCTGCGAGTTCATCGTCGATGGTCTGTGCGAGTGTTTCAATCACGCGGCGGGCCCGGTCGAGCGCCAGTTCGCCGCGTAGATCGGGGCGGGCGTCCTCGAACGAGGTGGTCTGAGCGTCGAGCACCGCATTGACGCGGAAAAGCGCCGGGCCGAGGTTGGACTGGAGAGGCCCGACAACCTCGCCGGTCTCGGCGGAAAAGACACCATCTGCCGCACCATCCAGCGTGTCGCGTGTGACATCGCCCAAATCGACATCCGCCATTGCAAGGCCGCGTTCGGCCACCAGATCCTCGAAGGTGAAATCGTCGCCGAGACGGTTCAAGGCCTCTGTTGCGGCGTCCTCGGTGCTGAAGACCAGCCGTTCGACAAGGCGGCGTTCGGGCAGGTTGAATTCGTCGAACCGTTCCTCGTAGGAGGCGCGGAGCGCGTCTTCGTCCACTTCCACCGTGTCAACGATCATTTCGGGTGTGATCCACGCATAGGTGATGTCACGCAGTTCCGGCAGGGTGTAATTGGCGATGTTTTCATCGTAATAGGCTTGCAGATCGGCCTCGGACGGCTCTGGCAGGCCGGTTTGCAGGTTCGATCCGGTGAGGCGCGCCCAGGTGAAGTCGCGGGTTTCGCCGGTATAGGACAGCAGAGTGTCGATATATGTGTCGGGCAATGTGTTGCCGTCAATCAGCGCGCTTTGCAGGATCGTACGGGACGTGTCGTCGCGCAACTGCTCTTCGAACTCGGATTCCGAAAGGCCCTGATTGCGCAGGGCAAAGCTGTAGGCTTCGCGGTTGAAGCTGCCATCGGCGCTTTGGAACGACGGCACTTGCAGCAACTGGTCTGCGACCACGTCGTCACCGACAGAAATGCCGATGCGGGCGTCTTCGTTGTCGAGACCACGTGCCGTGACAAGCTGGGCCAGAACCTGACGGTCGATCCCGAGCATCTGCGCTTCGGACATCGGAACGGCGCGACCGGCTTGGGCGGCAAAGGCATTGATTTCGGTCCGCAGGCTGCGCAGGTAGGCGTCGGTGGACACTTCCTTTTCGCCGACGGTGGCAACGCTGCGGGCAGAGCCGGACAGGCTGGTTGCGCCAAAGCCTGCGAGGCCGACGATGAGAAGCCCCATCAAAATCCAGATGAAGGTCTTCGACAGCTTGCCTTTGCCCATGGCCATGCAGGTGTGCCCCTTGCTTGAGTGCGAATTCGTGCGACGTGTCTACGCGGCGGGGACAGGGGTCGCAAGGGGCCAGTCGAGGCTGGCCAGACGGGTGAAGAGCGCCTCGATCCCGGCCCGGTCGACATTGGCGAAGGCGACGCGGAACTGGCGTGCGCCAGAGGGATCGGTGTCGGGCATGAACATGGTGCCGGGCAGGGCGAGCACGCCGATTTCTTGCACCAGTTTCGGGGCCAGTGTGGCGCTGCTTTCGGCGAAGGGATGTTCAAGATACGCGAAATAGGCACCGCAGCCCATGAGCCGCCAGCCTTTGGCTTCGATCAGCGGCATGTGGTCGTGGATCACCGCACGACGGTCGAGGATTTCCTCGCGTTCGCCCGCAAGCCAGTCGCGGAGGTTCTGCAGACCCCAGAGGGCGGCGCGCTGGCCCAGTTGGGACGGGCAGATGGCGACGGTGTCGAGGAATTTCTCGACCTCTTCCAGAAGTTTGGGCTCTGCAATGACGGCTCCGACGCGGTGGCCCGTGAGGCGGTAAGCCTTGGAGAAGGAGTAGAGCTGGATCAGTGTCTCGTCCCAGTTCGGCTCCGAGAGCAGGCTGTGCGGTGGGTTTGAGCGGCTGTCGAAATCGCGGTAGGTTTCATCAACGATCAGCCTGATGCCGGTCTCGCGGGCGAGGGCGAAGAATGCGGAGAGTGTCTCTGCCGGGTATTCGACACCGCCGGGATTGTTCGGTGTCACCAGCGAAATTGCCCGGGTCCGCGGCGTGATCAGCGCGCGGGCGGCCTCGGCATCGGGGATCAGATCGGCGCCGGTGGGCAACGCCACAGCGGTCACACCCGACATGTCGAGCCACATTTTGTGGTTGAAGTACCAGGGGGTTGGCAGGAGAACCTCATCCCCTTCGGTGCAAAGTGCCGTGATGATGGCGGCAAAGGCCTGATTGCAACCCGACGTGATCGCGACCTGATCTGGGCGTGCTGTGCCCTGGTAATGCGCTGACCACTGTGCAGCCAGTTCCTGGCGCAGGGCGGGAAGGCCGAGCACCGGGCCGTAGAGATGCGTCTCGGGCAGTTCAAGCGCTTCGGCCATGGCGGCGCGCAGGGGTGCAGGTGGAGGTTCGACCGGCGCGGCCTGGCTGACATTGATGAGTGGTTGATTGTCGGGGAACGTCACGCCGTCAAGCCAGCGACGAGCCTCCATCACCGGTGGGGCGAATGTGGTCTGGGTGCGTGACGTCATGCGTGTCTTTCCACATTGTGCGCCTGCGGCGCGCTGGTTTGTTCAGTTTTTGGGGGGCGCTGCCCCCGTCCGCCATTGGCGGACTCCCCCGAAGTATTTTCGAACCAGAGAAGCCCGGTCAGTCCTTGCCGCGATAGGGTTCGACATATTGCAGCGCCATGTCCCACGGGAAGAAGATCCAGGTGTCCTGGCTCACCTCGGTGATGAAGGTGTTGACCTGCGGGCGGCCCATCGGTTTGGCATAGACCGTGGCGATATGGGCTTTGGGCATGTGTCTGCGCACCACTTCGAGCGTTTTGCCGGTGTCGACCAGATCGTCCACCACCAGCACGCCGGTGCCATCACCGACCACGGACATGTCCGGGGACTTGATGACCTTGGGTTCCGCCTGTGTCTGGTGGTTATAGCTCTTGACGCTGATCGTATCGACCATGCGGATGTCGAGTTCGCGGGCGACAATCATCGCAGGCGCCATGCCGCCGCGGGTGATGGCGACAACCGCGCGCCAGCCGCCTTCGTCGGGGCCTTCGCCCTGAAGCCGCCATGCCAAGGCACGGGCATCGCGGTGCAACTGATCCCAGCTGACGTGGAATCCTTTTTCATGGGGCAGGCGATCGGTCATGGCGGGCTCCTTTATTGGATCAGCGGCCGAACAGCAGGCGCAGGCCAAGCGCGCCGAGGATCACGGCGGCCGTGCGGTCGATGATCGGTTTCAGCCGCATATATCCTGCGCGGGCAGGGGCGCTGGACAGGCAGGCGGCGAAGAGGGTGTAGATAACAAGTTCGACGATGAAGTGATTGGCGACGATCAGCGCTTTGGCCCAAAGGCTCAGATCGGGTGGGAAGATCACCACCAGAACTGCGCCGGCGAACAGGACCGATTTCGGATTGGCCAAGTTGACCAGCACTCCGCCGAGGAAAGCGCGCGCGCCGGGATTCGCGCTGTCCGAGACGGGTTGGTTGGCGCTGCGCCAGAGTTGTACGGCAATCCAGATGAGATAGAGCGCACCAGCTGTCTTGAGCGCAATATAGGCCCACGGGACAATGGCGAACACCGCATTGAGGCCGAGCAAAGCTGCTCCGGTCCAGAGCGCGGCCATCAGACCAAGTCCGGCCCCCGTGGCGACACCGGTCCAGAACCCGCCTGCTACCGACTGTCGCAGTGCATAAAGCAGAGCCGGCCCCGGCGCGGCCATGGCGGCCAGCAGTGTCAGGTTGAACGCGATGAACTGCGCTGTGGTCATCTGGGGTTATTCCTTGCTCATATCCGGTGCATCGACCGCCTTCATGCCGACCACGTGATAGCCGGCATCGACGTGATGCGTTTCACCCGTCACACCAGAGCCGAGGTCGGACAGCAGGTAAAGTGCCGATTTGCCGACATCCTCGATGGTCACATTGCGGCGGAGCGGCGAATTGTATTCGTTCCACTTCATGATGTAGCGGAAATCACCGATGCCCGAAGCGGCCAGCGTCTTGATCGGACCGGCGCTGATCGCATTGACGCGGATGCCGTCCTTGCCAAGGTCCTCGGCAAGGTAGCGCACCGAGGATTCCAGCGCTGCTTTGGCCACACCCATCACGTTGTAATGCGGCATGATCCGTTCTGCGCCATAATAGGTCATGGTCAGGGCCGAGCCGCCGTTGGTCATCATCTTTTCAGCACGTTGCATCACGGCGGTGAAGGAATAGACCGAGATGTCCATGGTCATCATGAAATTGTCACGGCTTGTGTCTACATAGCGTCCGCGCAATTCGTTCTTGTCAGAAAAGCCGATGGCATGCACCACGAAGTCGAGACTGTCCCAACGCTGCTTGAGGCTTTCGAACAGCGAATCGATTGATGCCGCGTCACTGACGTCGCAAGGCAGAACGATGTCCGATCCCAGTTGCGCGGCCAACGGATCGACGCGTTTTTTCAGCGCATCGCCCTGATAGGAAAAGGCCAGTTCGGCTCCCGCGTCGCCAAGCGCCCGTGCGATGCCCCACGCAATCGATTTGTCGTTGGCGAGGCCCATGATAAGCCCGCGCTTTCCGGCCATAATTTCGCTTTTCATGGTGCCACGCCCTTTGTTGTTCGGTGTGCCCATCGTTTAGGCGATGGATGACTGCCGGGCAAGGCTGTGAATGGCGGGACTTCGCCGCTGGGTTTGTGTTGATACGAATCTGCTGTGGACAAGCCTTGGCAATCTCATATACGCGCCGCACTCAATTGGAGGTTGCGATGAGTGATCGTACGGGAATCTTTGCAGGTGATGATCCTTTCGAGATCGCACGGCGTTGGCTTGCGGAAGCAGAAGCTTCGGAGATCAGCGATCCGAACGCGATAGCCCTATCGACGGTGGATGCCGACGGCATGCCCAACGTCCGGATGGTGCTGCTCAAGGAAATCGAAGCGGATGCTTTCGTGTTTTACACGAACTACGAAAGCCGCAAGGGGCAAGAGATTGCTGCCTCGGGAAAGGCGGCCTTCGTCCTGCATTGGAAATCGCTGCATCGTCAGATCCGCGTGCGCGGGACCGTCACCCGCGAGGAGGGTGAAAAAGCGGATGCTTATTATGCGTCGAGATCGCTGAAAAGTCGTCTTGGCGCTTGGGCGTCGCAACAGTCGCGGCCACTCGGATCGCGGACTGAATTGATGGCAGAAGTTGCCAAGCTGACGGCAAAGTTGGGTCCGACTCCGGCACGTCCACCTTTCTGGGGAGGATTTCGGATTCAGCCGACTGAGATCGAATTCTGGGCCGATGGTGCTTTCAGACTGCATGATCGGTTCCGGTGGGTGAAAGCTAACAAAAAAATAACTTGGGAAATCAGTCGGTTAAATCCTTGACATTCACGTCACGTGAATTGCGGGGGTGAAATTCCTCTTTTATTCCCTATACTTGCAATTAAGGTTGGGGCACCGCAAACGGTGGTGGGTTTTTTGATGTTGGAAAAAATCGTGGAACAGTCACAACAACCTGACTCACGTATCGCTGGACACGTAAAGTGGTTTGACCCAGCCAAAGGTTTCGGTTTCCTGGTCTCGGATCAGGGCGGGCCAGATATTCTGCTGCACGCTAATGTGCTTCGAAACTACGGGCAGGGGTCTGTCGCGGATGGCGCGCGGATCGAGGTGGTTGTTCAGAGCACGACTCGGGGGCTTCAGGCGGTCGAAGTCTTGAGCATCACGCCGCCGGTGCAGTCCGGAGTTGCACCTCTGGAGGATTTCACAGGCGTCTCGGCGGAAGATATCGCCGCTGCTCCGCTTGAACCGGCGCGGGTCAAGTGGTTCGACAAGGCAAAAGGGTTTGGCTTTGCCAATGTCTTTGGTCGCTCCGAAGACATCTTTATCCATGTGGAAGTCTTGCGCCGTTGCGGTCTTTCGGATTTGTTCCCGGGAGAAGCGCTTGCGCTGCGCTCCATCGAGAGCAGCCGCGGGCGGATGGCGGTCGAGGTGCTCCCATGGGAAAGTGGTCTGTCCTAAGCGTCGTTCTCACATTAGTCGCCTCGCCGCTTGTAGCGGCCGAAGCGCCGTGTCGCGAGGATGTCGTCTACCTGCGGGGCGATTGGGGCAATGCCCGTTTCTCCGTCGATGTGGCCGACACGCCTGACCTTCGAAGCCAAGGCTTGATGTTCGTAGAAGAGATGCCGACCATGAGCGGCATGCTGTTTGTGTATGATCGTGAACAGACAGTCTCGTTCTGGATGAAGAACACTCTGATCCCGCTTGATATGATCTTTGCAGATGGTGACGGTGTCGTTCAGCGGGTGCATGAGAATGCGATCCCGGTGGATCTGACAAGCATTCCAGGTGGGCGGGACATCCAGTTCGTTCTCGAGATCAATGGCGGTATGGCTGATCGTTTGGGCATCGACGAAGGTACAGAGATGCGACATCCGGCGATTACCGCGGACACTGCCGTCTGGGCCTGTGCGTCCTGACGGATCAAAGGAAAAAACCGCTTTCCAATTCCGGCGTTGGTCGGTAAACGACGCCTCAGTCGGGGCGTAGCGCAGTCTGGTAGCGCGACGGTTTTGGGTACCGTAGGTCGCAAGTTCGAATCTTGCCGTCCCGACCACTTCTCACATTCAGCAAATATGACGCGCAGGCACATTCGATGGGCCTCAAAGATCGTCTGTCACACTCTGCATCGTGTGCGTGGGATCTCTGCCACAGCGCCGGTCCCAACAGATTCGAAACCCGGTGCTCTGTCGTATGTCACCTGTCTCGAAAGTTGGTTGAACTCTATTCTAAATGCCTGTGGATAACTTTCTGGTGGCATTGACTTTTTGCCTGCCGACTTATCCACAGGCCTATACACGGGTGATCCACAGTTGAATCGCTACGGGTTGTGTCTTCTGCGCGGGTCAACCCAAAATCTATGCCGAAAAGAGTAAAAAACGTGTTGACGACTCTGTGAAATATCCGCCAGTTTGTGCGGGTCGGTTCGATCAACCACAACATATAGTGTCTGGGCCGACAACAGGGACGGGAACACCGGTTAACAGCTTTTGAGGCGCTTTGCCTGCGCGGACCACGCGCAGGACCGGAAAACTCGTGCCAATCGCGGCCTCAGCAGGGCCATGGGGTACACACAGAGAAAAGAGACCGGTGCGATGAAAATCGAAAGAAAGTTTACCACGTCTGGGCAGGATGCATATGCGGGGCTCGAGTTCGTCTCGACCACCTCGGAAATTCGGAACCCTGACGGCTCCGTGGTTTTCAAGCTCGACAATGTTGAGGTTCCAAACAGCTGGAGCCAGGTCGCCAGTGATGTCATCGCACAGAAGTATTTCCGCAAGGCGGGCGTTCCCGTTGCCCTGAAGAAGGTCAAGGAAAAGGACGTTCCCAGCTTCCTGTGGCGGTCGGTTCCCGAAAGCGACGACACACCGCGCACGGGCGAGACTTCGTCCAAGCAGGTGTTCGACCGTCTGGCGGGCGCCTGGGCCTATTGGGGCTGGAAGGGCGGCTACTTCACGACCGAAGAAGATGCGCAGGCTTATTACGATGAAATGCGCTTCATGCTGGCCACACAAAAGGCGGCACCGAACAGCCCCCAGTGGTTCAACACCGGTCTGCACTGGGCCTATGGCATCGACGGCCCCAGCCAAGGCCACTTCTATGTCGACTACAAGACAGGCGAACTGACCAAATCCTCATCGGCTTATGAGCACCCGCAGCCCCATGCGTGCTTCATTCAGTCCGTGGCAGACGATCTGGTGGGTGATGGCGGTATCATGGACCTCTGGGTCCGCGAAGCGCGCCTGTTCAAGTATGGCTCCGGCACCGGTACCAACTTCTCCTCGCTCCGCGCGGCAAACGAGCCGCTGTCGGGTGGTGGCAAGTCCTCGGGTCTCATGGGCTTCCTCAAGATCGGTGACCGTGCGGCGGGTGCCATCAAGTCGGGCGGCACCACGCGTCGCGCGGCCAAGATGGTGATCTGCGATGCCGACCACCCGGATATCGAGGAATTCATCAACTGGAAGGTCAAGGAAGAGCAGAAGGTCGCAAGCATCGTCGCTGGATCGAAGATGCACGAGAAGATGCTCAACGCGATCTTCAAGGCAATCGGTGCTTGGGATGGTCTTGAAGAAGACGCCTACGATCCAAAGAAAAACAATGCCTTGAAGGACGCAATTCGCGCAGCGAAGAACGTCATGATCCCCGAGACCTATATCAAGCGCGTGCTGGATTATGCGCGGCAGGGTTATGCGTCGATCGAATTCCCGACCTATGACACCGATTGGGACTCTGAGGCCTATGCATCCGTGTCGGGCCAGAACTCGAACAACTCGATCCGCGTTACCAACGCGTTCCTTCAGGCCGTCAAAGACGATGCCGATTGGGAACTGATCCGTCGGACCGATGGCAGCGTCGCCAAAACGATCAAGGCGCGCGACCTTTGGGAAGATGTCGGCCACGCCGCATGGGCCTGCGCCGATCCGGGCATCCAGTTCCACGACACCGTCAACGAATGGCACACGTGCCCGGCGGATGGCGAGATTCGCGGCTCCAACCCGTGCTCGGAATACATGTTCCTTGACGACACCGCGTGTAACCTTGCGTCGATGAACCTGCTGACCTTCCTCAAGGACGGTGAGTTCCAGTCCGAAGATTACATGCACGCCACACGTCTTTGGACGCTGACGCTGGAAATCTCGGTGATGATGGCGCAGTTCCCGTCCAAGGAAATCGCACAGCGCTCCTTTGACTTCCGCACGCTGGGTCTGGGTTACGCCAATATCGGTGGCCTGCTGATGAACCTTGGCTTCAGCTACGACTCGGATGAAGGCCGCGCGTTGTGTGGTGCGCTGACCGCGATCATGACTGGCGTGTCTTATGCCACCTCGGCCGAGATCGCTGGCGAGTTGGGCGCATTCCCCGGCTACAAGAAGAACGCCGATCATATGCTCCGCGTGATCCGCAACCACCGCAACGCCGCCTATGGCGCGACGGATGGGTATGAAGGCCTGTCGGTCAAGCCGGTTCCGCTGGACCACGCCAACTGCCCGGACAGCCGACTTGTTGATCTGGCGATGGCAAGCTGGGACGAGGCGCTGCGCCTTGGTGAAAAACACGGCTACCGCAACGCGCAGTCCACCGTGATCGCACCTACAGGCACCATCGGTCTGGTCATGGATTGCGACACCACGGGGATCGAGCCTGACTTTGCGCTGGTGAAGTTCAAGAAGCTTGCCGGTGGTGGGTACTTCAAGATCATCAACCAGTCCGTCCCCGCTGCCCTTGAAAAGCTGGGTTATGGCAGCGCGCAGATCGAAGAGATCGTGTCCTATGCTGTCGGTCACGGCACCATCGGCAACGCGCCGGGCATCAACCACACCTCGCTCGCAGGTCACGGGTTCGGCCAGGCGCAGCTTGCGAAAGTGGACAAGGCGCTGGCCTCGGCTTTTGACATCCGGTTTGTGTTCAACCAGTGGACGCTGGGCGAAGAGTTCTGCCGCGAAGTGCTCGGCATCCCGGCGGACAAACTGAACGACCCGACCTTCGACCTGCTGCGTCACCTTGGCTTCACCAAGTCGGACATCGACGCGGCCAATGATCACGTCTGCGGGACGATGACGCTGGAAGGCGCGCCGCACCTGAAGGTGGAACACTACCCGGTCTTCGACTGCGCCAACCCCTGCGGCAAGAAGGGCAAGCGCTTCCTGTCGGTGGAAAGCCACATCACGATGATGGCGGCAGCGCAGTCCTTCATCTCGGGCGCGATCTCCAAAACGATCAACATGCCGAATGACGCCACCATCGAGGACTGCCAGAAGGCCTACGAGTTGAGCTGGTCGTTGGGCACCAAGGCCAACGCGCTCTACCGCGACGGCTCCAAGCTGTCCCAACCGCTGGCGGCGGCACTGGTCGAAGATGATGAGGAAGCGGCGGAGATCCTCGAATCCGGCTCCATGCCCGAAAAGGCGCAGGTGCTGGCCGAGAAGATCGTCGAGAAGGTGATCATCAAGGAAATCCAGAAGTCGCACCGCGAAAAGATGCCGGAGCGCCGCAAGGGCTATACCCAGAAGGCGGTTGTCGGCGGTCATAAGGTCTATCTGCGCACTGGCGAATATCAGGACGGCAGCCTTGGCGAGATCTTCATCGACATGCACAAGGAAGGTGCCGGCTTCCGCGCGATGATGAACAACTTCGCCATCGCGGTGTCGGTTGGTCTTCAGTATGGCGTGCCACTGGAAGAGTTCGTGGATGCCTTCACGTTCACCAAGTTCGAACCGGCGGGCATGGTGCAGGGCAATGACAGCATCAAGAACGCGACCTCGATCCTCGACTACATCTTCCGCGAACTCGCTGTCAGCTATCTGGACCGTACCGATCTGGCGCATGTGAAACCCGAAGGCGCCACCTTCGACGATCTGGGCCGGGGCGAGGAAGAGGGCGTGTCCAACGTCAAGGAACTCTCCGAGACCGCGGCCTCCCGCTCGCTCGAAGTGCTCAAGCAGATCAGCTCCACCGGCTACCTGCGCAAGCGCCTGCCGCAGGAACTGATCGTGCTGCAGGGCGGCCAGACCGGGGCCGTGGCCTTTGGTGGTGGCGTCGATGCGGTCGCCGCGCTCAACACGCTGGTGCCTGAAACCGGCGGCGTGGCAACAGCGGTGGCAACTGCCAAGGCGAGCACGTCGGTGCCAGCCATGACGGCGGTCACACGGGCCAAGATGCAGGGCTACGAAGGCGAGGCCTGCGGCGATTGCGGCAACTACACGCTGGTGCGCAACGGCACCTGCATGAAGTGCAACACCTGTGGCGCAACATCGGGCTGCAGCTAAGCCTTAACCAGTCACGAGGCGGGTGCGCCCGCCTCTGACGCGCGTCGGGCCGCAGGCAAGATTATTCCGAGCGGTGTACAACTTGAGAGCTTGACGAGCGAAACTTCAAAGGGGGCCTCTGCGGCCCCCTTTTTTTGTTATTGAACGCAAAGGGCTGACCCCGACCGCGGGTGGGTGTGTAGCCCCCGCCCGTGGGGGCGGTCGGGGGCCGCCCGACGTGCCGTCGGGCGAAAGATCAAAACACCGACGCAATCCCCGCGACCTCCCGCAGGCGCGCACGGGCGCGGGCGAGCCGGGACATGATTGTCCCCACGGGCACGTCCATCTCCTCGGCCAGTTCAGAGGGCGTGACCCCCTCGAACGCCACGCGCCGCAACAAGGCGCGGTCCGGGGCGGGCAGGTGATCCAGATGCGCCAGCACCTCGGAACAGAGACAGGCCAGCGCCGCGTCACCTACCTGGGGTTCAGCGCCTTCGTCCAGCGGCGCTTCGCGCGCCAGCCGCCGCGACCGCGCCACGGCGGCATGGCGCAGCGCGGTCATCATATAGGGCAAGGGGCGCGCGATCCGCGCGCCTAGGGCTTCTTGTTCCAGAAACGCCAGACAGACCTCGTGGCAGAGGTCTTCGGCATCCTGCGGGCTGCGCGTCAGGCGGCGGGCGCGGGCGCGCAGGCGGGAAAGATGTGTTGTGTCCATGGCGCGTAGTATGGCGGCGGGAAAACCCCCGACCATCCCGGGGGTTTCCGCCGATGGCGAAACGCGGCCTGTTTTGCGCGGCGGATTGCGCAGCGCATGGGCGGATTTGGGCAGGTCTGCGCCATCGTCCCCGGTGGACGGGACGCGAGGACGGGTTTCGCGCTCATACCTCGTGAAGGCCGCAAGACGCGGTGCTTCGTCAACAGGACCGAATGGGAGACCAACATGACACTGACATTGACCCGACTGATCGCTGCAAGCCTGATCACGCTGCCGGTGGCCGCCTTTGCCGCCGACTATATGGCCGCAGATACCAATCAGGATGGGATGCTGTCTCTGGAAGAGGTGCAGGCGATCCTGCCCGAAGTCACAACGGACACGTTCATGGCGGTGGATGCCGATGGGGACGGTCTCATCAATGCCGATGAACTGGCGGTGGCACAGACCGAAGGGCTGATGCCGGAAGCCGACAGCTAAAGCTGTCCGGCTGCGCGGTTCTTTGGTGGACCGCGCAGCCAATTTCGTCGAAAATTCTGCTGAAATCCTTTTAAGGATTTCAGCCGCTTACAATTCGATCGTGATCTCTCCATCCGGCTCGGCCGCGCGCGACTGGCAGAGGATGATCTTGTCCTGCCGTTGCGCCTTGGACAGCACGAAATCCCGGTGCTCGACCGCGCCCGACAGAACCCGCGCCTTGCACACCCCGCAAATCCCGTCCGAACATTTCACGTCCACCGCCACGCCATTGGCGTTGAGAACATCCGTCGCCGTCTGATCTGCCGGTACGTTGAAGCTGCGTCCATCGCTGAGGGTGAGCGTGAAGGGGTGGTTTTCGTACTCGGGAAGTTCGGGAACGGCGAAATATTCGAGATGTTTTGCGTCGTCTGGAAATCCCTTGCGTTCAGCGGCTTCCATGACGGCGTTCATGTAAAGGTCAGGCCCGCAGGTGTAGATATGCTGGCCGCCCATGTAGTCTGGAAGCAGCGCATCCAGATCGGCGCGGGTGCCTTCGTTGCTGACATGAATGTGTACCTTGTCGGCCCAAGGCATATTGGCCAGATCGTCCAGATATCCGGCCTCGGCGCGGGTTTTCAGCGAGTAATGCAGGGCAAAGGGCCGCCCCAGCGCGTGCAGGCGGTGCGCCATGGCAATCATCGGGGTGACGCCGATCCCGCCGCCCATGAGCCATGTGAATGTCGCGTCCTCGACCAGCGGAAAATGGTTGATGGGTTTCGACACGAAGACCCGCCGCCCTTCGGCAAAGATGCGATGCAAGAGCGCCGACCCGCCACGCCCCTGTTCCTCGCGCAGGACGCCGATCTGATAGACCGACCGATCCGCCGGATCACCGGACATGGAGTATTGGCGCAGGAACTCCGGTGCCACGACGAGATCAAGATGCCCGCCTGCCGTCCATTCGGGCAGGTCTTGCCCGTCGACATGGCGGAATTCGTATTTGGTGACTGTCGGCGACATTTTCTCGACCTTGCTTACCACCACAGGCACCACCGGGCTTTCGGTGGTGTCCTTGCGACGGTGCAAATGGGATGTGTCGCCTTTGGCCAGCCGCGCCTTGTGCTCGTCCGCGCTGACCATCTTGGTATAGGCCTCGATCCCGGCTTCCCGGTCCATCGGATCGGGGTAGGGGTAGGGATGGGGTGCCAGCGGCGCGGGGTAGACGGCGAGCGTCTGGTCCTCGTATTTCAGGTCGAGGTCCTTTTGCAGGTCGCGGGAGTTGACCGGGTGGTTGGTGGGCGCGTAGCTGCCGTTTGCCTGTAACTCCAGGTCCCACCACCATTTCTTGACAGGGTTCAGGCCACCGCGTCCTGCGGCATCGTCCAGCTTGGCGAGCAAGGGTGCTGCTTTGGGCACATTCATCGCCGCCCAGCGGAACGGCTTTTCAGCGAACAAGCCTTCGAGGTTCCATGGGCAGGTCTTCATGCAGCGTCCGCACATCGCACCGCC
>NZ_JAEPMO010000182.1 GCF_017643905.1 Marivita sp.
CAGGATGTGCTCGCGGGTCTGCGGCATCGGGCCGTCAGCTGCGTTCACAACCAGGATCGCGCCGTCCATCTGGGCAGCACCGGTGATCATGTTCTTCACGTAGTCGGCGTGGCCGGGGCAGTCGACGTGTGCGTAGTGACGTGCGTCGGTCTCGTATTCCACGTGTGCGGTCGAGATCGTGATACCACGGGCCTTCTCTTCCGGCGCACCGTCAATCTGGTCATACGCCTTGAAGTCACCAAAGTACTTCGTGATCGCCGCCGTCAGCGTCGTCTTGCCGTGGTCAACGTGACCAATCGTGCCAATGTTGCAGTGCGGCTTGCCGCGCTCAAACTTTTCCTTGCCCATCTCTTCAGACGCCTCGTGAATTGGGGGGTCCACCCGACCCGGTTTTCATCGCGGGCCATCTATGCGCAGAAAACCGGAAAATCAAGCCCAAACGCACCAAGAACCGTGGCGCGTTCAAGGGGTATTCCGGACCGTCCCGATCAGCGCGTTGCCGAAAGTCCCGCTCCATCCGAAGCCGCAGCCGGAAGCTCTGTCCCGGACACCTCGGGTGCCGCCGAAAGACTTGCCTCAGCCGCTCTGGTGAACCAGCCGTCGCTTTCCTGCATTTCGCGCAGCCAGACTTCGACATAGCGGGCAGCCTCTTCGGCTAGGCCGGTCAGCTGTTCTTCCCGGTTCTTGGAAATCCGGGACTCGAATACCTTGATGATCTGAATTTGCTTTGGCTCAGGATTCATCTTGGCACGTGCAGCGTCATCCCAAAGGGTGACGTTCAGCGCCAGCGCCGATTTTCCCGGAATGATGGGCGGCGGCAGGGAATAAGCTTCGACACTGACACCGAGGTGATAATACTTGTCACCCTCGAAGCGGCTGAACCGGTCGCCCAGCGCCTTGGTGACAGCGGCGATCCACTCGTCTTCGGTTGCATCCCGCGACACGAGAAGCTTTTGCAGATTGGGCGCCACAACCCCGATGTGACCGATACGAAAATCGCCCAAAGGCTCTGTCGGCTGCTCGAGATCGCGGGTGGAACTGCCACATGCGGCAAGCGCCAGAAGCAGTGGCAAAGCAACAAGAAAGTGGCGCATCGCGTCCCCCCGGATCATCATCCCAACCTCTCTATCGCAGCGCTGCAGGCGGCGCAACGCAACGCCATTGGCATTGCACGTATCGCGACCTAACTTCTTGATGAGATGGCCAGCGTATCAACACCCGACAGCCCCTCCATTCCTGCCGCATATCCGGTGCGGGCTGCTTTGGTGCGCGAACCGCTCAACCTGCTTCAAAGCTGGCAGGCGTCGCGGCAGAACCTGCTGACGATCATCCCCGAAATGTCGACCCGGCAACCCATTGTCTCGGGCAGGACCGGAACGCCTTGGCACATGCTGACCGATCCCGACGGCATCCGCCATGTCCTGCTCGAAGCGGTGGATCACTACCCCAAATCACGGGTGACCAAGAACCTGCTGCGCCCCGCCATCGGCGAGTCGCTGTTCATCGCCGAGGGCAAGCATTGGCGCTGGCAGCGTCGTACCGCTGCCCCAGCATTTTCGCATCGCAATGTCGCCGCACTGGCCCCCGTGATGACCCGCGCCGCCGAACGGTCGGCTGACCGGATCGCACAAGCAGGCAAACGCGCCGTAAACATGCTGGACGAGATGATCACCGCGACCTTCGACGTGATCTCCGACGTCACCTTTTCCGGCGACAGCGGTTTCGACCGCGCGGCCGTGCACAAAGCCATCGACCTCTACATCTCTGACGCGGGCAAGGTCTCGCTCTTCGACGTGCTCGGCCTGCCCGACTGGATCCCGCGTCCCGGACGCAACTTGGCCACCAACGGCATGGGCGACATGAAAGCCGCCGCTGACAGCGTGATCGATGCTCGCGAAGCTGACAGCAGCCGTGACACGCCCGATCTGCTCGACCTTCTTCTGAGCGCTGAGGACCCAAAATCCGGCCGCCGCATGACCACGGAAGAGATCCGCGACAACCTTCTGACCTTCATCGTTGCCGGGCATGAGACCACCGCCCTCACGCTGGCCTGGTCCTTCTATCTTTGCGCCTTTGCTCCTGATGTGCAGGACCGCGCCCGCGCCGAGGCGCAATCGGTTCTGCAAGGCCGCGCCGCCACAGCCCGTGACCTGCCCAACCTGCCCTATACCCGGCAGATCATTGACGAGGCGCTGCGCCTTTATCCGCCCGCCGCCATCATCTCGCGCACCGCGATGGCGAAGGACACTCTGTGCGGCACGCCGATCAATCCCGGCGACACCGTGATCATCCCGATCTACGCGCTGCACCGGTCACACCTTCTGTGGACCGACCCCGACAGGTTCGACCCCGACCGCTGGGCGGGTGGCGCAAAGCCCGACCGATACGCCTATCTGCCCTTTGGGGACGGTCCCCGCATCTGCATCGGTGCCAGCTTTGCCCTGCAGGAGGCGGTGATCATCCTTGCCACCTTGCTAGGGCGATTCCGTTTCAAATCGGTTAAGGGCGTCGACCCCACCCCGGTGATGATCATCACCCTGCGCCCCGAAGGTGGCGTCTGGCTCGAAGTCGAACCCGTCTAGATCACCGCTTTTTCGACCTTGGGTGTCCCGCTCAGCAATCGGTCATAGTGGAACTCGGTCAGGTCTAGCGACTGGTACCCGCCATCGCAGATCCATTCGGACAGCCCCCGCCCCATCGCCGGGGCCTGCTGCAAACCATGACCAGAAAACCCGTTTATGAACAGGTAGTTGCCCAGCTCCGGATGCGGCCCCAAAACCGCGTTATGGTCAAAGGTATTCATCTCGTAATGCCCCACCCAACTGTGGGTCAGCCTGATCGCTTCGAACTGCGGAATGCGCGCAGCCAAGAGCGGCCAGACCTCGGCCTCCCACAGCCCGTGATCCATTGCGAAATCGTCAAACGCGACCGCCGGGTCATCGCCGAAATGCCCCCCCGCCTGATACGTGCCACCGCCGTTTTCCCGCACATGCAGGCCCGAGGGATCAATCGTCAGCGGCAGATCGCGGTCGAGCGGCTGTTCTGCCTTGAACACCCACGAATAACGCTTGCGCGGCTCGACCGGCAGGTCAAGGCCCGCCATCCGCGCGACATGCCCAGCGCGTGGCCCGGCGGCGTTGACCACCTGCCCACAGGCAACCCGCGTCCCGTCACCCAGCGAGACCGACTGCACCCGGTTGCATGCCACATTCATCCCGACAACCTCGGCCTCGACATACTCGACACCGCGCTCCTGCGCCTGCCTGCGCAGCCATTCGAACACCGCCATGCTGTCGAAATAACCTTCGTCCCGTGTGTTGATGGACCCCAGAACGATGTCGTCCAGCGCATAGAACGGATAAAGCCGCGCAATCTGGTCCCGCGACAAGAGCCGCGTCCCTGCACCCGCCGCTTGCTGCACGACCGCTCGCGCGCGCAGGTCGTCGGCAAAGGCGTCAGTGTCGGCGAGATAGAGATATCCGAAATTGCGGATACCCAGCTGCGGCACCCGCGGATCACCCCCCATGTAGTCCCGCAGATGGGTGACGAACTCCGCCCCGAACTGGCTGATCCGTACGTTGAGTTCGGTCGAGAATTGCTGCCGGATGCAAGAGGTCGAGGTCGCCGTCGCCGTCTTCTCAAAGCTCATATCCCGGTCAACGACCAGAATACGCCCGTCAAACCCCAGATCGGTCAGGAACCACGCCACAGCCGATCCCATGATAGCGCCGCCGACGATCACGACATCATAGCTGTCCCGCGCGGGCGTTGCCATGGATCAGACAGCGGCCTTGCGGCTTTCCTCAAGGTAGATCTCGCGCAGACGCGCGGTCCGCGCGCCCGGCGTCCCGTCACCCAGGCTCACACCGTCGATCTCGATCACCGGCATGACAAAGGCCGAGGCCGAGGTGATGAACGCCTCATCCGCCTCTTTCGCCTCGTTGATGGTGAAGTTGCGCTCTTCCACCTGCATCTGCGCCTCTCGCGCAAAGCGCAGCACGGCAGCGCGGGTGATCCCGTGCAGGATGTCGTTCGACAGCGCCCGCGTGATGATCGTGTTGCCCTTGATGATGTAGGCGTTGTTCGAGGTGCCCTCGGTTACATGCCCATCCTGCACCATCCACGCGTCATCCGCACCCGCTTTCTTCGCCATCATCTTGCCCATCGAAGGGTAAAGAAGCTGCACCGTCTTGATGTCCCGCCGCCCCCAGCGCACGTCTTCGATCGAGATGATCTTCATCCCCGTCTTCGCCGCCGGGCTGTCCGCCAGACCGGGCTTGTTCTGGGTGAACAGCACCACTGTCGGTTCGGTCGTTTCGGGGTCCGGAAAGACGAAATCCCGGTCACCCGGCGCGCCGCGCGTGATCTGCAGATAGACCAGACCATCCTCGATCCCGTTCACCCGCACCAGTTCGCGGTGAATCTCAAGCAAGTCATCAAATACCGCCGGTTTCTTGATGTCGAGCTCGTTCAGAGACCGCTCCAACCGCTTTGCGTGACCGGCAAAGTCGATCAGCTTGCCCCCCAGAACCGATGTCACCTCATAAACCCCATCCGCCATCAGAAAGGCGCGGTCGAAGATCGAAACCTTCGCCTCATCCTCGGGTAGATACTCTCCGTTCACATATACGGTGCGGGTCATGGGCGGTCTCCTTTTGCTGCACGTGGGATGGCGTGCGACGCGCGCATCGTCAAGCCGTCAGATGTGCACGCTCCGCCCAATCGCGCGAAGATGGCGCATATCTGTGCCGCAACAGCCGCCAAAAACGCGCATCTGAGGGTATTTTCTGGCCAACGCACCCATTTGTTGACCCAACTCATCTGGATTGCCATCGTCCAGTGCCTCAGCCTCATCCAATTCAGCATGACTGAGCCGCGAAGCATTGACGACCAGCCCACTCAGCCGCGTCCCAGCCGTTTCTAGTGCGAGATGGTCGGGATGCGCGCAGTTGACCAGATAGCCGGTCACGCCTTCAGTAGTTGCAGCGTCTATACGCATGATGGCTTCGTTCAATTCTGTACCATCGGGCAATCGCCCATCCGTCTCAACCGTCAACGCCATCGTGATTGGAACGCCCACGGCCGTTGCAGCGCGCACCATGCCAATCGCCTCGTCAACCGAACCGATGGTGAAAGCCGAAATCATGTCACAGCCAGACTCCGCCAAAACCTCAATCTGGCGGGCATGATATGCCTGCGCTGCTTCTGCGGTCATGGACCCCGCCTCGTATCCGTCGCCACGCGGGCCGATCTGCGCCGAGACGCGCAGCGGGATCTCGGCCTCGAATTCTTTCAGAAATCCGATCGCATCCCGATTGACGCGTTTCAAACCTTTCGCGTCGTATCCCAAAGCCGCCGCCCGATCTGCATTTGCCATCCAGGTCACACTCTCAAGGCAGGCCCCACATCCTGTTTCCTGAGCGACGGCGATCTGATCGCCGTAAAGCTTTCGCAGGAGCGCACGACCCTGGTCGGTGTCCAGCAATGGAAAAGACGCAAATCCGGGCAAATCCACCCCAAGATTGAAGATCATGTGGGTTTCCATACCTGTCCAACTGAGCCAACGGGTGTCGTTGTCCTGATCCCTCACAGCCTTGCCCCCTTGGATGAAAACCGTGGCAGCCATCATATCACTTCAGCCCGAAAAAGCAGTCGAGAAAACGCTGCAGCTTGACTGTGACCAAAATCGCCTTTGCCTCCTCCACCTGCGGCAAAACATAATCATTGACCGCGCGGCCCTGCCGCCGTCCCATAGCTGGCACATCAGATTCACAGGCAATCCATGCAAATTCCCCCGGAGCTTTCCCAATATATCCGCGATGCCCTTCAATCGGGCCGGTCAAAGGACGACATCGCCAAAACGCTGCGACATGCCGACTGGACCGACACCGAGATTGATGCCGCCCTTGCCGGCTGGCTGCATCAGGATGGTGCCGGAGCCGTCCCGCGCCCGATCAGGTCCACCGCCGCCCGCGACGCGTTGTTCTACAGCCTGCTCTTTGTGGTGTTCGGGATGGTTGTCGGCAGCACGCTTACCCTGCTGTTTGCACAGATCAACATCTGGCTGCCCGAACCGGATGAGTCCCAAACTTACGGGCGGCTGTCCGGACTGCGCTGGTCCATGGCCGCGCTCATCGTTTTTGTTCCCGTGTTCTACGTACTCGACCGCAAAGACCGACAGGCCACCGACGCCGATCCGGCGCGCAGTCACGGAACGGTCCGCCGCTGGCTCTCCGCGCTGGCGATGCTTGTGGCAACGATCACGCTTCTGGGAGACGCGCTTTACCTGATCTACAGCTGGCTCGACGGTCAGATCACCCTGCGTTTTCTGGTCAAATCGGCAACGGTCGCATGTGTCGCCTTGGTGGTTCTCGCATATTTCCGCGAAACCCGCAGTTTACCAACGGGCGGCATTCCTGTTCCCGCAGGTTGGGTTTTGATCGGCCTTGCGACCCTGTCACTTGGCCTGACGTTCTGGCTGGTGGGTGGCCCGGCACAGGGACAGATGGAACAACGCGATCGGTGGCGCTTGTCGGATCTGCGCACGCTTGCCAATGACCTGTCCCAATGCCCCGACATCGACCGCGCCAACCTGCCCGAAACGCTCGACCCGATGACCTGCGCCCGCAACCCGGCGTGGCTGACAGGTTTTGCCAGTGACATCCGCTACGCAAGGACGTCCGCAAGCTCGTTTTCGCTCTGCATCGAGATCGAGTACCCCGAGGCGATGGACGTCTACGATGTGCGCCTAGATGGCAACACGGCCTGCATCGACCGACGCACAGACTAGACCCTATCCCCAGAGCGACGCATCCGAGGGGTGCACGCCTGCCTCGTCGAACATCAACGGCACGTCCCGATCCTCGGCCAGCAGCAGCGGACCATCCAGATCGGTGATCGCCGCCCCCTGCGCCACCAGCACGGCCGGGGCCATCGCCAAGGATGATCCAACCATGCAGCCCACCATGACGTCATACCCTGCGGCCCGCGCCGCATCTCGCAGCGCAAGCGCCTCGGTCAAACCACCCGTCTTGTCGAGCTTGATGTTCACCATGTCGTACTTGCCTTTGAGCTTGGGCAAGGAGGCCCGATCATGGCAGCTCTCGTCGGCACAGAGCGGCACAGGGCGGTCCACGCCCAAGAGCGCATCGTCTTCGCCTGCAGGCAAAGGCTGCTCCACCAGCGCGACACCCAGCCGCAAGAGGTGCGGTGCCAGATCCGCATAAACCTCTGCCGACCAGCCCTCATTGGCATCGACAATGATCCGTGCGTCTGCCGCGCCGGCCCGCACCGCCTCAAGTCGCGGCATATCGTCGGGCGTTCCCAGCTTGATCTTGAGCAAGGGCCGATGCGCATTCTTCGCCGCCTGCGCCTGCATCACATCCGGCGCCTCCAGCGACAGCGTGTACGCCGTCACTTCCGGCCCCGGCGAAGCTAGACCGGCAAGCTC
>NZ_JAEPMO010000011.1 GCF_017643905.1 Marivita sp.
AAGCTGGCGCAAGCTGCGCGGCTTCGTTCATCTCGCCGACGTCATCCAGGGCGTCGATTTCGTCAACGGCATCAAGCCAATAAACCAGCAGCTAACCGCCGCATGATGATCGCTTGGGCACCAGATTTGACAATAACTCGGATTGCCAATGCGTTTGGCATTCAGTGTCCTGCCGTTGTCGCCCTGCTGGGCGGGTGAACCAAACCGCATAGTCTGGCGGCACAGCGCCCTTTCGCGCCGATATCCGGGTTTGCGGACTATACTGCAATCAAATAACGGCACAAATGGCGCGGAATTGAAGCAAATAGGTGTCTGCTCCCCTCGCGTCATTCCAGGGAAGGATCCCCTCAGTCCCTCGTTTGGCTATAAGCGGCCTTGCAAAGTGGCCCTATTGGCAAGCGGTGTACATCGCTAGTGTCCGCCCAACCGCGCAGGCCCCTCGGCCCGCGCCCTTCCCAGGGAGAGCCACCATGAAAATGACCACCGAAGAAGCTTTTGTCAAAGTCCTCCAGATGCACGGGATCGAACATGCGTTCGGGATCATCGGCTCGGCCTTCATGCCGATCTCCGACATCTTTCCGAAAGCGGGCATCACCTTCTGGGACTGCGCGCATGAAGGGTCTGGCGGCATGATGGCCGACGGCTACACCCGCGCATCCGGCAAGATGTCCATGATGATTGCCCAAAACGGCCCGGGCATCACCAATTTTGTGACAGCAGTGAAAACCGCCTATTGGAACCACACCCCGCTTCTGCTGGTCACACCGCAGGCGGCGAACAAGACCATCGGTCAGGGCGGTTTCCAGGAAGTCGAGCAGATGAAACTGTTCGAAGACATGGTCGCCTATCAGGAAGAGGTGCGTGATGCCTCCCGTGTGGCCGAAGTTCTGAACCGCGTGATCCTGAACGCCAAGCGCGCCTCGGCTCCTGCGCAGATCAACATGCCCCGCGATTTCTGGACTCAAGTGATCGATATCGAACTGCCGGAAGTCGTTGAATTCGAACGTCCCTCGGGTGGTGACAGCGCGATCCAGCAGGCCGCTGATCTGATGTCGACCGCCAAGAACCCCGTCATCCTGAACGGCGCCGGTGTTGTTCTTGCCGGTGCGATCCCCGCCTCCATGGCGCTGGCAGAGCGTCTGACCGCGCCGGTCTGTGTGGGTTATCAGCACAATGACGCCTTCCCGGGGTCGCATCCGCTCTTCGCCGGTCCGCTGGGTTACAACGGCTCCAAAGCGGCGATGGAGCTGATCTCGGGTGCGGATGTTGTCCTGTGCCTCGGCACGCGCCTCAACCCGTTCTCGACCCTTCCCGGCTATGGCATTGACTACTGGCCCAAAACCGCGAAGATCATTCAGGTCGACATTAACCCGGATCGCATCGGTCTGACCAAGAAGGTCAGCGTCGGCATCGTCGGCGATGCGAAAAAGGTGGCAGAGGGCATTCTTGCACGCTTGTCCGACACCGCTGGCGATGAGGGTCGTGAGGACCGAAAAGCCAATATCGCAAAAACCAAATCCACCTGGGCGCAGCAGCTGTCCAGCATGGACCACGAACAGGACGATCCGGGTACCACCTGGAACGAACGTGCCCGCGCAGCCAAGCCGGAGTGGATGAGCCCGCGCATGGCATGGCGCGCGATCCAGTCGGCTCTGCCGAAAGAGGCAATCATCTCGTCGGATATCGGTAACAACTGCGCCATCGGCAACGCTTATCCGACGTTCGAGGAAGGCCGGAAATACCTGGCGCCGGGTCTGTTCGGACCGTGTGGTTATGGCCTGCCGTCGATCATCGGCGCAAAGATCGCCTGCCCCGATGTTCCAGTGGTTGGGTTCTCGGGTGACGGTGCGTTTGGCATCGCGGTGACCGAATTGACCGCGATTGGCCGCCCCGAATGGCCGGCGATCACACATATCGTCTTCCGCAACTACCAGTGGGGTGCGGAAAAGCGCAACTCCACCCTCTGGTATGACGACAATTTCGTCGGAACTGAACTCGACGAAGGCGTGAGCTATGCGGGCATCGCCAAGGCTTGCGGTCTGCAGGGTGTCATCGCGCGAACGATGGACGAACTGCGCGATGCTCTGAACACCGCCATCAAGGACCAGATGGAGAATGGCAAGACCACGCTGATCGAAGCCATGATCAACCAGGAACTGGGCGAGCCGTTCCGCCGCGACGCGATGAAGGCACCTGTGGCCGTGGCGGGGATCGACCCGGCGGACATGCGCCCGCAGAAAGTCGCCTGACATGACCGACCCCGCAGAGAACGGACCGATTCTGGTCCTGAATGCGGGGTCGTCCTCGATCAAGTTTGCATTGTTTGATCCGAACTTGATCGAAACCCTCTCGGGGATGGCCGACGCCATCGGCGGGGCCTCTCGCTTGCGGATCGGGGACGACACGCACGATGTGCCGCTGATCGACCACCGCGCAGCTTTGGAAGCGATCCTGAAAGCACTGGCAGAACGCGGGATCACGCCAGCCACTCTTCGCGCCGTGGGGCATCGCGTGGTACACGGCGGTCGCAAGCTCACGGGTCCGATGCGAGTCACCGACGAGGTCCGCGCCGAGATCGCAAATTGCACGCCCCTTGCCCCGCTGCACAACCCGCACAACCTCGCCCCGATGGAAGCGCTGTCGCGGCTTGCGCCGGACCTGCCGCAGTTTGCCAGCTTTGATACGTCGTTTCATGCGACCAACCCGAATGTGGCCACGCGTTATGCCATTCCGAAGATGATGGAGACCAAGGGCATCCGCCGCTATGGCTTCCACGGACTCAGCTACGCGTCCCTCGTGCGCCGCTTGCCGGAGGTCTCAGGCGAAGCCTTGCCATCCCGTCTTTTGGCGTTCCACCTCGGCAACGGCGCGTCGCTCTGTGCAATCCACAACGGACAGTCGATTGCTACGACCATGGGCTATTCGCCGCTGGATGGCCTGACCATGGGTACCCGCTCTGGCGGGATCGACGCGAACGCCGTGCTGCGGCTGGTCGAGGAAAACGGGCTGGAGCGCACCAAGGCCATCCTGAACCACGAAAGCGGTTTGTTGGGCCTGTCGGGTGGCAAGTCCGACATGCGCAAGCTGATGCTGGATGCCTCTGCCGAAAGCGCCTTTGCGGTCGAGCATTTCTGCTATTGGACGCTGCGACATGCCGGGTCACTGATCGCGGCTTTGGAGGGTCTCGACGCGATCGCCTTTACCGGCGGCATCGGCGAGAATGCGGTCGGAGTGCGCGCACGTATCCTGCGCGGGCTGGAATGGGCGGGCGTTCGGATCAATCCGGACTTCAATCACCGCTCTGGCCCGCGCCTGCATGGGGAAAGCTCCAAAGTCGCCGTCTGGGTCATACCCGCCGAAGAAGAGCGCATGATCGCGATGGACGCGCTGGCCCTTTTGGAGGCCGCATGAGTTCCACCGATCAGGTGTGCTGTGCGAGGGCGATGGTGACCAGCGTTGACGCCACGATGTCGTCCACACTGGCACCCCGGCTGAGATCGCAGACGGGCTTGGCAAAACCTTGCAGAAACGGGCCGATAGCCTGCGCGCCTGCCAATTCCTGGCACAGCTTGTACGCGATGTTGCCCGCGTCCAGCGATGGGAAGATCAGCACATTGGCATCTCCGCTGCCCAACCCTTTCTTCGCGGCAATGGTGGCGTTCAGCGCGGCATCCGCCTGGACCGGTCCTACAAAGCCGGTGGCCTCGGCAACGCTGCGCACGCGATCCACGCTGTCGCCTGCACCGCTGGTGCCGGTGGAGAAAGACAAAAGCGCGACCCGCGCGTCGCCCAATAGCGCCTTTGCCGTGTCAGCCGATGCCCGCGCAATGGCTTCCAGCGCCGCTGCATCCGGTGCCACGTTTACTGCGCAGTCTGCGAACACGAATTCGCGCCCATCCGGGAAGACCATCAGGAAATACGACGACGGGATCGTCACGCCATCGGCCAGCCCGATCGCCATGCTTGCCGCTTCGATCACGCGCCGCGTCGGGCTGTCGGCCCCTGCAACCATCGCATCGGCCTCGCCTGCTGCGACCATGGCCGCCGCGCGGTACAAGGGTTTCTGCAAAAGCCTGCGGGCCATTGCCTCTTTCATCCCGCGCGCTGACACCAGGGCTGCAACCTGTGCCTCTGTCGGATTGGCCGCGACATCGAGCACGGAACACAGCCCTTCCTTGGTCAGACACTGCGCGGCGTTTGCAACGCGCGGATCGTTAAGTTCGGGGAACACCACGCGGGTGTCCGATCCTGCTGCAATGGCACGTGCCTTGCTCAGAACGCTCATATCACTCTCCCACTTCCGGCCGCAAAGGAGCCTTCAATGACTGATAACGTCAAGATCAACCGAGGTTTGAAGGGTGTCTATTTCGAACGGTCCGGGGTGAGCGACATCGACGGCGCCGCGGGAACGCTGCAATATCGTGGCTATTCGATCCACGATCTGGCTACGCATGCCACGTTCGAAGAGGTGTGCCACCTCTTGATGAAGGGCGAGTTGCCGAACGCGGCTGAACTCGCAGCCTTTGACGCAGAGATGCGGGCAGCGCGGTCGGTGCCGGATGCGGTTCTTGATATCATCCGCGTGTGCAAGGACGGCCACCCGATGGACGTGCTGCGCACGGCGGTGTCTGCGCTGGCGGCGTTGGAGCCGGACAGCCTTGCGACCGGGGAGGAGGCATTCCTGCGCAACGGTATGCGGCTGACCGCGCAAGTGCCGACGCTCGTCGCGGCGCATGAGGCGATCCGCAATGGCCGTGACCCGATCGCACCGGATAACAGCCTCAGCCATGCCGCCAACTGGCTCTGGATGCTCAAGGGCGAGAAGCCGTCCGAGGACGCGGCGCGTCTGGCTGATGTGGATTTTGTCCTGCACGCGGAACACGGCGCCAACGCCTCCAGCTTTGCGGCGCGGGTGACGGTTGGGACGGAGGCGAACCTGCACGGTGCCATCGTAACCGCGCTCAGCACGCTGGCGGGTCCTGCGCATGGTGGTGCTGCCGAAGACGTGATGAAGATGGTCAAGGAGATCGGTACTCCGGACAAGGCGGCGGAGTACGTGAAAACCAAGCGTGCCAACCGCGAGGCCGTCACCGGCTTCGGCCACCGCGTCTACCGCGCCGAAGACCCCCGCGCGCGCCACATGCGCGAAGGGGTGCGTAAGCTGGGCGAAGAGATGGGCGCGCCCGAATGGTACGAGATCCTGCAAGCTGTCGTCGAGGCGATGAAGCCCTACAGCCGCCACGGTCTGAATGTGAACGTGGATTTCTATTCAGGCGTGATCTACCAGCTTCACGGCATCCCGATGGATCTTTACGTTCCGATCTTTTCCATTGGCCGGATGCCGGGTTGGGTGATCCAGTGCATCGAACAGCAGCGCGGCAATATCCTGATCCGTCCGCTCACGCTCTACAACGGACCGGAGCCACGGGATTGGGTGCCGATTGACGCCCGCTGAGTCATAAATGTAAGCGCTTGCATAATGCGCCTTTACCATCGGCGCAGAAACGTAAACACTGTCGCCAACTCCGACCGGGTCGACACCCGGCGGATCAGGGAGGATAGATATGGGCCACGTCCAGCCAGAGCTGAACCTGTCACCGAAAGTCTCGGACGAAGTGCGCAAAACCACCTGCTACATGTGCGCCTGCCGCTGCGGGATCAACGTGCACATGAAGGACGGCAAGGTCGCCTATATCGAGGGCAACCGCGATCATCCGGTGAACCGCGGGGTGCTCTGCGCGAAGGGCAGCGCGGGTATCATGCAGCACAACGCGCCATCACGCCTGCGTGCGCCGTTGAAGCGCGTAGGCCCGCGCGGGTCGGGTGAGTTCGAAGAGATTAGCTGGGACGAGGCGCTTCAGATCGCGGCTGATTGGCTCAAGCCTTTGCGGGCCGAAGCACCGGAAAAGCTCGCGTTCTTCACCGGGCGCGACCAGTCGCAATCCTTCACCAGCTTCTGGGCGCAGAATTTCGGAACGCCGAACTACGCAGCACATGGCGGGTTCTGTTCCGTGAACATGGCCGCTGCCGGCATCTACACGATGGGTGGCGCGTTCTGGGAATTCGGCCAACCGGATTGGGAGCACACCAAACTGTTCATGCTGTTCGGCGTGGCCGAGGACCACGACAGCAACCCGATCAAGATGGGGCTTGGCAAGATCAAGGCGCGCGGGGCCAAGGTGATCGGCGTCAACCCGATCCGCACTGGTTACAACGCGATTGCGGATGATTGGGTCGGCATCACGCCGGGCACCGATGGCCTGTTCATCCTCGCGCTGGTGCATGAATTGATGAAGGCCGGGAAGATCGACCTCGACTACCTTGCCCGCTACACCAACGCGCCGGTTCTGGTGAATGGCGACACGAAATCGCCGGAACACGGGCTGTTCCTCAAGGATGACAACGGCAAGCCGCTGGTCATAGACCGGGTGACGGGCAAGCTGACCCCGTTCGATCAGCCCGGCGTCAAACCCGATCTTGCCGCCAGCTACCGCCATGCCGGGATCACACACAAGACCGTCATGCATCTGATGGCCGAGCGCTATCTTGATCCGCAATATGCGCCCGAAGCAGTGGCCGAAACCTGCGGCGTGTCCGCCACCAAGATCAAACGCATCGCGGCCGAGATTGCCCGCGTCGCCTTTGACGAGGCCATCGAGATCGACCAGCCATGGACGGATTTCCGGGGCGAAAAGCATGACAAGATGCTGGGTCGACCGGTCAGCTTCCACGCGATGCGGGGGATCAGCGCGCATTCCAACGGCTTCCAGACGTGTCGCGCGTTGCATGCGCTGCAAATCCTGCTGGGCGCGGTCGAAACCCCCGGTGGGTTCCGCTTCAAACCGCCTTACCCCAAGCCCGCAACAGCGCATCCGAAGCCGCATTGCAAGGTGACACCGGGCAAGCCGCTGGATGGTCCGCATCTTGGATTTGTGCATGGGCCGGATGATCTCTGCCTCAAGGAAGACGGCACGCCTGCCCGCATCGACAAGGCGTTCACATGGGAAAACCCGATGAGCGCCCATGGTCTGATGCACATGGTCATTTCCAACGCCTATGCAGGCGATCCCTACAAGATCGACACGCTGTTCATGTACATGGCGAACATGTCGTGGAATTCGACGATGAACACGTCGGGCGTGATGAAGATGCTCACGGACACGGACGAGAACGGCGACTACGTGATCCCGCGCATCATCTATTCCGATGCCTACTCGTCCGAGATGGTCGCCTATGCCGACCTGATCCTGCCCGACACGACGTATCTTGAACGGCACGACTGCATCTCGCTCCTCGACCGTCCGATCTGCGAGGCGGACGCGGCGGCGGATGCGATCCGTTGGCCTGTGGTGGAACCTGACCGTAATGTGCGCGGGTTCCAGTCCGTTTTGTGCGAATTGGGTGCAAAGCTTGATCTGCCGGGTTTCGTGAACGAGGACGGCAGCCAGAAATACGCTGACTACGCCGATTACATCACCCACCACCAGCGCCGTCCCGGTGTTGGTCCGCTGGCGGGTTGGCGCATGGGTGAAGACGGCCTGACAGGCGGGCGCGGCGACGTGAACGAGGCGCAGATCGGCAGCTACATCGCCAATGGCGGTTTCTGGATGGCGCATGTTCCGGAGGAAGCACTGTACTACAAACCGTGGAACAAAGCCTATCAGGACTGGGCGGTGAAAATCGGCCTCTACGACGCGGCCGCGCCCTATATCTTCCAGCTCTACGTTGAGCCGATGCGCAAGTTCCAACTGGCCGCCGAAGGGCATGGCCACCGCCAACCGCCGGATCACCTGCGCGAGAGGATCAAGGAAACGCTCGACCCGCTGCCGATCTGGTACGCGCCTTTCGAGGACAGCCGCGTTGACACCGAGGAATTCGCGATCCACGCGCTGACCCAACGCCCGATGGCGATGTACCACTCCTGGGGTACTCAGAATGCTTGGCTGCGCCAGATCCACGGTCGCAATCCGCTTTATCTGCCGACCAAGCTTTGGGAAAAGCACGGGTTCAACACTGGTGACTGGGCGCGTGTGACCTCTGCCCATGGTGATATCACGGTGCCTGTCGCGCATATGGCGGCGCTGAACGAAAACACCGTCTGGACATGGAATGCCATCGGCAAACGCAAGGGGGCATGGGCGCTCGACAAGGACGCGCCCGAAGCGACCAAGGGCTTCCTTCTGAACCACCTGATCCACGAATTGCTGCCACCCAAGGGCGACGGTCTGCGCTGGGCGAATTCCGACCCGATCACAGGGCAGGCGGCGTGGTTCGATCTTCGGGTGAAGATCGAAAAGGTCGATGGGCCTTCGGAATCCCATCCTGTGTTCGATGAACTGAAATCGCCTGTTGGCAAGGGACCAGACGAACTGCGCTGGAAGGTGGAACCATGAGTGGAGCAATGAAAGCCACTCTGCTGGCCATCGCGGTTGTGCTGATCGGCATGGCCGGATCGTTTATCTGGTTCGTCGCAACCTGGGACAAAGAGGCAGAGCAGCCGATCGGGTTCGCGCCAGCACCCATCATCACGATCACGGAGGACCGCACCGCATGACGCAGCTTCCCGAAAAGACCGACCGCAAGATGGGTCTGGTGATCGACCTCGACACCTGTGTCGGGTGCCATGCCTGCGTCGTGTCCTGCAAAGGCTGGAACACCGAAAACTACGGCGCGCCTCTCTCGGATCAGAACCCTTACGGCGCGGACCCGTCGGGCACCTTCCTCAACCGCGTTCATTCCTACGAGGTCCAGCCGGAAAGCGGACCGGCACAGCTCATCCATTTCCCGAAATCCTGCCTGCATTGCGAAGACGCGCCCTGCGTGACCGTCTGCCCGACCGGGGCCAGCTACAAGCGCACGGAGGACGGGATCGTTCTGGTGAACGAGAAAGACTGCATCGGCTGCGGTCTCTGTGCCTGGGCCTGCCCCTATGGCGCGCGCGAGTTGGACAAGGCGGAAGGGGTGATGAAGAAATGCACCCTTTGCGTGGATCGCATCTATAACGAAAACCTGCCCGAAGAAGACCGCGTTCCCGCCTGCGTACGCACCTGTCCGTCCAACGCCCGTCACTTTGGCGATCTGGGCGACCCGGATAGTGAGGTCAGCCAGCTTGTTGCCGAACGCGGTGGGATGGATCTGATGCCGGAACAGGGCACCAAGCCCGTCAACAAATACCTGCCGCCGCGTCCCAAGGACCGGCTGAACGAAGAAATCGACATCCTCGCCCCGCTTCTTGCCCCCGTGGTGGAAGAGCCCAAAGGCTTTCTGGGATGGCTCGATAAAGCGCTGGAGAAACTCTGATGCACCCGGCTCCGTCCATCATCGCCTTCAGCACGTTCTCCGGACTTGGCTTGGGTCTGCTGTTCTGGCTTGGGATTGATCCGACCGCGCCAACGGGCTGGGTCGCCTTCGCGTTCTTCGCGATTGCCTATGCCTTGGCCGTTGGCGGCCTGATCTCTTCGACCTTCCACCTCGGTCGCCCCGAGCGGGCGATCAAGGCGTTCACCCAATGGCAGACAAGCTGGCTCAGCCGCGAGGCCTGGTGCGCCGTTGCGGCACTGGTCACTATGGGGATCTACGCGTTCCTACTGGTGTTCTTCGACACGCAGGTCGCGATCCTCGGCTGGATCGGAGCCGCGTTTGCACTGGCGACCGTCTACACCACCTCGATGATCTACGCCCAGCTCAAGACCGTGCCGCGCTGGAACACTGTCCTGACTTCGGCGCTGTTCCTGTCTTTGTCGATTGCAGGCGGGGCCCTTCTTTCGGGTCGTGTGACCATCGGTCTGATCCTGCTCTTGGTGGCGGGAGGCCTACAGGCGCTTTGGTGGAAAACCGGCGACACGCGGTTCAAGCAAAGCGGGACAGATCTCAAGACTGCGACCGGCCTTGGCAAAATCGGTGAGGTCCGCGCCTTCGAGCCGCCGCATACCGGCACCAACTACCTGCTGAACGAGATGGTCTACACCGTCGGTCGACGACATGCGCAGAAACTGCGGATGATCGCGCTTGTGCTGATGCTGGTCGTGCCTGTGCTGCTTCTGCTGCTGCCCTATCCGCATATCTTCGGCCTTCTGGCAGTGATCAGCCACGTCGCGGGCGTTCTCGTGTCCCGTTGGCTGTTCTTCGCGGAAGCCGAACACGTTGTCGGCCTTTATTACGGTCTGAGGTAAGTCGCCGGGTCAGGCCGACCCGCGCCGGATCAGTGTCACGGGCAACGGGGCAGGGGATGTCACCTCTGTCCCGCCGATTTCTGAAAGCAGAGCCTCCACCGCCGTGGTCACCATCGCTTCGGCATGCTGTCGGATGGTCGTCAGGCTGTAGGCGGGCCAGGCCGCGCTGGGCACATCGTCGAACCCGATCAGCGCCACATCGTCCGGCACGCGCAAACCCAGTTCCGACCGCAGAACATCCATTACGCCGAACGCCATATAGTCATTGGCCACGAACACCGCATCCGGCCGGTCGGGCGTGTCAAACATGCGCCGTGCTGCCTCTTTGGCGCGGGGCAAACGGTAGTCGCCAACCTCGCGCGCAAACAGGCCCAGACCGGCAGCACGCAGTCCTTCCATGAACCCTGCCTCGCGGTCGCGCTGCGTGCTGGCGCCTTCCCAGCCAGCGATATGCCCGATCCGCGTGCGCCCGAGCGAGATCAGATGTTCGGCCGCCAGACGTCCGCCCATGCGGTTGTCCGACACCACTGCCAATTCGCCCTCGGCCTCGAGCTTGCGGTTGAACAGCACCACCGGAACGCCGGACGCGCGGCAGCGATCCGCAAGATCGGAACTCAGGGAAACCGAGGCGAGGATCAGCCCGTCGACCTGATAATCGAGGATCTGGCTCACCACGTCTTCGACATCATCCGCAGAGTGGGCGGCCATGAAAACCAGCACGTGATAGCCTTCGCGCTCCAAAGCCTCGGACAGCAGTTCCAGCACGGTCGGGTAGAAATGGTTGTCGAGATAGGCCACCACCAGCCCGATGATCTTGCTCTTCCCGGTCAGCATCGCGCGGGCCAGGACATTGGGCCTGTAGCCCAGCGCATTGGCCGCCTCGCGCACCTTGGACGCCGTGCGCTCGCTGACCGAGGCACCGGGGGTGAACACGCGGCTCACCGCAGAGCGGCTGACCCCGGCGCGTTTCGCCACGTCAAGCGAGGTGACCTTGCGCGTCGTCGTCATGGGGCAGGCGGGGTCTTTTCGCCCCGGTCATAGGCTTCCCAGCCTTCGCCACCGAACACGTCAACGCCAAGCTGCGCCAAGACATGCGGGAAATCGACCATCACGTAATTGTCGACGATCTTGCCATCCACGACCTTCCAGAAATCCATATAGCGGATCGTGACGCGCTTGCCCGTCGGCTCCACCCCCATGAAGCGCCCGGAATGCACGGCCTCCTGACGGCCAAAGGCAGCCGCCCATTCGCCCATGTAAAGCCGCGCCTCGTCAACGCAAACCTTGTCCGAAAACGCCGCCTGAAACGGTTTCTGCCAATTGTCCTGAAATTCCCGCAGACCCTCTTTGGTGCCGCAGCCGGTGTTACCCATCCAGCGGAACCCTTCGGCAAAGAACTCACCGATATCGGCAATGCGGTGATCGTTGAGACCGTCCACCATGCCTTCGATGACCCGACGTGTCTCTTCGGTCTTGGACAAATCCGTATCGCGGGTCAGAACCGCCTGTTCGGGTCGTACGCCTGCCATCATCCCTCACTGCATGCGTTTGCACGAGACTGACCGAAACCGCATCGCTTTGGCAAGCGGGTTACTTGGACTTCCAACTGTCCAGCCACCGCCGGAACCCGCTGCGACGGCGTGCGATGCCGTCGCCGACCGCATCGAACCCCTCTTCCACGTCTTCCAGAACCGGGTCGATCCGTGCGATGCGGAACCGCCGCCAGCGCACCCAGACAGCCCAGAACAGCGCCGCCAAAGTTGTCAGGATCACGATATTGATCCACGGGATGATCCGCACATCCGGTCCGTCCACAGGCCGCACGCTGATCGCGTTGGGGAAGATGGTGAAGAACTCGTTCCGCCAGCCATAATGCTTGATCACCACCCATTGAGGCGCGGCGGAGGTGCTGCGCAGATCAGCCGCTTCGGCCTGCAGGTTCGAGGTGTCGAACTTGAAATAGGGCGGCCAGCTCCAGCCGGTGTCCTCGTTGCGGTAGACCATCACGCGCCCGTTGTCGCGCACGGTCGAGATGAAGAACACGTCGCGGTTCGCCAATGTGCCATCGCTGCCGATGTCGGCCTGCGCCCAGAACCAGCGGTTTTCGCCCGGATCGATCCGGCGCACATCGGTTTCCGTGATCCGCGCGATGTCATGCTGCGGCAGCGTGTAATGCAGGAACGAACCGAACAGCACCCAGAAGGTCAGGATGATGGCCCATTTGAAATACCCCACGGCGTCGTCCCCTCAGTGGAAATTCGTCAAGTAGATGATGACAGAGATAACCGTCAGCGGCACGATATACACCCCCAGAATGAGCTTTCGCCGCAGCGACCCGTCGTATTCGCGCAATCCCGCCTCTACAAATGTCTCGCGGTCGCCCTGCTGGATTTCCTCGTCCCATTCCTTTTCCAGCTTGTCCCGCCGCACCGCGCGGGAATAGAGCGACAGGCAGATATAGACCACGCTCAGGACCAGAAATCCGATCACCAGCAACCGACCAAGTGCAAACATACCCTACCTCCGAACCGCGCCCCAGGGACCGACGCGCGTGATGATATCGTCGCGGATCGGCGCCGGTTCTTCAAGCGGCGCGTCATGGCCGAACAGCGCCTCCCGCGCACCGGCCTTGTCGGCGACGTATTCACGTGTCAGGAAATCCACCACATAGGCGCGCTTAGTGTCGGTCCACCCGCGATAGGCGGCGTAGAACGCCTCCTTGTGGCAGATATAAAGCTGCCGGATATCCTTGGGCGACAGCTCCGACAGCAGCATGTTCACCAGCGTCGCGTCGGGCGTATCACTGGCCCGCAGCGTGTAGAAATAGGCCGAGTTGTCACTTGCGATCCGGGGCCATTTGGCGTCCCCATCCGCCCATTGCACCAACTGGTTCAGCGCGTGCCACTCGGGGGGGAGCCTCTCTGCATACCGCCGCGCCAGCCCGCGAATGTCCCGCCGGGTCGCCCCGGTCAGGTCGATCTCTGCCTCCTGCGCAATATCCACAACGATGAAATCCATCTTCTGACGCAGAATGGCCGAGGCATCGATACCCCGCGCCTTCACAATCGGTTCCACCAACCCGTTCAGGTCCAGAAACTTCGCGACCTTGTTCCGCTGCTCCAGCCCGAACGTGTAGGCAATCGGCAACCCCGGCACGACATTCCCAGAACAGATCGCCGCCGGATGTTCCACCTGCCGGAACACATAGATCCCGCCGAAATGGCTGGTGTGAAAGTTCTCCTGTTTGAACTCCATCTGTTTGAGCCGCACGGGATTGCGCACCACATCGCCAGTGCGTTTGGCGAGGCCAATCATCTCTGCAATCAGCACATCATCGTGCCAGCCGTCAGGCTCCGTCTTGAACCGATCCACCAGCGCGCCCAGCTTTTCCGCATCGCGCACCGTGCCGCTGGTCGTGTCCGCCTCGATCCTGATGGTGTGAATATCGAACAGCCGTTCCGGGTTAGACACGTCGAACACTGTGTTCACCAACTCCCCCGCCACCGCATCCTTGGCGGTCAGCGCGAACAACTGGCTCTCATTCGCCTCGATGAACTGCCGCAGAATATCCCGCGAGGTCGAGAATTTCGCATCGAGCAGCGGCGCGGTCTTCTGCTGCGTCGTCAGCAGAATGAACTGCCGGTTCACCCCGTTGTGGTTGAGGTAGAGCGGGTCGTTCAACTCGTCTCCGATTTCGGGCGAAAAGCCGGAGATGTCGACGTGGAAATCGGTCTGGGCCGTGGTCTTGCCCGTCAGGTGTTTGAGCGCGCGGTTATACCGTTCGACCAGCGCCGGCGAGGCGACGTGGATCAGGTTGCCGAACATCAGACCGGATTGGATGAGGCGGTTCATGGTTAGAAAAGCTCTTTGATTTTTGGCAGGAATTCCGTAAGGGCTGCTCCTGCTAGGAGCATTATAACGCCAACGATAAACTTATCCTTGTTTCTCTGCCAGAACGTATCTTGACGCGAGTAGTAAACAGGATTGAATAGATTTATGAATAAGGAGATGATCCACATTGCCCAAGGAATAAGCGCAAAGGATGCTTCGAAGTGAGTTTCCGGCTGGTTTGATCTTTCAATTGGCGCCACGTTGCTTAGGATCAAGCCTAAGATAATTCCCCACCAAACGAACCTTGGTATTAATGTGAAAATCCATATTATTGGCGTTCTCAATGATTTGAGATCAGCTTCAAGTTTTTGGCGTAGCGCTTTAATTTCCGTATTTTCAGTCTCTGTATTGGCGCGTGTCTCAATAGAAGTGCAATAGTTGAACTTTATCGTTATTTGATTAGCCCACTGCCCCTTTGATTGCAGTTTTACTGTCGTTTTTCCCTGAAGAAGTGGTAGATTTTCCTCCATGTCGTCAACTCCTTCAAAGGAGTGGTTTTTTGTTTCTGCAGAAATCTTGATATCCGTCGATTCATACTTCCTAAGAAGCTCAATAAGACTTTTCCCTGATATTCTAATGTGCCCAATTGGTTTGCCAAGTGGCCACTCGGGTTTTTCTATCTGCTTGACCATCCATTGACGCTCCTTTTAGGGAAAATTTGGTGAATAGCGGAAAAATTTCTGGCAAAAGTGTAACGCAATATTGAAATTCGTTTACTAGCCTTGAAAGGAAATATCGGTAGATAAGACTTCTAGAGACCAAACTGGTTGCTCCACAATTGGGCAAATAATTGGGCTTTTCACCTCTTCCCCTCCAACCACCTTCTCTTCGCCTCTTCCTGACGCCCGAAGTCCCGCACCATCGCCTCGATCGCCACCTCATCCGACTTGTCTGCGTACCTGAACTCGGAATCCGCGTAGCGGTTGATCTCCTGGATCACCATCTCGACCGTAATCGGTCGCCGCAACTCCTCGATCATCGCCGCCTTCTCGTCATACGGCTTGAACAGGAACAGATCCGGCTGCTCCATCCATTCATCCGGCAGTTCAAAATCCATCGCGCGGACCTTCACCGCGTCGGTGATGTTCTTGATCGCGCGGCCCGTAAAGCGCGGGTCGGCCTCCTGAATGGCCTTGAGATAGGTGCCCATCTTGGCAATCGTATCGAGCGCGCCGATCTGCGACGACACCCGGTCGAACACGTTCATCAGCCCCGGCTCCTTGGGCCGGTTGTGCGACTCAAACGACGCCGCCACCGCCTTCTGTATCTGCTGCGCGGCATATAGCTCGTGGTCGCCCAGAGGGATGTCGTGCTTCTTGCCCATGAGCAGCGCAAGGATGTCGATGTAATCCTCCCGCGTCTGCGGCCCGTCCACAAGGAACCGCGCCCCCGCCCGCTGCCGCAGCGCGTCGTCCACGTTCTCGGGGAAGTTCGAGAACATCCCGAACGTGCAGTTCCCCCGCACCACCGTATTGGCCCCGGCGAACGCCTCCATGAACACCGCCGTGACCTCCTGCTGCCCCGCGCTGGACTGCCGATCCCCCCGCTTGCCCGCGATCTGGTCAATGTCGTCAATCGTCCCGAACCCGATCACCGACGGGTCGAGCACATTGTTGATAAACGCCTTCGCATTCTGCCCCGACTTGCCCTGAAAGCTGTCGATATTGTCGATGCCGAAGTTCTGGTACCGGAACGTGTAGCCCGCGTTCTGGCAATACTCAAAGATCATCCCCGCCATCATCTGGATGAGCGTCGTCTTCCCAGTCCCCGGCGCGCCGTCCCCCATGAAGGTGAAGATGAAGCCACCCAGTTCCGCAAACGGGTTCAGCCGCCGCTCGAAATCATAGGCCATCAGCATCTTGGCGAGCCGCATCGCCTGGTACTTGGCGATATGGTTGCCCACCACCTGATGCGGCTTCTTGAACTGCATGGTGAGCGTGGTGCCTTTAGCCTTCGTCGCAGGCGTGAACCCCCGGAGCGTCAAGCCATCCGCCTCCACCCGCCAATTGGCCGAGGTAAACGCCCCCGTCCGCGCCCCGTTCTGGGCGCGCAGCGCGACCCGCTCCATCAACTGCTCGGCAAAGGCCAACACCGTCGCTACCATGCGTGGCTCATCTGACGCATAAAGCGCCAGCTTCTGGTCCAACTCCCAAAGCGCCCCATGTAGGGCCAGCTGCGCATTGTCGGTCAGAACCTCCTGCACCTCGCCCACATCGACCGTCACCTCCGACGCCTGCGCGGCCAGCAAGAACGCCGTCGCATTGGCAAACACATAGCCTACCGCCAGCGCCTCACCTTCCAGAAGCGCAGAAAACTCCGCTTTCCGATCCGCGCCCAATGAGCCCTGCAAATTCGCCCGCTTCATCTCGCCCAGCGGCGTCGCGTCCGAAAACGCCTCCCCAACCGCAAGCGCAATCCCCAAGGCCCGCCGCAGCCCATGCATCACCGCCGCCTGCGCAGGCGACACCAGCGGGTCATCTCCGTCCGCCCCGGCAATCTGATCCAGCAAATGCACCCCCTCGGGCCGCGCCGTGGACCGCGTCACCAGACCCGGCGTCGTTGCCCGAAACCGCCGCCGTGTGCCGATCCCCGAGGACCGCTCCACCGCCGCAGGCTCGGTCGCCGCCGCCACCCGTGGCGTATGATCGAACCCCTCCAGCATCGCATTGGCCGCAGGATAATGCTTGCGGATCGCCTCTTCGCGCAGCTCCATCAAATCGGACGTTACGGACATCTTTCGACGCTCCTATGCTTCATCTTGCCAAACAAACTCCCGCCGGAGGCTCCCGCAGCAAACGCAAGCACGACGGTCAGTAACTCAACACCCGCCCCGCATCGTTCACCACGAACTTGCGAACAGTCGCAAATCCCGGCGGGTTCAATTCCGCAAGCGCCTGGAACGGCCGCTCCGGCAGGATGACCATGCGCTCGGTCGCTGTTGTCCCGGTCTCCGCGCCGCGTCCCGCAAACGGGTCCAAGGCAAACACCTCGCGGTCCACTTTGGAAAACCAGCCCGATTTCTCCTGCCGCACCCGTTCGCTTTCCAGTTCTTCCAGCGTCCAGGCCAGCGCCCAATCCTGCCCTTCGGGCGCGCGCGCCTGTTCCAGCACCTCGCGGATCGGGCCGGACTTCTGGGTGAAGGAATGTGAATACATCGGCCCAATGTGAAACCGCCGCAGCCGCTTGGGATGCAGGTCGTCAAAGGTTTCGTCAAACCCCTGCGCGATGGTCAACAGCTTCAGCCCCCCAAGTGACTGCGCCATCAGATGCGCCTGCACTTCGGGCCAGCGCCGGTCGTCCTTGGGCAGGGCCTCGCGGCCGCTGTCCTCGACCTCCATCAGATAGATCGTGGGCAGGTTCACCTGGCTGTCATAGACCCCCCAATGCAGCAGATACCGCCGGCGCGGCTCGGTCCCCGACAGCCACAGGCATTGCGGATCATTGCGCGCCCAGAACAGCTTTCCGCGCCCCAGTTCCTCGTAATACAACCGCTGGCTCAGGGTGAATTGCAGCCGTGTCGGGATCGCCTGATCGCCGATGATCTCGGCCACCATCTGGTCCTTCAGCGCCTCGACCGAGGGCATGGTCCGCAAATGCTGATCAGCCTGAGCGGCGTCATTCGCCATCACCAGCAATTCCGTCACCGTTGGAAACCCGCTGTCCTTCACGTCCATCGTCAGAGACCCAAAGAACTGCCCGGTGTCCCGCCCGACCAGCAGGTACTTCATCGAAAGCGCCCGGAAGGTGAGGTTGAGCGCGATCACATAGCGCGTCAGAACCTCGACCTCGTCCTTGGTCAGCCGCTTTTCCACATGCAGCATTGCCGCCACGCGTCCCAAATGGGCGAGGATCTTTTCGAACTTCGCAAAATACCGGCGGCTGGCCTGAGTGGCAGGCAGCCCCCGGTGATCATTGGCGGCATTACCGCCCGAACGTGTCACGCGTTTTCCTTTCCTTCATCCATGCCCGCGCTGCATATGCCAGTAAGCAAACGGCTATCACGAGTAGGAGGACGCAAATAAAAGTGCCAACTGTGCCGTAGCGACCGGGCAGAAAGCTCGGGAATTCTGGTACGACTCTCGTCCAAAAACCCAAGACAAACCAGCCTAGCCATACTCCACAAAGCGCCAAGAGAATGACCTTCGCAGAAGGCACTTCATGCCCCATACAGGTTCTTGTCGTGTTTCTCGACAATCGCCTGGAACCGGCGGGCAAAGCGTTCATCCGCCTTGGCCTTGGCCTCCAGCACTTCGCGGGCGAAGACCATGTGATCTTCATGGCTTTCCAGCATGTCGGCCATCTTCTGATTGGTCGCCGCCCCGATTCCGGCCATCGCGGACTGCGCCTCCTGGTCGGTCTTCACCCCGATCTCGTTGATCCGGTGCGCCACGTCCTGCTGCTGCGCGGTCTTCAAGGACTTGGACAAAGCATCATACAGCACCACCCGCTGCTTGGTGTCGGTCTGCAGCTTGTTGATCAGCACCATCTGTGTCGCCGCCTGGTTCTGCAGTGAGTCGATCCAGGTCTTGCCCTTTTCGATATAGCGCTCCAGCGTCTGGGATTTGGCCAGCTTGACCTGCTCGTCTTGAACCATCGCGTTATAGGCGGCGTTCAACTCGGCCAGTTCGGTTTCCAGCTTGGTGCGGGCGGCCGCGTCCTGTTCGACGCTGATCTTGTTTTCCAACTCGATGATCTTGGGGTCCATCGCCAGAATCTCGGACCGAACGCTCTCAAGCTCACCCACGGTCGCCTCGCGCTCGTCCAGCGTTTCGGAAAGGTTCACCTCAACCTTGTCCTTCTGCTCGTTGAGCAGGTTCAACTGCCCCTGAAGCAACGTGACGATCACATCCGACTTGGCGATCAGATCCTGCAACTTGTCGTCGATGGAGGCGGTCTTCATCCGCTCCTGACGCATCGACTCGGACTTGCCCGCCGAGAAGATACCGACAAAGCTTTCCCAGCCCGTTTTCGACCGCATCTCGTCGAAATCCTTGGAAAACGCGGCGGTCACGTCGTCAAGACCCATGATCAGTTCCGCGATGTTCGCGTTCATCACATCCGTATGGGCCTGCACGTCCTCAAGCGTGGCGTTTTCGATGTCAAAGGTGACATCTGTGCCATCCTTCATCTTGGCGCGTGCGGTTTCAATGCGGCTGGTCAGTTCCGCGATCTTGGCCTGTGCTTCGGCCACCTGTGCCTGGCTTTCGCGCACTTGAGTGTCGAAATCCGCCATTCCAAATCCTCCAATCAATCCATCCGGTGCGGCATCAATGGCAACTTGGGGGTCGCCGAACCGGGTCTGGCAAAACAATCGCAAAACCCCGGTTGAAAGGGAAGCGAAGATCGCGCTTAAAGTTGCGTAAGGCGCGGTGCTTTGCCGGATCGCCAAGACATCCGAACGGAGACTTTAGAATGAACAGATTTATGAGTTTTGCATTGGCCGCGGCGTTGACCCTGCCGTTTGCGGCGCAGGCAGACGAAATTTCCGATACGCTGCAATCGGCCATCGAAGCCTATAACGACGGTGACATCACCTACGCCCTCGAAGAGTTGGATTTTGCGCGTCAGAAACTGATGGCCCTGCGGACCGAGGCGTTTCAGCAGTTCCTGCCCGAAGCGCCCGATGGGTGGACGCGCGAAGTTGATAGCGACATGCAGGCGGGCCTTGCGATGATGGGCGGCGGCATGGGGGCCAATGCCGATTACCGGTCTGCGGATGGTTCGCAGTATTATTCGATTTCGATGATGGCCGACAACGCCATGGTGGCCAGCATGGGAGCCATGGTCGCCAATGCGGCCGCGATGAGGATGAAGGTCGAACGCGTGGGCCGGCAGCGGGTGGCGATCAATGACGGTCAGGCGATGGCACTGGTCAACAATCCCATCCTCATCACAATCGAAGGCGGTGACGAGGCGCTCTTAATGCAGGCGATGGAGGGGATCGACTTCGACGCGCTGTCGAATTTCGGCAACTGACGAATTTGACCATCCGGTAAAAACCCGAAAGGCGTCCCCCTGCGACGCCTTTCGTCGTCTTTGGACTTGCTACGTCCTCCGGTCTCGCGCATCCCTTGCGCAACCCAAACTTCGGAGTGTGGCTCATGTCCGATCTGTTCCTGCGCGTCCTGCCCTCGGTCGAGGTCGAGGAAGACGCCCCACCTGCGGACCGCGTGATCGCAGGCGCACCGCAATTCAAGACGTGGAACCTTGAAGACCGAGACGGGATCTACTGCGGCATCTGGGAAGCAACGCCAGGCCACTGGAGGATTTCCTATGACGAATGGGAATTCTGCCACATCCTGTCCGGTCATTCGATCATCACAGATGCCGAAGGCACGGAATATGAATTGAAGGCTGGCGACAGCTTCATCCTGCGTCCGGGCTTTTCCGGGTCGTGGAAGGTCATCGAAACCACCCGAAAAGAATACGTGATCCGCACGTAACCACACCATCAAGGAAGAACCGAATGAATTGGTCGCCCGACAAGACCCAAGTCAAAAGCTGGAACGAATGGGACACCCTGCGCCACGTGATCGTGGGCCGTGCCGACGACTGCCATATCCCGCCGGAAGAACCCGCGCTGGATGCGAAGGTGCCCGAGGACAGCGACATGCGCGGCCAATGGGGTCGCCGTCCGCAGGAAACCATCGACCGCGCAAACGAGCTTCTGGACAACTTCGCCGACATGCTGCGCAAGCGTGGGCTGCGGGTGGATCGCCCGACGCCGACGGATTTCTCAAAGCCCGTCACGACCCCGGATTTCCACACAGACAGCCAGTTCGGCTGCATGCCGCCGCGCGATGTGCTGCTGACCGTGGGGCACGAGATCCTGGAGGCGACGATGTCCTATCGCTGCCGCTGGTTCGAATATCTCTGCTACCGCCCGTTGATGCAGCAGTACTGGGAAGAAGACGTGAATTTCCGCCACGAAGCGGCCCCCAAGCCGCGCTTGACCGATGCGGATTATCACGCCGATTACCTGTCCGAGAAGATCGGCATCGAAAAGCGCCTCAAGTGGACCGCCGAGAAGTTCTTTGTCACCACCGAGGAAGAGCCTTTGTTCGACGCGGCGGACGTGCTGCGCTTTGGCAAGGACCTGATCGTGCAGCACGGGTTCACGACGAACCTCAAGGGCATCGAATGGCTGCGCCGTCACTTCCCCGACCACCGCGTCCGCGCGGTGAACTTCCCGGGTGACCCGTACCCGATCCACATCGACGCGACCTTTACGCCGCTGCGCCCCGGTCTGATCCTGAACAACCCGAACCGCCGGTTGCCCGAAGAACAGCGGGAGTATTTCAAGAAGAACGATTGGGAAATCGTCAATGCCGCACAGCCCGCGCACAACACGCCGCCGCCGCTGTGTTATTCCTCGACATGGCTGTCGATGAACGTGCTGGTGCTTGACCCCAAAACCGTATGCGTTGAGGCGTCCGAAGTCTACCAGATGGAGCAGATGGACAAGCTGGGGATGGAGGTTGTCCCGGTCGATCTGCGCGACGCCTATGCCTTTGGCGGTGGCCTGCATTGCTGTACGGCGGATGTCTACCGGGATGGCGACTGCGAGGATTATTTCCCGGTCCAGTAAGGCTGGGTGGCACGTGTTTTCGAAAACACGTGCCACGACATTTCGAAATGTCGTGCCGCCCCGACCCGTACGGTCAGCCTATCCGAACCGTACGGTCGAGCAAATCCACACCCTGCTGCGCCCAGAGGTGCAGCAGGTCGATGACGATCCAGTTCTCGGCCAGCTTGTCCCCCTCACGGCGGTAAAAGTCGATCACGCGGAATTCCACGCGTTTCCCGGTGGCAGGCATGCCCATGAACCCACCGGTGAATTCGGCGGTGAAGTTGGGCCAGCCGAAGAACCCGCCGAAATGCCCCTCGGCCATCCTGCAGAGGTGGCCGGTTTTTGACCGATTGGTAAAACTTGCGCGGAACGGTGCGGAATGCTGCTCGGCATAGCGCGGGATCGTGTAGGTGGTCCCAATCCCGGCGGGCCCCCACCAAATCATATCCTCATGCCAGGTGCGGCGCAGTTCCTCGACCAAGGGCAGGCCAAGGTTCCAGTCGCCCAGATCGCCCACCATCGCGTTGATGGCGTGCAGGGTGGCAGCACCTTCGGCCTCGGGCGCATCGTGGTAGAGCAGGCCGTCATGGGTGATGGGCCCCGGCTGCACCAGATGTGCGCCGGTCTGTGGGCCAAAAGGGTTTTGCCCGGCCTGCATCATCAGATGGGGCAGGTCGAAATACATCACCTCTTCGGTGATTTTGCCGCCCTCGATCTTATGGAACGCGCCGAAGCGCAGCATGCCGATCTTGCGGGTCGGGCGAACGCCCCAGAGCGGCTGATCGAACAGGCCCATGAGATGACCCATGGACGCGACCCAAACCGCGCCGTCCTCGGCCATGTGGTTCAGCCCGGCGAAGAACAGGTCGGTGCGACGTTGCAAGGAGGTCAGTGCTGTCTTGATTGGCGTCCAGAATTGCGTTGCCACAGCCTCTGGACCGACCAGCAGACCAACGGGGTGATAGCCGCGCCAGATCAGCTCGGGATGGCAATAGCGGGCGAGAACCGTTTTCGTGTCCTCAGCCCCGGACAAAGCGGCGTAATAGCCGCGGACAAGCTCTTTCTCGGATTGGAAGCCGGGCATGGCGGGCCTTTTGCAATCGTATGCAGTCTTGCCCACATTGCCCGAAATCCGCAAATCGGCAAGCCGAAAGTCGGACACCGGCCTTGGCTGACAGCCAAGGACTGCGGTTCCGCCTTAAGGGGAGGACCTGCCCGGCGTGTTCAGGTCTGCGCGTAACTGATGATCGACAGATACCGGGCGGGCAGTTCCACCAGCGTTTCCGGTCCATGCGGCGCATCTGCTTCGAAAAAGAGCGTGTCACCGGGGCGCAGGGGGTAGATCTTGGACCCGTGCCGATAGTCGACCGCCCCTTCCAGCATGAAGATCGTTTCGATGCCGTCGTGTTGAAAGGTCTCAAAGGTGTCGGACTCGGATGTGAGGACAATCAGGTAAGGCTCGACAATGACACCGCTTGTGTTTGCGCCGATATGACCAAGGAGGTTGTACTGATGCCCGGCCCGTGTGCCGGCGCGGTCGATGGTAACGCCCTGACCGGCCGGTGTGTGCACGGCCTCGCGCTTTTCCTCGAAACCACGAAAGAACGACGTGAGCGGAACCGACAGAGCATTTGCCAGCGTTTGTAATGTGGTGAGCGAGGGCGAGGTGTTGCCGTTTTCGATTTTAGAGAGCATCCCAACCGAGATCGCGGTCTGTTTCGACAGGTCGGCGACGGTCATGTTCTGCTGCTTGCGGAAGGCACGTAATTCGCGCCCAATGGCGACCTCAAGCACTTTCTCCAGTTTTTCAGTCGTGCGATGCGGGTTTTGTGTGAGTTTGGTCAAAGTTCACCCATTCAACGACACATTGTGCGAAACTGTGTTAGAGACCTCCGGTTGAAAAGGCCAGTACGGGTCGGTTGTGGCAATTTTCACCCACGCCGAACCATTGTAGATTTTTTTGAAGCAATCCCGGATTTAGTGCCCATTTTTGGGGAACTCAAAGAGACCCGACGCGTTGCATTCCGGGAACCAAATAAATCACTGAGGTCAAGCAGCAATGACACCGACGAAATTCGCGGCGATCCAAGAGCATGACTGGCGTGTGAGCGGCTGCGCTGCAGGAACATAGCTTTCATGAATATCGCAGGACCAGAAAACGCATCCTCGACAGCACGAGAAGGCGGAGCGAAGTCGCTTCGCCAAATGCTTGTTGTGCGGATCGGGTTTCTGTTGTCGCTTGCTTTGTTGCCGATCGGGCTTGTGGCGATGGGGCAAAGCTGGCGGGCGCTTCACATCACCAACGAAAATCTCGAAGCGTCGATCCACGCCCGCACCAGCGCCTTGGTCGAATCCGAACGGCGCGCCTTGCAGACAAAACTCGGAACGGCCTCGGCTTTGGCGGACACGCTTGGGGCCGCTGATCTTGGCACCGATGTCTGCACGGCCATTATGCAGCGGGTGCAGGAGACCAGCCCACGGCTTGCCTTCGCGGGCTTTCTGGAAGCGGGCACGGTGTCGCGCTGCAACAGCGCGGGGCGCACATTCGATTTTCTACCCGATGCGCGGTCAGACGCGCTTTTTGAGCAACCGCAGCCCTATATCACCTACAGCGCACAAGGCGCCGTATCGCAGCTGCCAGTTGTGATCGTGGCCTATCCGAGTTTTTCGCAGGACGGGTCGCTCAAGGGGTTCGTGACTATTTCGTTCGAGACGGAACCGCTGGTTCAGGCCGACAGCGCCATTGCGGCGGACGGCGACGTGGCTTTGATGACCTTTAACCAATTCGGCGACACCCTGTCGAGCTTTGCGCCGGACGGTCCGATCGAAGACTATCTGCCCGAAGGACTGGCCTTTGAAGGCTTCATCAATCAGGACGATTCCTTTTTCACGGCTACGACACGGTCTGGAGAAAAGCGGCTGATTTCCGTCGTGCCGATCCTGCCGGGCGAGGTGTATGCCCTTGGCAGTTGGGGACAGGATGCCCTGCAGCGCACCACCTCGACATGGTTCACGATTTCAACTCTGCTTTTCCCGTTCCTGATGTGGCTGGTCGGGATCATCGTTGCGGTGGTTTCCCTCAATCGGTTGGTGCTGCGGCACATCAGCGATCTGGGGCGACGCATGCGCCGCTTTGCAACCTATCGCGATGTTGAGTCGTCGGAAAAGATCGACGACGCGCCCAGTGAGATCCAGACGATTAATGAAACCTTCGAAGCCATGGCCGACCAGTTGCTGCGCGACGAAGCCGATCTGGAAAACGCGGTGTTCGAACGCGAGGTGCTTCTCAAAGAGGTGCATCACCGGGTGAAGAACAATCTTCAGCTGATCTCGTCGATCATCAACATGCAGGTCCGTCAGGTGGCCAGCCCAGAGGCGGTTGCGGCCCTGCGGCAATTTCAGGACCGTGTGACCAGTCTCGCGTCGGTCCACCGGGCGCTTTATCAGGAACCGTCGCTGACCCGTATCCGGTTCGATGTGCTGCTGAGCGATCTGGTGGCGCAGGTCAATGCTGTCGGTACCGCAGATCAGACGCCGGTCGAGATCGAGCTGGATCTTGATCCGGTGACGCTTTTGCCAGATCAGACCAGCCCTTTGGCGATGGTCACAACCGAGGCGCTGTCAAATGCGTTCAAGTATGGTGGGCCGGGTCGGGACGGGGTGTTCCGTCTCAAGGTGCATCTCAAGGAGATCATCGACGGTTCGACGACACACCTGCGATTGAGCATCGAAAACAGCGTCGATCCAGAGGCCCGCACCGAACCGGGGACCGGTCTTGGCAAGCGGCTGATCCTTGCCTTTGCAAGCCAGTTGGACGGTGACCTTGTCTATACTGACGAAGAAGATCGGCATGGGCTTACGATCACCTTCGACTATCAGCCGTTCTCACCGGAATAGATGAACGAAAAAAACGCGCCCAAAATTCAGGGGCGCGTTTTTGCCGTGGTGGTTGTGCTGCGGACGCTCAGGCGTTCGGCGCGTCCTTGGCCAAAGTCGATTTCGACGCGTTGGGATCGTCAAGCTTTTGCTCGGTACGATGTTTGCTCACCAATGCGAAGATGATGGCGGCCAGCATCGTCATGAGCGCAAGAAGCGGTACGATAAATTCTGCTGTCATGGTCGTCTCCTTTCACAGGATCAACCCACAGCACCTTGTTGGGTTCCCGGATCGTGAAGACCCGAGTTGTGTTACCCGCGTAGCTCAGAGTGCCGCGCGCATTGCCGTCACAAGCGCATGGTGCAGGGATTTGGCCGAAGAGCTTGGCCCCAATATGCGCAACCAATTGGCGGGATCGCGGCGCAGAACATAGACACCCATGTAGTGAATGACCGTGCGATGGGCATCGCCGGTCTGCATCTGGTCGATGTCGATATTCGCGCAAAGCCGCATCACGTCTTCGATCCCGTCGCCGCGCATGTCAAAGCAGACCCACGCGTCGGTTTGATCGGTGATCGACGCTGTGTGTCCAAAGCGGGACTTGAGCTGCGCTGCAAGGTCTTCGTGCGTCGCAATCGGCGCGCCGACCATCCATTGATCCGGCCCCATCCAGAATGAAGCTTCCGGATCGTGAAGAACGGCTTTGCACGGTTCGGGTACCGAGCCGTCCAGCAACGTACTCAGATGGGCGCGACATGCGGCTTCATGACCCCGCCGCGCCGCCACGGACGCAAGAGAGAGGCCGGGATTTTCGGTCAGGGTGACACCTTTGACGGTGTCGACATGCGGTTCGGTGCCGCCAAGGGCGCAGACGGGGGCGAGATCATGCACGGAGGCGCTCTCCTTCCGGGTCGACGAAATGCGGGCTGACCACTTCGACATCGTGATCGACACCTGTCAGGGGGCTGACCAGTCGGATGATTTCCCCGATGCGGGTGTCGCCCGATTTCAGGAACCCAAGTGCGATGTGACATCCAAGGTTCGGCGAATAACAGGCTGACGTGACATAGCCCTGACCATGCGCGGCATCGACCTTGGTGCCCTTGGTCATCAGATGCGCCCCGGCGGGCACCTTGTGGTTCGGGTTCACCGGCTTCAGCCCCACCAGTTTCAGCGCGTCGGGTTCATTGAGGCCGGGGCGTTCTGACAGTTTGGAGCCGATGGAATCCTTGGCCTTGGACACCATCCTGCCCATGCCAAGGTTCAGCGCCGTGGTTGTCCCGTTCAATTCGTTGCCCGTCACATGGCCTTTTTCGATGCGCATGACGTTCAGTGCCTCAAGGCCGTAGGGGACCACGTGAAACTCCTCGCCCGCCTGCATCAACCGGCGCACCAGCGCGTCGCCATAGCGGGTCGGGACCGCGATCTCGTAAGCCAGTTCGCCCGAGAACGAGATGCGGAACAGCCGGGCGCGCAGGCCGCCGCAGATGGTGATCTCCGCGCAGGCCATGAAAGGGAAGGCGTCATTCGACAGGTCCACGCCATCGTCAACGATCTTTTCCAAAAGCTTGCGGGAATTCGGACCGGCGACCGAGAACTGCGCCCAAGCGTCGGTGGTCGAGATCAGCTGCACGTCCATGTGAGGGCAAAGACACTGGCGCACAAACTCGAGGTGGCGATAGACCTGAACCGCCTTGGCGGTGGTGGTCGTGACGACGAAATGATCCTCGGCCAGCCGCGCGGCGGTGCCGTCATCCATGACGATCCCGTCCTCGCGCAGCATCAGGCCATAGCGCACCTTGCCGACGGGCAGCTTGGCCATGCCATTGCAGTAGACTTTGTTGAGGAACTCCGCGGCATCCGCGCCCTGTACGTCGATCTTGCCCAGAGAGGTCACGTCGCAGATGCCGACGGATTTGCGGGTCTGGATGACCTCGCGGTCGCAGCTTTCACGCCAATGGGTCTCGCCCGGTTTCGGGTACCATTGTGCGCGCAGCCAAAGCCCTGCTTCGGTGAAGACCGCGCCTTGCTCTTCGGCCCATGTGTGACTGGGGGTCAGGCGTGTGGGTTTGGTCTCCATGCCCCATGCACGGCCCGCAAACACGCCCATCGCCGTGGGGGTGTAGGGGGGGCGGAACATGGTTGTTCCGACTTCTGGAATTTGCTTTCCGGCCACCTCGGCCATGATCGCGAGACCCGCGATGTTCGAGGTCTTGCCCTGATCGGTCGCCATGCCCAGCGTCGTGTAACGCTTGAGGTGTTCGACCGAGACATAGTTTTCCTGATGCGCCAGCTTGATGTCCTTTGCGGTCACATCGTTCTGCTGGTCCACCCATGCGCGCTTGGCGGTCTTGGCGTGCCAGAACGGGGTGATCCTGACAGGAGTATCCTCGGCCTCGGGCAGGGCAGGGGCGCTGGCCTTTATGCCAAGATCGGCAAGGATCGCCTTGGCCCCGTCTGCGCCCGACTGAAGCGCGCCGTGGGTCGAGAAGATGCCATTCGCAGCGCCTGCAACGATCATGCCCGGCGGCAGCGTTCCACTGGGGACGAAGGCGGCAAGCGCTTCGTTCCAGACGGGCCTTCCGCCCTGGTGGCAGGTCAGATGCACGTTCGGGTTCCAGCCGCCGGAAACACCCAGCGCCCCGCACTTGATCCGGCGGATGCCGCCCTTGGGCATCTTCACCTCGATCTGCGTGAGGCCCAGCCGCCCCCAAGTCTGGTCGATCACACCGCCAGCGATCACGTCATAATCCGACGACGTTGGCGCGTCGGCGCGAGTGTCGATCACCGACACAACCTCAACGCCTTTCGCCGCCAGATCGGACGCGGTGCGGTGCCCGTCATCGTTGTTGGTAAAGATTGCTACCTGCTGTGCAGGCGTCGTCGCCCAGCGGTTCGCATAGGCGCGGATTGCACTGGCCTGCATGATGCTAGGGCGATCGTTGTTTTCGAACACGATGGGGCGTTCCGTGGCCCCCGCGCAGAGTAGTGCTCGCTTGGAGGTGACACGCCACAGGATCTGACGCGGCTTGCCGTCTTCGGGTACGGCAAGGTGATCGCTCACCCGCTCCACCGCGCCATATATGCCGTGATCGAATGCGCCGATGACGGTGGTCCGGGGCATCACGCGGACATTCGGCATCGCCTGCAAGCGCGCGACGGTTTCTGCCGCCCAGGCTGCACCCGACATCCCGCCGACTTCGTAGGTCTCGAGGTTCAGGCGACCGCCGATCAGGAAATCCTCGTCACACAGGATCACCCGCGCACCGCTTTCGCCTGCGGTCAGCGCGGCAGCAAGGCCAGCAGGACCACCGCCGATGATCAGCAGATCGCAATGCAGGAAGCCCTTGTCGTACCCATCGGGATCGTCCTGCGTGCTGAGCGATCCAAGGCCAGCGGCGCGGCGGATGATCGGCTCATAGACCTTTTCCCAGAACGCGGCGGGCCACATGAAGGTCTTGTAATAGAACCCGGCGGCAAAGAAATTGGACAGAAGGTCGTTCACCTCCATCGCGTCGAATGTCAGCGACGGCCAACGGTTCTGCGAATTGGCGCGCAGACCGTCGTAAAGTTCTATGGTCGTCGCCCGCGTGTTGGGTTCCTTGCGCGCGCCTTCGCGCAGTTCGACAATTGCGTTCGGTTCCTCTGACCCGGCGGTCATCGGCCCACGCGGGCGGTGGTACTTGAACGACCGCCCCATGAGCCGCACACCATTGGCCAGCAGCGCCGAGGCCAGAGTGTCGCCCTTGTGTCCCTTGTAATACTGGTTATCGAAGCGGAACGACCATGTCTTGGACCGGTCGATCAGCCCGCCGTTCAAACGTTTCTTCTGGCTCATGTCGACCGCCCCTCTGCCAGCGCCACGTCGCGCGCGAGTTCCACCGACGTGATCTCATGCGTGACGGTGTTGCGGGTCACCACCAGCCACGACCTGTCCCCTTGTTCGTGGTACCACAGCTCGCGGTGCAGACCCGCTGGGTTGTCGCGGATGTGGCCGTATTCGATGAACTGCTCGAGCGCATCGTCGGCTTGCCAGTCGGGACGATTGAGAAGGCACGCATCGCCCAGATAGACGAACTCGCTGGAATCGCGCGGGCCCAGAAGTGGATGGTTGATGATCATCAGTGCAGATTGGGCTGATTGCCCATCCCTTTTTCGTCGACCATATGACCGGTGTGGAACCGGTCCAGTCGGAACGCAGTGGCGGTGTGGTGCGGTGTGTCGGTGGCCAGCAGATGGGCATAGACAAAGCCCGACGCAGGGGTCGCCTTGAACCCGCCATAGCACCAGCCGCCGTTGAAATAGAGCCCGTCGATATGGGTCTTGTCGATGATCGGCGTGCCATCCATCGACATGTCCATGATCCCGCCCCAGGACCGCAGCAGGCGCGCGCGGCCCAGCATTGGGAACATGGCGATGGCCTCTTCCATCACGTCCTCGACCATCGGCAGATTGCCGCGCTGGGCATACGTGTTGTAGCCGTCGATATTGCCGCCGAAAACCAGACCGCCTTTGTCGGACTGACTGCAGTAGAAATGCCCTGCGCCAAAGGTGATGACCCCGGGCAGCACAGGTTTCAGACCCTCGGACACAAACGCCTGTAAGACGTGGCTTTCGATCGGCAGGCGCATCCCGGCATAGGCCATCACCTTGGAGGACGACCCGGCCACGCAAGACCCGACCTTCTTTGCGCCGATATAACCGCGCGAGGTTTCAACGCCACGGATCTTGCCGCCTTCGATCCGGAAGCCGGTCACTTCGCAATTCTGGATGATGTCCACGCCGCGCTGATCCGCAGCACGAGCATAGCCCCACGCCACCGCATCATGCCGTGCGGTCCCGGCACGCGCTTGCAGCAGGCCGCCCATGACCGGGAAGCGGGCGTTATTCACATTCAGGAACGGGTACTTTTCCAACACCTGCTTCTGGTCCAGCAACTGCGCATCCGCGCCATTCAGGATCATCGCGTTGCCGCGCCGGATATAGGCGTCGCGCTGGGCATCTGAATGCATCAGGTTGATGATCCCGCGCTGGCTCATCATCGTGTTATAGTTCAGGTCCTGCTCCAGCGTTTCCCAAAGCTTGAGCGAGAATTCGTAGAACGGCTCGTTGCCATCCAGCAGGTAGTTCGACCGGACAATCGTGGTGTTGCGGCCTACGTTGCCGCCGCCGATCCAGCCCTTTTCAAGCACCGCGATACGGGACTGCTTGTATTCCTTGGCCAAGTAATACGCCGTCGCAAGACCATGCCCGCCACCGCCGATGATGACATAGTCGTATTCGGGTTTGGGGTCGGCATCACGCCATGCCGGCCCCCAGCCACGATGGCCGGTCAGCGCCTCTTTGATCACGCGGAAACCTGAATATCGCATATCAATCGACTCCTTCCCGGCGATCCTCGCACGGGGTTGAACGGCGCGGCCTGTCTTTTTCGGTCAATTCATGGCCCGAAAAAGACATTGCGCGGGTCAAGCTCTTGCCGAATTGGGTAGAGTGTCAAGCCGAGGTGCCGAGAATAGCCCGCATCAAGGGGCTACCCGCCTGCGTCATGCCGTTTATCACGTCGAAATGATGCGTGCCGGGATCAATTACGAGGCTGCACCCCCAGGCGTCGGCCAGCCATTTCGCCTGATTGAGAAAGGCCGGTCTCTCGTCACTTCCGACCCAGACGGTGACCGGGGTTGCGGGCGGCTCCATCGCAATCGGGCTTTCCGCAACGGCCGACTCTTCGTCCAGTTTGAAGTCGTTGTTCATCGAGGTCTTGAGCAGCGGGCGCAGATCGGACAGGGGCGAGATCGGCACACATCTGGCAATGCGCGCCCTGACATCGTTGGGAAGAACGCCATCGTCCAGCATCCGCGCCACAAGGTGTCCGCCAGCGGAATGCCCGGCTAGGCGGATGGGGCCGGACACCTCGCGCGCGATCACGGAAATGGCGGTGGCCACCTGACGGGTTATGTCGGCGATGCGCACGCGCGGACACAGATCATAGGTCGGCATCGCCACCGCCCAGCCGCTGTCCACAGCCCCTTGCGCCAGATGCGACCAGAGCGATCCGTCGGTCTGCCGCCAGAATCCGCCGTGCACAAACACCACCAGCCCCTTTGGAACCCCGTCCGGCAGGAACAGATCGACGATCTCGCGCGTTCCGTGTCCGTACATCACCCCCAGCCGGGCGCGGCCCAGGACGGACATCCTCTGGCGATAGGCATCTGCGTCGGCGCGCCAGATGGCTGGGAAACCGTCCCCATTGGGGATATGCTTGCTGTTGGCGTAGGCGTCGTCCAATTCCACGTCACGGCTCCGAAAGATCAGCACTTGTCATTGCATCTAGCAAGTGTTCCACCTTTGTCAGCACTTAATCCGGAGGGACTCCATGCTCGACCAGACAACAAACCTTGCCAGCCTTCTCAAGGATCCATCGCTGCTGGAAACCCGCGCCTATGTCAACGGCGCTTGGATCGACGGCGATGATGGCACTTTCACGGTTGATAACCCGGCCCGCGGTGACACGATTGCCGAAGTCGCCGACCTGTCGCGCGCCCAGGTGGCCGATGCGATTGCCGCTGCCGAAAAAGCTCAGAAGGAATGGGCCAAGTGGACCGGCAAGGAACGCTCTGCCGTTCTGCGCAAATGGTTCGACCTGATGATGGAAAACCAGGACGATCTGGCCACGATCCTGACTGCCGAACAGGGCAAGCCGCTGGCCGAGGCCAAGGGCGAGATTGCCTATGGCGCATCCTTCATCGAATTCTTCGCTGAAGAGGCCAAGCGCATCTATGGCGAAACAATCCCCGGCCACCAGCGCGACAAGCGCATCATGGTGATGAAGCAGCCCATCGGCGTTGTCGGCTCGATCACACCTTGGAACTTCCCGAACGCGATGATCACCCGCAAGGCCGGTCCGGCGCTTGCCGCCGGGTGCAGCTTCGTGGCCCGTCCCGCTGCGGAAACACCGCTGTCGGCGATCGTGCTGGGTGTGCTGGCCGAACGCGCAGGCATCCCGGCGGGTGTGCTGAACATCGTGCCATCGTCTTCGGCGTCCGAAGTGGGCAAGGAGATGTGCGAGAACCCGATCGTCCGCAAGATCACCTTCACCGGTTCCACCGAAGTGGGCCGCATCCTGCTGCGTCAGGCCGCCGATCAGGTGATGAAGTGTTCGATGGAACTGGGCGGCAACGCGCCGTTCATCGTGTTCGACGATGCCGATCTCGATGCGGCGGTCGACGGCGCGATCATGTGCAAGTTCCGCAACAACGGTCAGACCTGTGTGTGTGCGAACCGCATCTACGTGCAGGCCGGTGTCTATGACGCCTTTGCGCAAAAGCTTAAGGACAAGGTCTCCAAGATGAAGGTCGGCGACGGTCTTGAGGCAGGCACCGATCTTGGCCCGCTGATCAACCCCGAAGCCCTCGACAAGGTGCGCGAGCATATCGCCGATGCCAAGTCCAAGGGTGCGCAGGTCATTCTGGGCGACGATACGGGAAGCAACGAGGGCAATTTCATCGCGCCGACGATTGTGACCGGAGCAACCCGCGATATGGCCTTCTCGACCGAGGAAACTTTTGGCCCGCTGGCCCCGCTGTTCAAGTTCGAGACCGAGGATGATGTGATCGAACTGGCGAATGACACGATCTTCGGTCTGGCCAGCTATTTCTACGCCAAGGATCTCAGCCGCGTCTACAAGGTCGCCGAGGCGCTGGAATACGGCATCGTCGGCGTGAACACAGGCATCATCTCGACCGAGGTGGCCCCCTTCGGCGGCGTCAAGCAGTCCGGCCTTGGCCGCGAAGGCAGCCATCACGGCATCGAGGAATTCCTCGAGATGAAATACGTCTGCATGAGCGTTTGACGCTGTACTGCAAAACCAACCGAAGGCCGGGCTTTTGCCCGGCCTTTTTCTTTGAAAAGAGGGATGCCATTTCAGAAAGCCAACACCACAAGTTCACAAAATTGAAACAAAACTGTCATGTGGCTGTCGCGCCTTCACGGCAGGTCACTTCTTGTCCATCCAAGGGGGATCTCCATGACATACCGTGCGCTGTGCCTGACATCGGCCATAGCTCTGACTGCCTCGGCTGCTGCCGCCGAGATGAATTTCAACCGCATCGCGTCTTTCCCGGTTGTGGCCAACATGGCCGACGGCGAAGACCTTGCCCGCCAATCCAGCGCCGAGATCATTTCGGCCAGTGCCGATGGCATGACGCTGGTCTATTCCGACAGCCCGTTGGGCGTGATCGGCATGATCGACATCACCGATCCGGCGAACCCGCAGCCCAAGGGCCATGTGACGCTTGAAGGCGGTGAGCCGACGGCTGTGTCCGCGCTCGGCAACACGGTGTTCGTCGGTGTGAACACGTCGGAAAGCTACACCGCTCCGTCTGGTCACCTGCTGCATATTGATATGGCAACCGGCGCAGAGGCTGGTCGCTGCGATTTGGGCGGTCAGCCTGACTCGACCGCAGTCGCACCTGATGCATCCTTCGTTGTCGTCGCCGTTGAAAACGAACGCGACGAGGACGCTGGCGATGGCCGTGTGCCGCAGATGCCCGCAGGCCATGTGTCGATCATCCCGCTGGACGCAAACGGCATGATGCAGTGCGATGCGCAGATCCGCGCCGATGTCACCGGCCTTGCTGAAATCGCGCCGGAAGACCCAGAGCCCGAATTCGTGGACGTGAACGCGAATGGCGAGATCGTCGTGACAATGCAGGAAAACAACCACATCGTCGTTCTGTCCGCGACGGGCGACGTGCTGAGCCACTTCTCTGCAGGGACCGTCGATCTTGAAAATGTTGACGCGACCGACGAGCGCGCAGCGCTGCTGTTCACCGAAACCCTGACGAACGTGCCGCGTGAACCCGATGGCATCCAGTGGATCGACACCGATCATTTCGTGACCGCCAACGAAGGCGATATGGATGGCGGGTCGCGCGGGTTCACCGTGTTCCACAAGGACGGCACGGTTGTGTACGAAAGCGGCAATTCCTTTGAACATGCCGTGGTCCAGATCGGTCATTACCCCGACCGCCGCTCTGACGCCAAAGGTGTGGAGCCGGAAGGCATGGAGGCCGCTGTCTTCGGTGACACGCCCTACGTCTTCCTCCTGGCTGAACGTGCGTCGGTCATCGGTGTCTACGACATGACCGACCCCGCCAACCCGGTGCTCAAGCAGTTGCTGCCCTCGGGTATTTCCCCGGAAGGCGCCGTCGCCATTCCCGGCCGCAACCTGCTCGCCACGGCCAACGAGTTCGACGGTCTGCAAGACGGTGCAGCGCGCGCCCATGTAATGATCTACGAATATCAGGATGCGCCTGCCGCCTATCCGCACATCACTTCTGCCGGCATGGACACCCTGACCGGATGGGGCGCGAATTCCGGCATGGTTGCCGATACAGACGGCACCATCTGGGCGGTCAATGACAGCTTCTACGGCTTCCAGCCGACGATCTTCCACATCGACCCGAGCCAGACCCCCGCGCAGATCGTGCACGCGATCCCCGTCACCCGTGGCGGTCAGCCTGCGCAACTGATGGATATGGAAGGCATCACGCTTGATGGTGAAGGTGGCTTCTGGGTTGCCTCCGAAGGCCGTCTGGATCGCGGCATCCTGCACGCGCTCTATCATATCAACGGGGATGGTGAGATCGAAACCACTATTCCGGTTCCGTCCGACCTGCTCGCTGTCGAACGCCGCTTCGGCTTTGAAGGCATCACCAAGGTCGGCAACACGCTCTGGATGGCGGTTCAGCGCGAATGGGCCGACGATCCGGCAAACCACGTCAAGCTGGTGGCCTACAACCTCGACACCGAGGAATGGGGTGCCGTGCGCTACGAAAAAGCCGAGCCTGCCACCGGTTGGGTTGGTCTTTCGGAAATCACTGCACACGGTGACTACGTCTACATCATCGAACGCGACAACCAGATCGGTGATGCGGCCGTGACGAAGAAAATCTATCGCGTGGCCCTGTCCGAGATGGTGCCCGCCCCGCTGGGTGGCGACCTTCCCGTCGTGGCCAAGGAAGAGTTGGTCAATCTGCTGCCCTACCTGACCTCGACCGGAGGGTATGTGCTCAACAAGGTCGAAGGTCTGGCCATCACCGCTGATGGTACGATGTGGGTGTCGACCGACAATGACGGTGTGGATGACCACTCCGGCGAGACGATGTTCTTTGCCGTTGACGGCAAGTACTGAATCTTGACCAAAGCAACAAAAAAAGGCGCGGGTTATCCCGCGCCTTTGACGTTTCGGATCAGGGAAAGATCAGTTCACCGCTTTCGCGTCGACCACGTCTTTCTCGATCGCATCGGCCTTGGCAATCGCGATCCGGCGCGGTTTCAGCGCTTCGGGAATCTCGCGCTGCAGGTCGATATGCAGCATGCCGTTCTCGTGGCTCGCACCGACAACACGCACATGGTCGGCCAGATGGAATCGGCGCTGGAAGGCGCGGGTGGCAATGCCGCGATGCAGGTAGGTGCGGCCTTCGTCCTCGTCGACCTTGCGTGCGGACACATGCAGCGCGCCATCCTTGACCTCGACGGTCAGATCCTCGTCCGAGAAGCCGGCAACGGCGATCGAGATGCGGTAGGCATCGTCAGCGGTCTTTTCGATGTTGTAGGGCGGGTAGGTCGGTTGGCTGACCTCGGTGGTCAGAACCCGATCCATCAGGTCGGCGATTTGGTCAAAGCCGACAGTTGCGCGGTAAAGCGGTGCGAAATCATATCCTCGCATAGGTCATCCTCCATTGAGCGATACCAGATGTGAAAGCCTTCCGAAGTGGACAGGCCGTGAATGGGTGTCAGGCCCCGTCTGGGCATCCCGACACGCTTCATCTGGGATGGCACAATCAGGGTTTCAAGAGGTCGGTTTCGCCATCTTGGGGTCGAATGAATTTTGCGCCGGTGTCTTTGCGGACCGTCTTTTCGGCGCGCAGCGGTCTGAACACGGACCCTTCGGCAAAACCGGCACCATGCGCCATCATGCCAAGGATCGTGTCGATCTGCGTTTCAAGCGGAGCGCCAAGGGACACCGGTTGGTCGCCGCTTTTTGCTTTGGACGACACCACCGAAACGATGCGCGTTCCATCCGGGCCAAACGCAAAAACCGGTGACCCGGAACTGCCGAAATCCACCGAACACGACATGACCAGAACGGTTCTCTGCGCCGACATCACTTCGCAGGTGTCCTGCATAGATGGCGCTTCGGACCGGTTATGGGCGTAGGACACGACACCAACACTTTCGCCAACCTTGGGGCGCGCGCCGGTCACGAAAGGGATGATGGTCGTATTGCGGATCGGATGCTGCAACTGGATCAGGGCGATGTCGTTATAGACCCGATCCGGGCTTGGCTCTGCGGTGAAATCGTAATCGGGATGCGCCACGGCGCGGCGCACCCTGCGATACGCGGCAGCGCGTCCGTTGCGCCATCCGGCAAGGAACTGAATGTCCTCGGGGGCCAGCAACGCGCCTTCAGCATTATACAGGCAGTGGGCCGCCGTCAGAACGAGGTCAGGGGTGATCAGCGATCCTGTGCAAAACGCGGTTCCGGCAAGTTCAAGCCGCCCAACCGCTTCCCATGTGCGACCATCCTGGCGGCTCTCCATCGAGAACAGCCCGGTGCTTTGCGCACCAGCCATGGCCGGCAGCAACGAAAACAATGCCCCCCAGAGCATTTGGCGCACAGGTAACCTCCATTACGACTCCCGCAATAGGGGCCGAATAGGGCAAAACTATGTCCTTACGTCAACGTCAAGATGTCTTGAGCGCCGATGGTTTAGGACCGCCTGTGGCCCAATCCAAAAGTTCGACCGTATGCACGATGGGCACTTCGGTGCCCGATCCGATCTGCATCATGCAGCCGATATTGCCCGCTGCAATGATGTCGGGGTGTTTTGCCTCCAAGGTCCTGACCTTGCGCGTTTTCAACTGCTTGGAGATCTCAGGCTGCATCAGGTTGTAGGTTCCCGCCGATCCGCAGCACAGATGGCTATCCGCCGGTTCCACCACCTCGAACCCGGCCGCCTTGAGCAGCGTCTTGGGATGCGTCTTGATCTTCTGCCCGTGCTGCAGGCTGCACGCCGCGTGATAGGCCACCTTCACGCCGCCATGCTGCGTCCGCGCGCCAGCCACACTTTCTTCGTCGATCAGATCGATCAGAACTTCGCTCACATCCTTTGCAATGGCCGACACCCGCGCCGCATCCTCCGCCAGAGGCTCATTGCGGAACATATGCCCGTAATCCTTGACCGTGGTGCCGCAACCGCTTGTATTGATTACGATGGCATCCAATCCGGCGCTATCCATCTCGCGCGCCCAGGCTTTGATATTGGCCGCCGCAGACCCGTGGCTTTCATCCACCTTGCCCATGTGATGTGTGAGCGCCCCGCAGCAGCCAGCACCTTGGGCCACGACCACCTCGCAGCCAAGTCGCGTCAGCAACCGAATAGTGGCATCGTTGATGTCGGTGTTCAGCGCCTTCTGTGCACACCCCGTCATCAGCGCGACCCGCTTCTTGCGTGGTGCGAGGGGCGCAAAGCTCTGCGGATCGTCATTTCGACTGACCGGCGGAATGGTCTTGGGCGCCATCTCAAGCATCGCCTTCAGCCGCGCATCGGGGATCAGCGGCGCAAATGGCTTGCCGATCTTGGCCAACAACAACGCCACCCGGAACCGCGTCGGATAGGGCAGGATATTCGCCAAGGCCCACCGCAGCGCCTTTTCGTGCCACGGTCGGTCGTAGTTCTTTTCGATATAGGCCCGCGCATGATCGACCAGATGCATGTAATGCACCCCAGACGGACAGGTTGTCATGCAGGCCAGGCAGGACAGACAGCGGTCGATATGCTTGACCGTCTTCTCATCCGGCTTGCGCTCGTTCTCGAGCATGTCCTTGATCAGGTAAATCCGGCCGCGCGGGCTGTCCAACTCGTCGCCCAGAACCTGATAGGTCGGGCAGGTCGCGGTACAGAACCCGCAATGCACGCATGAGCGCAATATCTCGTTCGAGCGCTGGATTTCGGGATCGCGCAGTTGGGTTTCGGTGAATGTCGTCTGCATCGCTTACCCCATCAATCCCGTGTTCAGGATGCCCTTCGGATCGAATTTCTGCCGCAACCCGCGCGACAGGGCGGCAATCGGTCCGGGCTCCGGCTGGAACTTCGCCTGTCCCGTTCCGCGCACCAGCGTGGCGTGCCCGTCAAACAGGCCCAGCCGGGTCCGCACATCCGTGCCTTCGGTGACGCGCGCCCAAATCAGCCCGCCGCCCCAATCATAGAGCAGTGCCTCAGCACCAACGTTCGTCGCCAAAGCCGCCGCTTCCGATGGTGTGCAGGAGATGCGCCAGACATCTCCCGGCCGTCCATGAAACGCCTCCACATCACGCACCCAGCGCCAACCCTTGGCCACCGCATCCGCGTCACGCTCAACCCGCACCGCCAAACCGCCGAACAACGCGGCGATCTGATCTGCGCGATAGGCGACCGACCCGGCAAAGCCTTCGATCCGCAGTATTGTCACTGGATGCCCGTCCAACCCAACGGGGATATGCGCAGCCCCAGACACCTCGAACGGCGACCCCAGCGCCTTGGCCATCGCGGAGACGGCGTCCGCATCGCTCAACCCATCGATCAGCACGGACGCCGCTGTTTCCGGCTTCGGCAAGACCTTGAGACTGACCTCGGTCAACACCCCCAGCGTGCCCCAAGACCCGCTCATCAGCTTGACCAGATCATAGCCGGTGACGTTCTTCATCACCCGACCACCGTTCTTTACGATGGTGCTGGTGCCATCGACATAGCGCACGCCCAGCATGAAATCCCGGCACGCGCCGACACTCACACGACGCGGACCGCTGACATTCGCGGCAACAACGCCACCGATTGTCGGCGCGCCGGATGTCCCCATCAGCCCGCGGTGATCCATCGGCTCGAAGGCCAGCCGCTGCCCTTCGGCATCAAGCGCCGCTTCGATCTCGGCCAAAGGCGTGCCCGCCTGCGCAACAAGCGTCAGCGAGCCGGGTTCATACAGGGTGATGCCAGACAGCCCGCCGGTCTCCAGAACATCCCCATCAAGGGTAACGCCCCGCGTTCCCCCGCCTTGCACGCGAATCGGTCCATTCGCCGTGGCAATCGCCTCGGCCAGATCGGTCTCGGATTCCGGTCGCATCTTCATCTTGCCCATAAACTCCGGGGGTTTGGGGGCTGGCCCCCAAGTTTCACTCTGCCGCAAGTGCCACGCTGCGGCGGCTCTCGGACGCCGCCAACGGGAACACTTTGGCCGGATTGAGCAGCCACGCCGGATCGAACACGTCCTTCACTGCCATCTGTGCCTCCAGATCTGCCGGTGCAAACTGATCCACCATCAGATCGCGCTTTTCGATGCCAACGCCGTGTTCCCCGGTCAGGCATCCGCCCACCTCGACACAGAGCCGCAGGATGTCGGCACCAAACGCCTCGCACAGTTCCAGATCACCTTCCTTGTTCGCATCGAACAGGATCAGGGGGTGCATGTTGCCGTCACCGGCATGGAACACGTTGGCCACATCCAACCCGTATTCCTTGGACATCTCGCCGATCCGGCGCAGCACGCAGGGCAGTTCCGACACCGGGATCGTGCCGTCGAGGCACATGTAGTCGTTGATCTGCCCCATCGCGCCAAAGGCCGATTTACGGCCCAGCCAGATGCGCCCGGCCTCATCCGCATCCTTGGCCTCGCGCAGCTCCACCGGGTTGTGCCGCCGCGCGATCTCGAGGATCAGCGCCAGTTGTTCGTCAATCTCGGCCGGGCTGCCTTCGACCTCGACGATCAGCAGCGCCTCGCACATAGGATAACCCGCTTTGGCAAAGGCTTCGGTGGCCTCGATGCAGGGGCGGTCCATAAACTCGATGGCCACGGGTAGAACACCGGCCTTGATGATGTCGGCGACACAGGCACCGGCCACTTCGTTCGAATCGAACCCCATCAGCACCGGCCGCGCGCCTTCGGGCTTCGGCAGGATGCGCAGGGTTGCTTCGGTCACCACGCCCAACTGACCCTCCGAGCCGCAGATCAGACCCAACAGATCATACCCACCCGCATCCAGATGTTTGCCGCCGATCTCCATGACGGTGCCATCCATCTGAACCATCGTGACGCCCATCAGATTGTTGGTGGTCACGCCATATTTGAGGCAATGCGCCCCGCCCGAGTTCATCGCGATATTGCCCGCGATGGCGCAGGCCAACTGGCTGGACGGGTCAGGTGCGTAGAAAAACCCATCCGCTTCGACAGCACCCGTGACGCTCAGGTTGGTGCGCCCGGTCTGCACGCGGATGAAGCGGTTGTCATAGTCGGTTTCGAGCACGTCATTCATCCGTGCCACACCCAAGAGCACGCAGTCGGCTGTGGGAAGCGCACCGCCGGCAAGCGATGTACCTGACCCACGCGGAACCACAGGCACACCCATATCATGGCAGACCTTGAGAACTGCCGACACCTCTTCGGTCGAGGAAGGCAGCACCACAGCCAGAGGAGCACACTTGTAGGCTGTCAGCGCGTCGCACTCATAGGCGCGGGTTTCCATCTCGTCCGAGATCACCGCATCCCCCGGCAGCACCTCCTGCAAACGGGCAACAATCTGTGTCTTGCGGGACAGCACATTGGCGTCCGGTGTGGGCATCTGCATTACAAATCCTCCGAATTGGTAAAAAGATATAACCAATATTGCGAAAGACGCCAGCGAAAATTTCGCAACACGCGGCATCTGTTCCTCTTGCCTTTGTTGCAAACCCCGGCCACCAAGCTGACATGGACTGGATCAAGATCATTCATATTCTTTGCGTCATGGGCTGGATGACGTCGATCTTTGCTGTTCCGCGCGCCCTGATCTACTGGAAACGTGAATATGACCGGATCGGGGAATTTGGCCCCTTGGGCGACCTCACGATCCGTCTTTACCGGTTTTCTGCTGGACTTGCCGTCATTGCCCTGATCACTGGCATCTGGCTTGCCGCGATCTGGCAGTTCCCGGCATGGGTTTGGCTCAAGCTGGGTCTCGTGCTGTTGCTCGCCTTGCATTACGCATGGACCGGGCGGTTGGTACTGCGGGCAAAACGCGGTGTCTTCACTGAATCCGACCGTTACCTGCGCATCTTCAACGAAATCAGCGTGTTCGGCGCAATCGCGATCCTCTGGGTTGTCGTCGTAAAGCCGTTCTGACCAATGGATTGGTTGGACCGCCTGTCACTGTTCACCACATTGGACGCGGTGGGGCTTGGGTTGCTGATTCTGAGCTGGATCGGGTGCAGCCTTGTCGTCGAGAATGCGCCCAAATCCTACCCGTCAACCTCGCAGATCATGGCCGAGTTCCGCCGCGAATGGATGCGCCAGTTCGTGCGTCGCGATCCGCGCATCTTCGACAGCCAGATCATTTCAAGTCTTCGGCAAGGCACGGCGTTTTTCGCGTCGGCCAGCATGATCGCCATCGGTGGCGGGTTCGCGCTTTTGGGCAATGCGGAACGGCTGCGCGGTGTGGCGCAGGACCTGACGCTGGAAAGCGACCCGATTTTTCTGCTCGAAGTGAAACTGCTTGTCCTGCTGCTGTTCGCGGCAAATGCGTTTCTCAAGTTCGTATGGTCGCATCGGTTGTTCGGCTACTGCTCGGTCATCATGGCAGCCGTGCCCAACGACCCCGAAGACCCGCAGGCCCTGCCCATGGCCTTGCAGGCAGGTGAACTGAACATCACGGCGGCGCGGGGGTACAACCGTGGGCTGCGGGCCGTCTATTTCGGCATTGCGTCATCCGCGTGGTTGCTGGGGGCGGGGCCGCTCATCCTTGCCACTTTGGTGACGTTGCTGGTCATCTTGCGGCGTGAATTCGCGTCGCAATCGCGGCATGTTCTTATCCATGGGGCGCCAGACGCGAAAACGTGACCGCATGGTGAAGATGGGTCTGCTAGGCTGTGACCATGTTGACCCGTTCACTTCTCGCCCTATGGTGTTTCGCAGCGCCTGCACTTGCCGATCCACCTGATATTGTCGGGATCGAGGTTTCGGGGGCGCGTGTCTCTGTCATGCTTGCGCATCCTGATACGGGCTGGGACCATTATGCAGATGGCTGGCGGATCGAGGCGGAAGACGGGACGGTGATTGGCACCCGGGAGTTGCTGCATCCACATGTCGAAGAACAGCCGTTCACCCGCAGTCTGACGGTCGATGACCTGCCCGATGGTCTGCTGTTCATCCGGGGCAAGTGTTCGGTTGATGGCTGGTCGGATAGGCGTATTGCCCTGACGCGCTGAAGGTTACCCCCAGAGGCAGGAGGCCAAGACCTGTCGCGGTGACCTTTCCATCCCGTCCCCAGAATTTTATGGTGGGGCCGAGATTCTTCGTACGAAGAATCTTAGTCTGGTCCCCATAAAAAACTGTGAACGGGAAAGGGAACTGAACCTGACCCAATGTTTCGCGCGCGAAACAATAGGACCAGTTCGGACCTATTTACGTCTCGTCAACCACATCCGCGTGCAGATGCCGCTCGCCTCGCGCCTCGGCGAGCCGGATCTGTTTCTGCCGCTCCCGGAACCGAGCCTTGTCCTCGTCCGAGGTCTCTTCGATGCAAAGGTGACAGGACACGCCGTGCTCATACTCGGGGCGATTTTTATCATCCGGTAAAATCGGGCGACGGCAGGCATGGCACAGCAAATGCGGCCCTTCCTTCAACCCATGCCCGACCGATACGCGCCCATCAAAAACAAAGCATTCTCCCTGCCAGGTGCTCTGCTCGGCGGGCACCTCTTCAAGGTATTTCAGGATGCCACCCTTTAGGTGATAGACCTCTTCCACTCCCTGACTGAGCAGGTAATTGGTGGATTTTTCGCAGCGAATGCCGCCGGTGCAGAACATCACGATGCGCTTGTTGTGAAAGCGGTCCTTGTTCTTTTCCCACCACTCCGGAAATTCGCGGAAGCTGTCGGTCTTGGGATCGACTGCACCTTCAAAGGTCCCGATGGCGACCTCGTAATCGTTGCGGGTGTCGATCACAGCCACGTCCGGGCTTTGGATCAGCTCGTTCCACTCAGACGGCTGAACGTAATGGCCCACCTTCGCACGCGGATCGACATCCGGCACGCCCATCGTGACGATCTCTTTCTTCAGCCGGACCTTCATGCGAGGGAAAGGGCGCTCTTTCGCAGTCGAAAGTTTCCATTCCAGATCGGCGCAGCCGGGAAGGGCGCGCAGGTGGGTTAACAAAGCGTTAATGCCCGCTTCGGGTCCGGCAACCGTGCCATTGATGCCTTCCTTCGCCAGCAGCAGCGTGCCCGTGATCGCATGGTCGCGACATACGGCCAGCAACGGCTCCCGCAGGGCGGCGGGGTCGTCGAAGCGGGTGAAGTGGTAGAGTGCGCAAACCGTAAACATGGGCGCTGGATTACGCCTCGAATCCCTTACAGGCAAGGTTCCTGAATGCCGCAACCCTTGACCCTTGGGGGCAGGGTTCTTACCCAAGGCTTACCCAAGAGGAGGCTTGTCCCATGTCCGCGCTGATCGTCATCGACGTGCAAAACGATTTCTGCCCCGGAGGTGCGCTGGCGGTGCCCGAAGGTGATCAGATTGTTCCCGGCATCAACGCGTTGATGGCAGAGGCCGAGTCGGTGGTGCTGACGCAGGACTGGCACCCGGCGGATCATGCGAGCTTTGCCTCGCAGCATGACGGGCAGGATCCATACGGTCTGATCGAGATGCCGTACGGTCCGCAGGTGCTCTGGCCGGACCATTGTGTGATCGGGTCCGACGGTTCGGCGTTTCACGCGGGCCTGAATACCAACCGCGCCGAGATGGTGATCCGCAAAGGGTTCCGCCGCGCCATCGACAGCTATTCGGCGTTTTTCGAGAATGACCATACGACGCCGACCGGGCTGGAAGGCTATCTGCGCACGCGGGGCATCACGCAGTTGATGATGGTGGGCCTCGCCACCGATTTCTGCGTCGCTTATTCCGCAATTGATGCGGCCAAGCTGGGCTTTGATGTGACCGTGAAACTGGATCTCTGCCGGGCAATTGATTTGAACGGATCGCTTGAGACTGCCAAGGCTGATATGCTCAAGGCCGGTGTGACTCTGGCATGAGCAAAGCGCCGACGCTCCTTGACCGTCTGAGCAAGGTCCGCTCTGGCAGCGCGCCCGAGGTGACCGACCGCGCACGGCGGGGGTTGATGGCGTTTGTCGGCGCGCAGGTGGATGCGGGACGTGCAAGCAAAGAGCTTGCCGATGGCACCGCCGCGACCGGAATCGGGCGGGTGGCCCTATCCGCGATGTCGCCGCAGGGCTTGGCCTGTGCGGACGGCTGTGCGTTCTGCTGCATCCTATCGGGAGATGATGGCGGGACGATCACCGAGGCTGAAGCCATCGCGCTGCACAGCGCACTTGCGCCCTTGGCGGGGCAACCCGATGGGCGTGCGTGGCACCCCAAGGCCTGTCCCTCGCTTGACCCGGAGACGCGCAGCTGCCGCGCCTATGACGCGCGGCCGATGATCTGCCGGGCCTATGTCTCGACCGATGTGGAGGCGTGCAAGTCCGTTTCCGAGGGTCAGGCGGCCAGCGGGCCGGGCACGCTCGGGCCATATCACACGTATCTGGCTGCGATTGGCCTCAGTCGTGCCGCGCTGAAAGGGGTGAAGCGTGTGTCGACCTATGCGCTCGCCAAGGTAGCGGCAGCGGCGGTGGAGGGGGCGTCGCTGGATGACGCTCTGGCTTCCGCGCGTCACAAGCCTACTGAACTGGACGAAGAACTGAAGCGCAGCAAGCGGGATTTGTCGCGGGCCTGAGCCCTGTGGTTCAAGCAGCGCAGTTTACGCTTTGCGACGCAGAAGTTGGTGGTTTCCCCCTTTGTTCTGAGTCGCAAGTTTCGTAAGCTGCTAGAAACAAGACCGTCAGAGGCACCGAGCCATGTTCGAACGTATCCTTGCGCTGTTTGACAAAACAACGCCGACCACACCGTTGCCGCCCGCCGATGCGAAATACGCTTTGGGCGCGCTCATGGTCCGCACCGCAATGGCGGACAAGGCGTATCTGTTCCAGGAGGTGGAAGAGATCGACCGCGTGCTGGCCAAGATGTACGGGCTCAAGCCGCTGGAGGCGGCCAAGATGCGCGCCCAGTGCGAAAAGCTGGAGCATGAACTGCCCAAGACGGCCGATCTCGCGGCGATCCTGACCGAGAACATCAGCACAGAGAAACGCGAGGCTGCAGTCGCAGCGTTGTGGGATGTGGTCTATGCGGATGGCAATCGGCATGCCAAGGAAGACTTGCTTGTCGGCGAGATTGCCGGGCTGTTGGGCGTGGACGAGGCGACCTGCGAACGCATCCGCGATGAAGAGGTCGCGAACTGGGACAAGAACCACTGACACTGGACAAGTCGGGGTTGGATTGATCTAAGCGAGGCGCCTGCGCCCTTGGAGACCATCATGGTTGATATCGCCACCCGTGTCTGGAACCACAAATGGAAGATCGACCCCATCGTGCGGTCGCTCATCGATACGGATTTTTACAAGCTGCTGATGTGCCAATCGGTGTTTCGCAACAAGCGCGACACGCAGGTGACGTTCAGCCTCATCAACCGGTCGTCGCATGTGCCCTTGGCCAAGCTGATCGACGAGGGCGAATTGCGCGAGCAGCTTGACCACATCCGGTCGCTGTCTCTGCGGCGCAACGAAAGCACGTGGCTGCGCGGTAACACGTTTTACGGCAAGCGGCAGATGTTCCGCTCGGATTTCATGGAGTGGTTCGAGCAGTTGCGCCTGCCGCCCTATCACCTTGAGCGGGTGGGCGATCAGTACGAGCTGACATTCGAGGGCGCGTGGCCAGAGGTGATGCTGTGGGAAATTCCGGCGCTTGCGGTGCTGATGGAGCTGCGCGGGCGCGCGGTTCTGAACGACATGGGGCGGTTCGAGTTGCAGGTGCTTTACGCCCGCGCAATGACCAAGCTTTGGGAAAAGATCGAACTTTTGCGCGTGGACCCGACGTTGCGCATCGCCGATTTTGGCACGCGGCGGCGGCATTCGTTCCTGTGGCAGGATTGGTGTGTGCAAGCGATGGTCGAGGGGTTGGGTGACAGCTTTGTTGGCACGTCGAACTGCCTGATCGCCAAGAACCGCGACCTTGAGGCGATTGGTACCAACGCGCATGAACTGCCCATGGTCTATGCCGCCTTGGCCGAGGATGACGTGGCTTTGGCAAAGGCGCCTTATGACGTGTTGGCGGATTGGCACGAGGAACACGAAGGCAATCTGCGGATGATCCTGCCGGACACCTATGGGACCGAGGGTTTCCTGAAGAATGCGCCGGACTGGTTGGCGGGCTGGACGGGTATCCGGATCGATTCAGGTGATCCTGCAACCGGGGCCGAAACTGCGATCCGCTGGTGGAAAGAGCGCGGCGAGGATCCGACGAAGAAGCTGGTGATTTTCTCGGATGGGCTCGACGTGGACAAGATCCTTGAATTGCAGCGACAGTTCGCCGGGCGTGTACGTGTGTCCTTCGGCTGGGGGACGTTGCTGACCAATGACTTCCGTGGGCTGACGCCGGATGATCGGCTGGCGCCGTTCAGCCTTGTCTGCAAGGCGGTGGAAGCCAACGGGAAACCGACGGTGAAACTGTCGGACAACCCCAACAAGGCGATGGGACCGCAGGACGAGATTGCCCGGTACAAGCGCGTGTTCGACGTTGGCACGCAGGAGCGGCTTGACGTGGTGGTCTGACCTGGAAGGCCTGTGCGAGGCATCACCGGTCGGCGGAAAATCCCGCATATCGAGAAAATATATATTTCAGGTGTTGATTAGATCCCGACCTGAAACTAGCTCTCCTGTGTCTAGCTGACGCAGGGTCACTCTGTGTCATGGAGGAAGCTGGACTGTCCATAAATCGTCCGTCCTGAACAACGCCCAAGCTGTTGATAATGAATGAATAAACTGTGATTCCTGTAGCCATTTCCCGCAGGGTTTTGTATTATTGCATTGAAAACCCTGCAATTTGGTCTTGCCATGAAGCACCGTAGTCGCCTG
>NZ_JAEPMO010000216.1 GCF_017643905.1 Marivita sp.
GCAGCACCGCTCGGTTCGGCTCCGCGCCACGCTCAAGGCGTTCATCGAGGGTGCGGCGGACGATACCTGGATCAGCCACCTCTGCGTCGCGCAATTGCCGTGCTTCGTGGATGGCTTTACGAGTCAGCCCTATTTCTGACGCCGTCGCTGCACCGTTCCCATCGGAAACGGTCCACTGATTTCCACGGTTACTCGTTGCGCTCGCAACATCACCCCGCGCTTGCGCCGCGTCATACTCATCTGCGAGGCGCCGCTTTGCTGCGGCCTCGATTTCCAGGGCATCGGCCTGCGCGCGGTGGGCAGCAGCAACGAGATCATCATGGGCGGCTTTTGCGTTTTTGAGCCGCGCGGCCCGTTTCGCGACATCATAGGCCAGGCCTGCTGCTTCGCGAGCTTCCAGAACCTCCGCTGCGGTCTTGGCGCTGGCCAGCATGGTGGCGGCGCGATCGATGAGGTCTGGAAGGTTTTCACCAGCCACGGGAATAGGGGCAAGCTCTGTCATCACACGGCCTCATTCGGCTCGAGCGTGACCTTGAGCGCCCCGACCTTCACCGTGCGCGCGGGCTCAAACCCCTTGCGCCAGGCCTCGGGCAGCGCGCCGTATTTGCGCTCCGAGACCGACAGCTTGGTGTCGATGAACTCGGCCGGGTCCTCGCCGCTGTCGGCGATATTGACGGCGATCTGAGCGAGCTTGGCCTGGTCCCAATCGACACGCTTGGGCAGATCGGCCACCACAGTGTAATCACCGTCAACCAGGCGGACGGTGCCGGTGTCTTTGCCACAAGCCCGACGGGCCTCGGCGGCGCGGGTGGCGTAACGCACCTCGAGGGCGCTGTTGCATTTGGCGCTGGCAGCCTTCAGCTGCTTCGCCGCATGGTCCAGCTCAGCTTGCAGCGCCACGAGCAGTTCCACCGGCAGCTGCGCCAACTCGCCTGCGGGCAGGTTGAGCATGTCGTCGATGCTGGGCGTGTTGTCAGGATAGGTCATAAGGTCTCCTGTTCGGCAAAGAATGGTCAGGCCGCCGCAAGCAGCCGGACGATGGATCGGGATTTCGGTTCGCAGGGTTTGGGGCGGGCGATCGCGAGATAGGCGAAGCGATCGGTCGCAAGACGCATCTGAACCAGGTGAACGAGGCTCTGCTGCGCGGCTCGAAAGGCCGCATCGGCAAGCGCGCGCAGCGCGTGACGCTCCTTGACGGACAAACCGCCGAGTTCGGTTTCCGTATCGACAGCCAGGAAGCCGCGATAATAGACAAGTGCCTCGCCTTCAGTGGCCTGGCTCACCCAGGCGTAAAAGGCGATGTCGGACATTTCCGAACCTGGGATCGCGTCTTGGGCAAGCCTCAAGGCAGATGTGGATTTGCGACGGCCCATGTTCATTGCGCCGCTCGCAGCTGTACGCTTTGGACAGTGCTCTCGCAACGGCGGCAGTTTTCGTAGGCTTCGACATCTTCGAGTCGGTAGATCACCCGCCCGCCGATCTTGAGGAATGCCGGTCCTTCGCCGGTCCAGCGCCAGCGCTCAAGCGTGCGCGGGCTGATCTTCAGCCGAGCTGCCAGCTCGACCTGGTTGAGATGCGTGACTGACATCTTCGTCTCCTTCGCGTTTGGTCAAATGCCTGCGAAGGACCATCGCCCATGGCATGGGAGGAAAGCGGGAGGTGCCAAGGAGGGGAGAGGGGAGGAATGCAGATCCGGCGGCCGAAAATGAAAAAAGCCGCCCCGAAGGGCGGCCTGATGATCACGATTGTCGTTGCGTCAGCCTTCTATCCAGCAGCTCGCGCCGCTTTCGAAGATGACCCGCTTCCAAGCGGGATGCCCTTTGAAGAGCTCGGACAGTCTCCGAACGGTTCGACCGCAAGCGGCCGCCTCCAAAACCGCATCCGTCGAGAGCCGGTGTTCGCCCGCGATGAATGCCTCCGCCATCATAAGCACTGCAGCTTTCTGCTTTGTGCCCTTGAAATCAAAGCGCTCACCGTGGACGATCAGAACCGCTCCGTCACCGGAGACCCAAACCGGCCCCTGTTCAGATGGACCCGTCAGCAGCCGCGCCGAAAGGATCTCGAGATTCGCGGCGATCCCGTCTTCATGATCGACCGCATCCTCAAGCGGCACGACCTCATGCCCCTTCATGGTCGAGCGGCAAAGCTGCTTGGCAGGATCAAGAGATATGACCAGCCGCAAGCCTTCGGCTGGCCGGCGCGCAACAAGCTGGCGAAAATCCTCGAACACCGCTGGCGTCGTCAGACCGCGAGCGACCCAGATCCCGACACGTGCCCTGCGCTTCGGCAGCCGCGCCGTCCCGAAATCAAGCACCACACCGTCGAGGTATGGCACCGGGTCTTTGGCAAGAGAGCAATCGAGCCGGGCGACCACACGCCGAGCTGTGGCCGCCATGTCCAGCGCATAGACACGACGGCGGGCGCTGGCCCGCTCGTCGTGCCATGCCGCGTTGCCGAGATGTCCCGTTTGCTCCGTGATCGGGTGCACGAAAATAGGCGTCAGGGCGTCTTCCAGATCGTCATCGGTGACGGAGCACATCGAGCTGCCCCGCTGCGCGATCAATCCAGCATCCAGTAACGCCTTGCCAGCGCCGCGCATATGCGCCAGGGCCATGGCCGAGACCCGCCCTTCGCGTGTCCCGGCGATGGATGAAAGCAGCCGGCGGGCCGCAAGATCAATCCTCGCAGAGCTGCAGGTCATCGACCAGAATCCCCCAGCGCCGCAGATATTTCTCGCCGATCATTTGCTCGGCCGCGGTACGGTCCTTCAGATCGCAGCCATGCGGCCAGGTGATCGTCAGGATCAGCGTCCGCCGGCGGTCGCCTCCCGGGCGACGGGCGAGCTTCACGGCGATCTTGGCCCGCGTGACTACATAGCCCTCGCGCAGGGGCGTGCGATCCCCGAACCGCTCCTCCGCCTTCGTCCAGATCGTCTCGTCGGCGCGGGCGGGCTTCTCCAGCGTCACTCTGAAATCGCTGTCGTCGATCGGCATCACCCGCAGCTCGCGCACCTCGACGCCCTCAATGCCGTCCTCCGGGTCGACCGGAAAATTATGGGGAGCCAGCAGCACAGACAGATCGTAACAACGCAGCGGCAGGCGGTTCTCCTTGAAGGCGATACCAAGCAGATGCGTAACCGTGGCCTTGACGATCTCGCTCCTTGTCACCTTGTCGTTGGCGATCACCTCGATGCTGCCGGTTGCGGGCTCATAGGTCACCGCAGCTTCGAAGACAGGACGATAGGGCTGCCGGACAAGCGAGCCCGTGTCGTCAAAGCGCAGCAAATCATCGGGCCGCCCCTCGCGGTAGACCGTTACCTGCACGAGGTCGCATTCTTCGCCTTCATGGGTCGTCCTCACCCGGTCGAACATATCGACATGGGCGTGGGCTGCACCCGAGAACTCCTTGATCGCGGAAACGAAGGCGTGACGGGCGGCCGCGCCGCGCTGAACGACACAACCGGCGTCGGTCATGTAGCCCGCCCACATCCGACCGCGCCGACGGTCCTCGGTGAAGCGAACTTCCTCGGCATGGCGAAACCGGTCTTTTGCGTTGAGGAACACCCAGAGCGACCGAGCGTGCGAGTTGGCGAGGCCGTCGAGGAAAGCAGGATCTTCTGCCACGCTATAGATCGCGGCCTGCCCCGGCTCATCGGACAGGGCATGGACGCGTTCCGCATCGTTTGAAATGCGATCACGCTGGACCCGAGACATCTCCTCGATGGCACCGAGCAGCGGCCCCGACAGATCGGCATCCGCTGCAGGCCAGCCAAATTCGGTGGGAAGGCCGATCTCCGGCCGGTCGAAATATGCACGCAGCGCCTCAGACGGCGTTTTGCGCAAAAAGGATGATAGAGCAGCCATGCGTGATCTCCTTACGCTGATTCCCGTTTTCAAGCTGATCTGCTAATCTGCGTATCACAGGGCTACAAAGTCAATCGCAAATCTACGCACTTCCGCTGATCGACTTATCAATCGAAAAGGGATGGCTGCCCGATCGTCGTTGTCAGAAGGCCCAGCTTCAGCAACCGGACTTCGGCCGCCTCGCGAGAGACCGCGAACAGGTCCATCACTGCATGGACAAGATTTGCCGCGTGCTCTGAAGTGAGATGGATGTTTCCATGCAACTCGCGCTGCGCGCAGTAATCTGAAACCAGCCGACTGAGCCGCGTGGCCGGCATCAGCAGGGCTCCACTAATGTAGCCGGCCTGCCATTCCATCCAGTCGGACTGCGGTGCGTTCAGAATGTTGTCGCGCTTGGAGATCGCCTTGTTGGCGTTCGGGCCGCGGTCTAGCAAGTCACCCGTGGCAAACTTCTCCGCCCAGAGTGGCCCGTGGAACTTCACGTGCCCAAATTCATGGGTCAGCGTCGTGCGGAACCGGTTCTCACGCCGGTCATCCATTGCAATTCGTTCCGAGATGGATACCCGTGGTCCGCGGTTATGGAAGAACTCGGTCACGCCCTCCACGTCGGCGCCATAGTGTGATAAATCAGCGTAGCTATCGAGTTCCGCATCGTGCATTTCGATCAGCACTGTCAGGTCGTCGGTAGAGACCGGGTAGTCAACCTTGCCATGGCGCGTTAGCAGGAGATCGTGAATGAGACGCTCGCATTCGTCATCGAGCTCCCGCGCCTGGTAGAAGGGTCGCTCGGCAAAACGGCCCGTGTTGTCACGGATCATCCTCACCATAAGCAGCCCCCCTACTCTTTCAGCGTACGCCGAAAGCTCATGAACGCAGCCACGACCTTCTCCGGATCAGATTTGTTAGGACGCAAGTCATCTGGCAGGCGGCCCGCAAGTGCGTACAGGTATTCCTCCGGAATGTTCAGGATGCCGGAGAACTGACGGATCAGGTGCCCCGAGCTGGGGCTGCGTCGGTCGTGCTCGATGTCGTTGAGGTACTGCGGTGATATCGACCCGCCGCCTTCTTCCTTCATCACGCGCGCTGCGAGCTCCTTCTGGCTGAGACCGAGTGTCTTGCGGGCCTTTGAAATCGCTAGGCCGAAGGTCATACCATCTGAGGACATGGCCGATCCATCTCTCATTCTCCCCGTCAATCCGCTTGTTCGCAGATTTGCGAGTTGTTACTCTTTATCCACAAGTTGATCAACAGCGAAGCAGGATGTGCGTTCGGCAGCGGGAGCGAGTAGATGATCAAGATCCTTCACACAGCTGACGTGCATCTCGACTCCCCGTTGAGATCGCTCGCACTGCGCGACGCAGAATTGCGGGAGAAGGTCCAGACATCAAGCCGCACAGCGCTCAAGAGGATTGTCGAAACGGCGATTTCCGAAGATGTGGCC
>NZ_JAEPMO010000085.1 GCF_017643905.1 Marivita sp.
CCGGTCAGCGGCACCTCGGTGATCGGCGGCGCGGGCTGGCCGATGCGGGTCGAAGGCAGGCCTTGGGGGTCTTCGCGGAACATGCCGACATAGGCCAACACGGCAAACGCCCCAAAGATCACCGGCGGCAGGATCATCAAAGGCGAAACCTTGGCCATCAGCTGCTCCGCCGGTTCTCGATCTCTTCCAACGCGGCCCGCACTTTGCGGGCCCTCTGGAAGCTGACTAGCACGATCACGGCCAGAAGCACGATCGTCACCCCGTAAGAGCTGAGCACCGCAAAGGCGTATTTGCCAAGATCGGGCATCATGCCTGCCCCTCCCGCGCAAGCAGCGCCCGTGTGCGGCGGGCGCGAATCTCGGTCTGGGTGCGCAGGAAGACAAGCGCGATGAACAGCAGGACAAAGCCCGCGATGCAGACCAGCAGCGGGAACCAGAACACGTCCGAGATATTCTCTTCCTTATCAAGGCTGAGCGTCGCGCCCTGATGCAGGCCCTGGTTCCAGAAATTCACGGCATAGCGGCTGAGGATCGCAAAGACCGACCCCACCAGACAGAGGATAGAGGTCAGATCGGCTGCGGTGTCGTCATTCTCGATCGCTTCCCACAATGCCATGTAACCGAGGTAGAACAGGAACAGGATCAGGAACGATGTCAGACGCGGATCCCACGCCCACCATGTGCCCCACATCGGCTGCCCCCAAAACGCCCCGGTCGCCAGCGCGATCATGGTCATCACGGCGCCCACCGGAGCGGCGGCGCGGGCAGCAAGGGCGGACACGTGGTGCCGCCGCACGATCCAGATCAGAGAGGCGACGAGCATCATCAGCCAAGCGTTGATCGCCATCAGTGCCGAGGGCACGTGGATATAGATGATCTTGACAGTCGACCCCTGCCGGAAGTCATTGGGCGTAAAGAAAAAGCCCCAGACCAGACCGGTCACAAGGCAGATACCCGTCAACGCCCATACCCATGGCAACACCTTGTCGGTGGTGCGGATGAACTTCACAGGATTTGCGTATTCCCACAATGACATGACAGTCAGGTAGGCGGTTTTTCAGGCGTCTTCAATTCAAAAAATCGCATAGGACGTGTTACCGCAGATTGATCCGCAGCACGGCAGCACTGGCGAAGGGCAAAAGCGCGATCACGCCAAAGCTGATCCCCGCCAGAAGCAGGAGCGGCGTCTGCACGCCCAGCCCCTCTGCGCCGCGCCGGGCGACCTCGGCGCCGAAGATCAGCGTCGGCACATAAAGCGGCAGCACGAGCAGCGACATGAGCAGCCCGCCGCGTTTGATCCCGACAGTCAGCGCCGCGCCAAACGTGCCGATCACGCTGAGCGCCGGGGTGCCGACCGCAAGACTAATCACCACCCACTGATAAGCCGGGACAGGCAGACTGAGCAGCACGCCCAGGACGGGCGCAGCAAAGACCAAAGGCAGGCCCGTGGTGATCCAATGCGCCAGTGCCTTGACCGACACGATCCCCTCCATCGGCAATGGGGCTGTGGCCAGCAGGTCAAGCGACCCGTCCTCCCAATCCAGCGCAAAGATGCGATCAAGCGACAAGAGACAGGCCAGCAGCGCGCCGATCCACAGGATACCGGGCGCGATGCGCGACAGCAGTTCGGTCTGCGGGCCAACGCCGAAAGGCACCAGAACCGTCACAATCAGAAAAAACGCCAACCCAAGGCCAAAGCCGCCGCCAGCGCGGATCGCCAGCATCAGGTCGCGGGTGAGCAGTGCCCTCACAGAAACGCCTCATCCATCTGGCGCGTGCGTGGCGCCGCCTTGAACGGTGTCAGGTCCAGCACGCGGGCCTCGGCCAGCCCAAGGTCGATATGGGTGGCCATCAACGCGCTGCCGCCCGTGTGCAGATGTCCACGCACCACCTCGGCAAACAGCGCGACAGAGGCCACGTCAAGCGACACTGTCGGTTCGTCCAGTATCCAGATCGGGCGTCCGGTGACCATAAGCCGCGCCAGACCAAGACGGCGTTTCTGGCCGGCAGACAGCGTGCCCGCCATGCGGCCGCGCAGCTCGGTCAGGTCAAAGGCCACCAGCGCCGGTTCGATGTCCGACAGGCCAAAGACCGAGGCCCAGAATTTCAGGTTCTCGGTGACACTCAGCATCGCCTTGAGGCCATCGGAATGGGCCGCATAGGCGATCTGGTCTTCCGCGCCTGTCACTGTGCCGGTTTCGGGGGGCTGCAACCCCGCGACACTGCGCAAGAGGGTTGTCTTGCCAACGCCATTGGGTCCGCGCAGCACCAATGCTTCGCCCGGAGCAAGCTCAAAGGACACCCCCTCCAGGATTGCAAGACCCCCACGGGTCACAGCCAGATCGCGTACGCACAACACCATGGCCCCGGCTTAGACCAAGCCCGACGCGGGCAAAAGCGCGAAAGTGTCGCTTTTCGGGGATCGCTAGGGACTTAACGCGGCGCGTGGCCGCTTGGTGCGACTTTCCGTCAACGGAAAGCCATGATGCGTCGACGCATCATGCACCCGCCCCAACCGGCAGAAGTGCGAGGGCAACCCTGCGGCCCTCGGACAAAAGCACATTGTAGGTCCGGCAGGCGGCGGGCGAATTCATCACTTCAACCCCAATCCCCCGCGATTCCAACACATCGCGCAACGCGGCCGGAATATGGGCGATGTCGCCACCTGTCCCGATGAACAACACGTCCACCTTGCCCTCAAAGGCCAGAAGCGTGTCTGCGTCTTCATAACCCGCCCAGGACTTTGTTCCGTCCGGGCCGGTCACCAATGGCGCCGTGTGCTTCGTTCCGCCGATGCGGAAAAACTCCGCGCCATAGCCTTCGATCGGATGCGCGTCGGTATAAACGACTTCGTTCAAACGCATGCAGACTTCCTTCCCGTTACATCTGGTCCCAGATAGGCACGCCCGCCAGCGTGGCAAGGCCGATGATGGCATAGGCGACGACCCTGTAGAACCGTTCCCATTCGGGGCGGAACAGCGCCTGCCCGATCAGCGCGCCCACACCATAGGGCACAAGCAGCACTGTCCCAAGGGCCACCGCCTGCGCCGTCAGCACGCCTTGTGCGGCCATCAAGGGCAGCACCAGCAGACTGGTCGCTGTCAGGAACACCACCGTGGTTGCGCGGGTCGTGGAGATGCTGTCACGGCCAGCCAATTGGAACAGCACCATGATCGGTCCCATCAAGCCACTCAACCCTCCGACAAACCCCGCGGCACCGCCGATGATGATCCGTGTTCCGGTGGTCGGCTCTACCCGGTATCGCCACCCCGCGACAAGCGCCGCCAGCGTCACCGCGCAGAAAACCACCACGGCCCACCGGATCGCCGTCACATCCGCCATCCGAAGCACCCAGATGCCCAGTGACGCCGAAACGGCGGCCGACAGGATCAGTACGGTGACCGCCTTGCGATTCACCAGCGGCCACGCTCTTGGAAAGATTGTGACCAGCGAAGACAGGGACGATACGGAGAACGCCGCGATCGCCATCACAGGTGAGATAAAGATCACTGACACGGGCATGTAGATCAGCGCGGCACCGAAGCCTGCAAAGCCATAGACGATGCCGGCGACAATGGTGATCAGGACAAGCCAAACAAGCCCCGGCGTCGCCACCGCGGCCTGAAGGGTGTCAAGCATCAACATTGGCAAACTGGTTGCCAGTTGTGTCCGTCGGTTTGGTCCAGTCGCGTTTGACGCCCAGCCAGAGCAGGATCGCGGACGCCACGAAGATCGACGAATAGGTGCCAACGATCACACCCCAGATCATCGCAAAAACGAAGCCCCGGATCACGTCACCGCCCAATGCGAACAGCGCAATCAGCGCCAGAAGCGTTGTGGCCGAAGTCATGAAAGTCCGGCTCAGGGTTTCGTTGATCGAAATGTTGAGCACCTCTTTGAGGTCCTTCTTCTTGTATTTGATCAGGTTCTCCCGCACCCGGTCGAAGACGACAACAGTGTCGTTGAGCGAATAACCTACGATGGTCAGCAGCGCCGCGATGATGGCAAGGTCAAACTTGATCTGCAGTTCGGAAAAGATCCCGATGGTCAGGATGACGTCATGCACCAGCGCGATCACCGCGCCCAGGGCGAACTGCCATTCGAACCGCAGCCAGATGTAGATCAACACCGCGCCAATCGCGAGGACCACCGCGATGGCGGCGGTCTGGATCAATTCGCCGGACACTTTGGGGCCGACGGATTCAACGGACACGAATTTGATGTCCGGTCGCACCTCGACCAGCGCCGCCTCAACCGCTGCGATCACCTCGGTGCTGACCGCCTCTTCGCCGTCCTGCGCCTGAATGCGCACCATGGCGACGTTTTGTTCGGGACCAAAGGTCGGATCGAACACCTCGGAGATCGTGATGTCCCCGAGATCAAGCGCGCCGATAGCCTCGCGGTAGACACCCACATCCACTGGCAGCGGGCTTTCCGTACGGATCGTCGTGCCGCCACGGAAGTCGATGCCGTAGTTCAAACCTTGCAGCAGGAACGACCCGAAGGAAATCACCATCAGCACGGCAGAGATGCCAAACCACAGCTTCCACCGCTGAAAGAAGTCGAAATTCGTGTTCTCTTTGACCAGTCGCAAACGCATATCAGACCTCAATCGTCTTGGGGCGACGGCGTTCGAACCAGATCACGATCAGAAGCCGGGTAACAAAAATGGCGGTAAAGACCGAGGTCAGAATGCCAAGGCCCAGCGTGATCGCGAACCCTCGCACCGGACCAGAGCCCATGACGAACAGGATCACCGCCGTGATGAAGGTGGTGATGTTGGCGTCCAGAATGGCCGAGAGCGCCTTTTCGTAGCCCAGTTCTATGGCCCGCGCCGGGCCTTTGGCGGTTTTCAGCTCTTCTCGAATCCGCTCGAAGATCAGCACGTTGTCGTCCACCGCCATACCCACTGTCAGAACGATGCCCGCGATGCCGGGCAATGTCAGCGTCGCCCCGATCAGGCTGAGCATACCGAAGATCATCGCAATGTTTATCACCAGTGCGATGTTGGCGAAAACACCGAAGAGCCCATAGCTGAGCGCCATGAAGACCAATACCGCGACAAAGGCCACAAGCGTCGCAATGCGACCGGCGTCGATGCTGTCCTGACCAAGCTCGGGACCAATGGTCCGTTCCTCAAGGAAGTCCAGCCCCGCAGGCAAGGCCCCTGCCCGCAACAACACCGCCAGTTGGGTGCTTTCTTCAACCGAGAAACTGCCGGTGATGATGCCCGATCCGCCTGGGATATGGCTTTGGATCACTGGGGCACTGATCACCTCGTTGTCGAGCACGATGGCAAAGGGATTACCGATATTCGCCGCAGTGTAATCGCCGAACTTGCGCGCGCCTGTCGGGTTGAAGCGGAAATTCACCGCCGGACGACCATTCTGATCAAAAGCAGGTTGGGCATCCACCAGCTCTTCGCCGGTCACCACAGGCGCTTGTTCGAGGATATAGAACACACCCGTCTCGTCCAAGGACGGCAGAACTTCGTTACCGACACCGGGGGCCGTGTTCGCGTCGTCCGTACGTCCAATCACCGGCTGGAAGGTCAGTTGCGCCGTTGTGCCGATGATCTCTTTGAGTTCTGCGGCCGACCCGATACCGGGCACCTGGATCAGGATACGGTCGGTGCCCTGCCGCTGGATCGTCGGTTCGCGGGTGCCCACCTCGTCAATGCGGCGGCGGATGATCTCAAGACTCTGCTGCATCGTACGTTCATCGGTGGCGATCTGCTCGGCCTCCGACAGGGTGACAACGATATCCGCCCCTTCGGCGCGCACGTCGAGATCGTCGCTCAACGCGCCAGTCAGGGAGACCACTGGCTGGGCCAATCCGCCGACCAGTTCAAGCGCGCGCGCCATGCCCTCGGGTTGCGAAATGCGAACGCGGAGTTCGCCATTTGCCGACGGCTGCAAGCGGATCGTGCCGACCGTGTCGCGTTCGGGGCGCAGAATATCCCGCACTTCGGGCCAGAGCGCCTCAAGCCGTGCGGCGTAGACATCCTCAACCTGCACTTCGGCCAGGAGATGCGCCCCGCCGCGCAAGTCCAGACCAAGGTTTACCAGTCCGGACGGCAGGAACGACGGCCAGGACGCGCTTTGCTCAAGCAGTTCGGGTGTTTCGCCCGACACTTCGATCGCGGCAACCGCGTCGTTATGTTGTTCGACGCGGGGGTAAAACAGATTGGGCAGCGCCAGAACCAGCCCCACCGCAACGGTGGTCCAGATCAGGAGGCGCTTCCAGAGGTCGATCTGAAGCATGAGCGAACGGGTCCGATGCGGGCTGTGGTCAGGAGTGGATCAGGTGTTGGCAGGTTCGGTCTTGGACACAACCGTCGCGATGGTGTTCTGAACCACGCGAACCTTGACGCCCTCGGCAATCTCGACGTCCAACTCATTGTTTTCCTTGACCTTGACCACCTTGCCGATCAACCCGCCTTGGGTGATGACAACATCGCCACGGCGCAGGCCTTCGACCATCTTCTGGTGCTCTTTCATCTTCTTCTGCTGCGGACGGATCAGCAGGAAATACATGATCGCGAAAATCAGAATTAGCGGTACAAACTGGGCGATTGCGTTGCCGTCCATGGGCGTGCTCCTTAGAAGATGGCGGGGCACCCCCCCGCGTGATCTGGCCGTAAATTTGGGCGGAACCTATGTTGCCGGGTCCGGCTTTGCAAGGCAGGTTCGGCCGTCCGCGACAACGCCGATGTCGCATGCCAAACCGCCCCTGACCTTTCGCGAAAATCACACGGACGTTTGACCTGTCGCATTGTGGGATCCGCTGGATTGGGCCTTACATGTCATCCATGAAACCCCTGCTGACCCTTTTAATGATGCTTTGGACTGGTGCTTTGGCCGCGCAAGAACTTCCGGTCCTGCCCATCGAGGACCACACAGCATGGCAGGCCGTAGGCCGCGTCAACGCATCTGGCTTCCGAACGCGCGAGATGTGTACGGGTACGCTGATTGCGCCCGACAGAGTGCTGACCGCCGCCCATTGCGTGGCCGGAACCGACGGGCTGGGGCCGCTTCCACATGAGTTCACCTTTGTCGCGGGATGGCTGCAAGGCACCGCGGTGGACAGCGTGGCAGGCGCGTCGATCTGGATCCATCCCCGCGCCTATTCCGAGGGACAGCTTGATGTCCGCTTTGATCTGGCCGTTTTGACGCTGGAACACCCGGCGTTCGTCGCACCTCTGCCGCTTCATTTCACAGGCGCAACCGCGCCTTACGGCATTCTGGGATATTCGTCGCGCCGTCCGCACATGCTGGGAGCCGCGTTTGACTGCGATGGGCGTGAGGAATCCGCGCTTCTGCGCCTGAACTGCCCCGTCACACCCGGCAATTCCGGTGGTCCGGTGTTGGCGCGACAAGGCGAGAACTGGGCGGTCGCAGGCGTGATCAGCGCCATGGGACAAAGCGGTGCTTTGGCGGTACCTGTGTCGCGCCTCCAGTCTCCCTGACCCCCTACCAAAGCCCGGCATTCCGGTGCATAAGGCCGCCCATCACTGTTGCGAGTCAGAAGGACAAGACCCATGCATGACATCCGAGCCATCCGCGAGAACCCTGCTGCGTTCGACGCAGCGCTGTCGCGCCGTGGATTGGAACAGGTCTCGTCCGAAATCCTGCGCATCGACGAAGCCCGCCGCGCAGCGATCCTCGCCGCCGAAACGGCGCAGGCCGACCAGAACAAGGCCGCCAAAGAAATCGGTCAGGCCAAGGCATCGGGGGACGAGGCTTTGTTCGCCCGTCTGCGGGACGAGGTCGCAGCCAAGAAAGCCGCCGTCGCAGAGATGCAGGCAAGCGCCAAGGACCTAGACGAGCAGCTCACCGATCTGCTTGCCGGCCTGCCGAACCTGCCCTTCGACGATGTGCCCGACGGGGCGGACGAAGCCGACAATGTGGAAATCCGCCGCTGGGGCACGCCGCGTGACTTTGATTTCCAGCCCAAGGAACATTACGAGATCACCGGCGTTCTTCCCGGAATGGACTTTGAAACCGCCGCCAAACTGTCGGGCTCGCGCTTTGTCGTGATGTCGGGCGCCGTGGCGCGGGTACATCGGGCTTTGGCGCAATTCATGCTGGACACGCACATCACCGAAAACGGACTGACCGAGACATGGACCCCAGTCCTTGTCCGGGACGACATGATGTATGGCACAGGCCAGTTGCCGAAATTCGGCGAAGACAGCTATCAGACCACCAATGGCTGGTGGCTGGTGCCCACAGCCGAAGTGACGCTGACCAACATTGTCAATGGCGTGACGGTGGACGAAGATTATCTGCCCCGCCGTTACGTTGCGCACACACAGTGTTTCCGCTCTGAGGCGGGCAGCGCCGGGCGTGACACCGCAGGCATGCTGCGCCAGCACCAGTTCGAAAAGGTCGAAATGGTGTCGATCACACATCCGGACAAAAGCCGCGAGGAACTGGACCGCATGACAGGCTGCGCGCAAAGCATCCTTGAAAAGCTGGGCCTTCCCTACCGCACTGTCGTCCTTTGTGCGGGCGATATGGGCTTCGGTGCGCGACGCACCCATGACATCGAGGTCTGGCTGCCCGGTCAGAACACCTATCGCGAGATCAGTTCCTGCTCGATCTGCGGTGACTTTCAGGCCCGCCGGATGAACGCCCGCTTCAAGCCCGCAGGCGGCGGCAAGCCGGAATTCGTCCACACGCTGAACGGCTCGGGCCTTGCGGTCGGGCGCTGCCTGATTGCCGTTCTGGAAAACGGACAGGAAGCCGACGGCTCGGTCACCCTGCCCGAAGCGCTGCATCCTTGGCTGGGTGGCAAAACACGGATCACGGCAGATGGAGTGATGGCATAGTCATGACACGGGTTTGGGCAGCACTGGTTCTGGGCGCGGCGATCCTCTTTGCCGCGTCGCCGTGGTTCACCCAAGGGTTCAACGGGTTCGAACCTGATCAATTCCCGGTGCCGCAGGACAACCCACCCGTCCAACCTGCGGGCTATGCCTTCTCCATCTGGGGCCTGATCTATCTCTGGCTCATCATCGGTGCAGGGTTTGGCCTGCTCAAGCGCAGCGACGATCCCGACTGGGCCGCGATGCGCCCGCCCTTGGTGGCCAGCCTAGCCATCGGCGCCACATGGCTGCCTGTTGCAAACCTGTCGCCAGTCGCGGCCACCGTGTTGATCCTTGCCATGCTGGCCTCGGCGTTTGTCAGCCTGTTCCGCGTTGGCGATACCGACCGCTGGTTCCAGCAAACCCCGGTGGCGATCTATGCGGGCTGGCTCACTGCCGCGTCCTCGGTATCCGTCGGATTGCTCTTGGGCGGCTACGGCGTTCTAAGCGCAACATGGGCGGCAATTGTGGCCCTGTCGATCGGCTTGGTCGTGGCGCTTGTTGCGCAATACCGCCTTCACCGCGCGCCGGAATACGGCATCACCGTGATCTGGGCATTGATCGGTGTGATCGTCGCCAATACCGGGCCGTTGAACATCGCCGTAGTCGGTCTCTGCGTGATCGGAATCATGGCGATCCTCGCCCTGCGCGGCACCGACACCGAATAAACCACAAAACAAAAAGGGCTTCGGTATCCCGAAGCCCTCACATGAGGATCGACTGGCCGATCAGTCGGCGACGAGAATCTCGGCGTCCTGCGCTGCGGTCAGCTCTTCCATGCTGACAGCGCCGTCGCCATCCGTGTCCACGGCGGCAAAAACATCTTCTGTCAGGTCAGGGTAAGCGACCATCAGCTCTTCCATCGAATAGCTGCCATTGCCATCCGTGTCTTCCACCGCAACCTGCGCATGCGCCAAACCGGCTGTCAGAGCGACCACGGTTCCAAGGGTTACAATTGCGTTCTTCATGATAGGTTCGAACTCCATTGCGGTTTTTGCCGCAAACAACGACTCCATGTCGTCGCGCGGAGAGATATCATCGCAAAAGCGCGCCACAAGATTCTGAAATAAAACCGTGATCCCGGATCGGCGCGGAAGCGCAGATGCTCGTTTCCGTCAACGGAAACGGTGGATGCGTCGACGCATCCACCCCCCTTATCTTAGCCCATCGCGCGCAGACGCTTGATCAGGCTCGACGTGTCCCAGCGCCCGCCGCCCAGCTTCTGCACATCCTTGTAGAACTGATCGACCAGCGCCGTGACCGGCAGGGACGCGCCCACTTCATCCGCCGTATCAAGGCAGATGCCCAAATCCTTGCGCATCCAGTCAACGGCAAAGCCGTGGTTGAACTTGTCGTCAATCATGGTCTCATAGCGGTTCGACATCTGCCATGACCCGGCAGCCCCTTGGCTGATCACCTCGACGACGGCTCGGCCATCGAGCCCCGCCTTCTCGGCGAAATGCAGCGCTTCGCTCAGACCCTGAACCAGACCCGCGATGGCGATCTGGTTGCACATCTTGGTCATCTGCCCCGCGCCGCTGTCGCCAATACGGCGGCAGATGCGCGCATAGGCGTCGATCACCGGTGCTGCGCTGTCATAAGCCGCCTGATCCGCGCCACACATCACCGAGAGCACGCCGTTCTCGGCCCCGGCCTGCCCACCTGAAATCGGCGCATCGACAAATGCGATGCCAAGATCGGCGCTGGCCTCGTACAGCTCCTTGGTGACCTTCGCCGACACCGTCGTGTGATCGACAAAGATGCTGCCTTTAGCCATGCCTGCAAACGCGCCATCGTTGCCCAAACACACGCTGCGCAGATCGTCGTCATTGCCGACGCAGGACATCACGAAATCGCAACCCGCCGCCGCCTCACGCGGAGTTGCGGCATGGGAGCCGCCATTTTGCTTGGCCCAGGCCTCGGCCTTGGCCGCTGTCCGGTTATACACCGTCACGTCATGCCCGGCTTTGACCAGATGCCCCGCCATTGGGTAGCCCATGACCCCCAAACCCAAGAATGCCACTTTCGCCATGCCGCGCGCTCCCTATCTGATGTGGTAATTTTCTGCTGCCTTTACCTGACGCCGCACCGCCCCCTTGGCAAGGGCTTGCGTGTTCGGTAGGGCAACGCTGGTATCCGCTTGAGGCCCGCAGCTCGGGCACATTTCCGGTTTGAAAGGTGAACAACGCGTGGCGCTGATCTTCAGAATTATGGTGTGGCTGACGACGGCCTCTCTCGTTCTGGGGACGATTGCCGTTGTGACGATCTATTACCTCGGCTCGCGGTCGCTCCCCGAGTATGACAACATCGTCCCGGTTGCCGGGCTGACCGCGGATGTCGAAATCCTGCGCGACAATTCCGGTGTTCCGCACATTTTCGGTATTTCCGACCGCGACGTGTTTTTCGCGCTTGGCTATGCTCACGCTCAGGACAGGTTGTGGCAGATGACGCTGATGCGGCGGACAGCGCAGGGGCGTTTGTCCGAACTGTTCGGATCGCGCACCGTGGAAACGGACAAACTGTTGCGACGGCTGGATATCTACCCCCGCGCTGTTCAATCGGTCGAAGCGCAGGACGACCGCACCCGCGATGCGCTTGCCGCCTATTCTGCAGGTGTGAACGCGCGGATTGCAGAGATCAACCGCGACAGCCTTGGCAGGGGTGCGCCGGAATTCTTCGTGTTCAACGCACCATTGGCCCCTTGGCAACCGGCGGACTCGATCGCATTGGTCAAGCTGATGGCGCTGCAGCTTTCCAGCCATTTGCGCGAAGAGGTGCTGCGCGCACGCACATCGCTTCTGTTGCCCGATGAAAACCGGCTGGCCGACATCCTGCCCGACATCCCCGGTGCGGGTGTGGCGGCCCTGCCCGAATACGCCCAGCTTGTTCCCGGAGTGTCCAGAGAGACCCAGTTCGCACAGACCGGCCCCGATCCGATGTTCTGGCCCGTGGCCCCGCGCGGGCTGGCGGGTGCCTCGAACGCATGGGCGGCGGACGAAACCCGCTCGGCCACGGGATCAACGCTGATGGCGAACGATCCACACCTGCAATTCACCGCTCCGGCGACATGGTATCTGGCCCGGCTGCAACTGTCCTCAGGTGGCGTGATCGGAGCCACGATCCCCGGAGTTCCGACGATCATGGCGGGACGGTCCGACTCTATCGCCTGGGGTCTGACATCGTCTTATCTCGACGATCAGGACCTCTTCATTGAAGAGTTGAACCCTGACAACCGCGAACAATATCGCACGCCGGAGGGCTACAAGGATTTCGTCACCCGACGCTCGATCATCGAGATCAAGGATGCCGAACCGGTCACCCTGACCCTGCGATGGACCGACAATGGTCCGGTGTTGCCCAGCACACAGTTTGGTCTCGCGTCGATCACGCCCCCCGACCATGTGGCCGCGCTCAGCTGGACCGCCCTCAGTCCTCGGGACACGTCGATGTCCGCTGCTATCGCGCTGATGTATGCGCAATCGGTGGAAGATGCGCTCGAGGTGTCCAAAGCCTATATTGCGCCGTCCCAGAACCTGACGGTGATCGACGGCGACAGCATCGCGATGAAGCTCATCGGAGCCATGCCCCGCCGTGATGCCGCCCACCAGAGCCAGGGCCGGATGCCATCGCTTGGCTGGCGCAGCGAGAACCGCTGGCAAGGCGTGTTCCCCGACGACTCGAACCCCGTCTTCCTGAACCCGGTCGGCGGGATTGTCGGAAACACCAACAATAAGACCGTCGACCGCCCCTTCCCGCTCCATGTCAGCTTTGACTGGGGCGACAGCCAGCGTGTGATGCGCTGGCAAAGGCTGATGCAGGGCCGTGAAGTGCACACCCGCGACAGCTTCATCGAGGCACAGCTCGACACCGTGTCCATCACCGCCCGTGCCCTGCTGCCCCTGATCGGTGCGGACCTGTGGTTTACTGGCGAAGCCGCCCCGGAAGGCACGCCGGAACGCCTGCGCCAGCGCGCGCTCGACCTGCTCGCCAACTGGAACGGCGAGATGAATGAACACCTGCCGGAGCCGCTGATTTACTCGGCATGGCTTCGTGCGCTTCAGGAACGGCTGATCCGCGACGATCTTGGCCCACTCGCGTCCGAGTTCACACGAGTTGAGCCGCTGTTCATCGAACGGGTCTACCGCGACGTGGACGGCGCCAGCGCATGGTGCAACGTCATTCGCTCGGCTATCGAGGAAACCTGCACCGACATCGCAAGACTGGCGCTGGACGATGCCTTGGTCTGGATTTCAGAAAACTGGGGCACGTCACTCGAGTCCCTGCGTTGGGGTGACGCGCATCAGGCAACGCATGACCACCCGGTTCTGGGCGAGGTACCGATCCTGCGGTACTTCGTGAACATCCGCCAAAGCACCTCTGGGGGCGACCACACGCTCATGCGCGGGCGCGGCGCGGGCGAAGGCCCCAACCCATTCCTGAATGTGCATGGCGCGGCCTATCGCGGTGTCTATGACTTTGCAGACCCCGACAGTTCGGTCTTCATCCTGTCCACCGGCCAGTCCGGTCATTTCCTGTCCCGCCACTACGACGATCTTGGCACGCTCTGGCGGCGCGGCGAATACATCCCCATGTCGCTTGACGTGAACCTTGCCCGCGCAGCGTCTGTCGGCGTAACGCGGCTGGTGCGCGAGTAGAACAGCGAAAACCCTCACTCAATGGCCGTCATACGAAAGCGTTGGTTTGGCCAATTCTTATTGTGCCGTGTTACATTCGCTTATGTAGGCGGCTCGATCTGGCTAAGTAGCATATTCACTGTGCTATTGAGAACATTCCCCAATCCGATCGGTTGCACATTCCTGTTACCGAGTGTTCATCCAAGAATACCGAGATGTTCCGTATCAAATGAATTTTCAATTCTTTCGATGTAGGCTTGCGGAATGTCGCGGAACAAACCTTTTTCACGATAACGATTTACCTCAACTTCATCTGCTTCGAACAGTGCGATTCCCAATCGACAGATATCGTCTCGCGCAAATTTGTGTTCTTCTATCCAGCGCATTTGCGCCACCTCATGTCTAAGCAAAGCTTCTCCGTCTCTGCGTTTGTAGGCAAATCTCTTAAAGAAAGACTCCCGACCTGAGTACTGATAATGGCCAACGAATCCGGACTCCCATGGCATATTGAAGCGAATGACTTCAAATTCACTTTTCCTTATGGCTCCATGTATGCCCTGAAAAAGGTTAGGTCGATTTCTGACAAACGACTTTCCATGATAGTAATTCGCGAGGCCAAGCGCCAAGAAAGGTTGGATAAAATCCGGGTAGTTGGACAGTGCCGCCTGATCCCAACAAGGTACGCGAAATGCACCTGTGTGCCATGTTACTATATCCGGGCGAGTGATCCGCTCGAAATTTTGCAAACGGATTTCGGTGACATCAGAAGGCAAATAATCGAGCAAGTCAGCGAGATCCTGCTCCAAATGAAGGAACTCGTCGGTGTCGATGTGCAAAAACCAATCGCTCTTGAATATTGCGCGTGCGACTTTCAAATTCACGAACTGTCTTTCAGGTACAGTTTTCGGCTTGCCCTTCAGTTTCTGCCAGTATCCATCATCACAAATCACATACCGAATGATCTTCTTCAAATTCTCAAATTCGCTCTGAGAATATATGTCTGGATTATCCAAGAAATATATTGGACGGGAGGCCCCCTGAGATATCAAATGACCGGCATGTCCAAGTATATTCCACGCTGGAGCATTCGTTGTTGTCGCCGATGTCCAGGTGTGCATGGAAACTCAACTTTTTCTTCACTCAATCTGATCCAGCAACCTTACTGTTGACCTCCACATCCTGCAAGATGATCAAGCCGATGTGCACAATTATAGGCTGAGATCGCCATTCCGAACCCAGCCAATTGTGCAGGGTCACTGAAATCTCTGGACACGCCGGAAAAATATTTCGTACTGTCGACGCGATGCTTCAACAAGAAGTCCAGCGCATTGCCTTAAGACACAACTATACAATCAAAAATGTCGTGTAAGGAACTGACAATCCGAATTGTTTTCGCGGCAGGTCCGAAACCAAAAGGCGCAGCGAAAACAATACATTTTGGCGTGACCATACCCAAAACCACCCAGTCAATTCAGTATAAGGCCAAATCTACTTTACGAGTACTTCAATGTCTCGAACTGCCGCGCGTCCTTCGCTGACCAGCGAACTCGTACCGTGTATCCTGTATCGGTCTGAATTTCTTCTTCCACCAGCGCCTTGTCAAACAGCCATGCGCGTTTGCGGCCTTCGTCAAAGGTCAGATGCAGCGTGTCTTCGCGGCGGTCCCCTTCAAGGATGCGGTTGACCGCTGCCAGAAGCGCATCGAGCCCGTCGCCCGTCAATGCCGAAGTTGCAAATACGCTTTCGTCCCGTTCGGCGCGCGCAACCGCTGCGACTCGGTCTTCCTCCGGCATCGCGTCGATCTTGTTCCAGACTTCCAGAAGCGGCGTGGTCCCCGTCACGCCAAGCGAGCTGAGGATCTCGCGCACGTCCTTGGCCTGCTCTTCCGTCGCCGCATGGCTGATGTCGCGGACGTGCAGGATAAGATCAGCGGCCAGCACCTCTTCAAGCGTGGCACGAAATGCAGCAACCAGTTCTGTCGGCAGATCGCTGATGAACCCCACCGTATCCGACAGGATAACGTCCGGCCCGTCCGGGAGCTTGACCGACCGCATGGTTGGGTCAAGCGTGGCAAAAAGCATGTCCTTTGCCATCACATCGGCCCCGGTCAGCCGATTGAACAGCGTCGATTTCCCAGCGTTGGTGTAGCCGACCAAAGCCACAATGGGATACGGCACCTTGGCCCGCGCCGCGCGGTGCAGGCTGCGGGTCTTGACCACCTTGTCCAGCTGTCGGCGCAGGTTGACCAATTGCTCGTCAATGGCGCGGCGGTCGGCTTCGATCTGGGTTTCACCGGGTCCACCAACAAACCCAAGACCACCACGCTGTCGTTCGAGGTGGGTCCACGCCCGCACCAGCCGCGTGCGTTGATAGGTGAGTGCCGCCATCTCGACCTGCAGCACCCCTTCGCGTGTCGCGGCCCGGTCGCTGAAGATCTCAAGGATCAGACCGGTCCGATCAAGCAGTTTGACACCCCATGTCTTTTCAAGATTGCGCTGCTGCACGGGCGAGACCGGACCATCCACCAAAACCAGCTCGATTTCGTTTTCCTTGAAGATCGTTTTCAGTTCTTCGATCTTGCCCGACCCGAACAGGGCTCCGGCATGTGGCTTGGGCAAACGAACGACATTGCTGCCCTTGACTTCGAGCCCGGGCAAAGCTGCAGCCAAAGCAACCGCTTCGGCCAAAGCCGATTTTGCCGATCGACGGGACCGGTCGCTGGTGATGTCAGGATGCAGGACCCATGCCGGGGTCACATGCGCCTTGTGTTCTTTCAATTGTCGCCTTCGCCGTCATACAGATTGATCGGCTGTGCCGGCATAATCGTCGAAATGGCATGCTTGTAGACAAGCTGCGATTGGCCATCCCGGCGCAGGAGCACACAGAAGTTATCGAACCAGGTGATCACACCCTGCAATTTCACGCCGTTGATCAAGAAAACAGTCACCGGCACCTTTGTTTTGCGGACGTGATTGAGAAATGCGTCCTGAAGGTTCTGCTTATCAGATGCCATAAAATTAGCCTTTATTCTTGCTTTTGTCGCGCTGTAGGTCGTGATTTGACGTCACTATGTCTTGGCACTCACGTAAATTCCAGTGGAAAAACAAGGAATTTCGGCAAGTGTGCCGACAAGGCTCAATCGCGCCAAAGATCTGGTGTCAATATCACCACAAGTGCCAGCATTTCAAGGCGTCCCATTATCATTGCAATGGCGGCGATTGCCTTGGGTCCCGGCCCCAGTTCGATCAGCGTGAGACGCCCGGCCTGAACCACATCGACCAGGGGTCCGCAATTCGACAGATTGGCCACCGCCAGCACAAGTGACTGCTCGAACGGGATACCAAAGGCTGAAAACGCCACGGTGGTTGCCGCCAGCGTGATCGCAAAGATCATGAAGAACACCCAGGCGATAAAGGCCCCTTCCCGGCGGGTGCGGCGCGACACGAGACCCGAGCGCCCAACGGAAGAGGGATGGACCAGACGATCCACCTCGCGCATGCCGTTCACCAGCAGCGCAAAAACGCGCATCAGCTTGACCCCGCCCGCTGTGGTCGCAACCCCGCCGCCAATCAGCGCGAGCCCCATCAGGATGAGCCCCGGCGTTTCCAACCCCGACCAGGCCTGTGCGTCGATCCAATCGACGCTGGAATAGCCATGTGTGGTCAAGAACGACAATACAGTGAAAGCCGCGCCCCAGAACGCCCGCAAAGCCGCCAGAACGTTGTTCTGGTCGCCAATATCCAAGGCAGCCACGAAATGGCGCAGCACAAGCAGAGTTGGGATCGCAAGGACAATGGCCATACCCAGACGAAATTCAGGATCATAGAACAAACCGGCCCGCTGGGCCGTGTTGGTGTCCTTGGAAAACGTCACCCGCGACAGGGCGAACAGCAGAAACACCGCCATGATCGCTTCGCCTGCGATCCCACTCCCTGCCCCTGCCGGGCCACCGACAGGCGAAATGCCCGACGTGGACATCACGCTCATTGCATGGATCAGGGCCACGAATGGCGCGTCGCCCGCGACCAATAGCAGAACCCAAAGCGCCAGCGTCAAAAGCGCGTAGGACGGAACCAGAACAACGGCGCTTCGGGCAAGACGGCTGGCTGGGTTGGCGGTATCCCGCCGCGCGGCTCCGGCCACCACGTCCTGTCCCGGCTCCCCCAATGAGGCCACCTCGAACCCGCCAAGGTTCAACGGCGCAAGAATCGCCGCCGCCGCCACCCACATGAGCAACCCACCCATCCACGCAACCTGTGCGCGCCACAGATGCTCGGCCATCGACAGGCGTTCCGGCTCGAACAGCGGCAAGCCGGTCGTGGTCAGGCTCGACACCATATCGAGATACGCGTTCAGAAACGTCGTGGACTGGATCGATTCGTAGAAAGGCACCGCCAGAACCGCAGGCAGGATCACGAAACTCGCCAGCAGTGCCATGAGCTGTCGGATCGCATTGCGGTTGTGCGGCCGGTTCGCCAGCGCCAGTGCGACCAGCGCGCACAGGATCAGCCCCACCAAGCCCGAATAAAAGAACGACCGCGCATCCTGAAACGCCTCGGCCCAAAGCGCCACCGCCGCCGGCACGATCATCGACGCGCAGGCTATCCCCGTCAGCAACAGCAGAAACGGCAGGCGATACAGCAGCGCCATCGGATCAGAAAAAGTCGATCGACACCTGAAGCAGGCGTTCGACCTCAGGCACGTCCTTGGCCAGCGTGAAGAGCACCACCTGGTCCCCTTCTTCGATCACCATCGACCCCGTCGGGCGCTTGACCTTGCCCGCCTTGCGCACGGCACCAACCAGCACACCTTCGGGGAAATCTATGTCGCGCAGCTTCTGCCCCGCCATCGGCGAGGTCGACAGCACCTCCGCCTCGATCACCTCGGCCTCGGCATCGCCGATGGAATAGACCGCGCGCACCCGCCCGTGGCGGAAATGCTTGAGGATCGAACTCACCGTGACCGAGCGCGGGTTGATATAGGCATCGATCCCCAACGGCTCCATCAGTGGCTCCAGCGTCGGGTCATTGATCAGCGCAATCGCCATCCGGCAGCCTTCGGATTTGGCGCGCACGGCGGCCAGCATGTTGACCTTGTCGTCGTCGGTCACACACAGCACCGCATCCGCGCGCTCGATATTGGCCTCGGCCAACAGCGCCACATCCAACCCATCGCCATTCAGAACAATCGTCCGCTCCAACGCCTCGGCCGCGCGTTCCGCGATCTTGCGGTTGCGCTCGATCACCTTGACCCGCACCCGGTCGGCGCGGTGTTCGAGATCCTTCGCCACCATCAGCCCGACATTGCCGCCGCCGATGATCACCACCCGCTCCTGCTTGTGATGGGTCTTGCCGAAAATCTCCAGCGTCCGGCGCACATCCTCGATATGGGACATCACGTAACAGGAATCGCCCGCGAAGATCTGGTCGTTCGATTCCGGCGCAAAGAGCGTGCCATCGCGCCGGATGCCCACCACGATGCTCCGCAGGGTCGAGAAGAGATCGGTCAGCTGCTTCAGCGGCGTATTCACGATGGGGCAATCGTCGTCGATGGTCAGCCCCATCAGCGCCGCATCGCCATCAAGGAACTTCTCCGTATCGAACGCCGCCGGCGCGTTGAGGCGCTGCAGTGCCGCCTCGGCCACCTCCATCTCGGGGCTGATCACCACGTCGATGGGCATGTGATCGCGGCGGTAGAGGTCGGAATAGATCGCCGTCAGATAGGATTTCGACCGCAGCCGCGCGATCTTGCGCGGGATCGAGAACACCGAGTGCGCCACCTGGCAGGTCACCATGTTGACCTCGTCCGAATGGGTCGCCGCGATGATCATGTCCGCGTCCCGCGCCCCCGCCTGGTCGAGCACATCCGGATACGAGGCGAACCCCGCGATCCCCTGCACATCCAGCGCATCCGTCGCCCGGCGCACCAGATCGGGGTTGCTGTCGACCACGGTGACGTCATTGCGCTCCCCCGAGAGGTGCCGCGCGATCTGCCAGCCGACCTGACCTGCTCCGCAGATGATAACCTTCATGTCCCGCAGCCCGCCGCCGGGCCCCTTGGCTGTGTCGCAGCCTTCTCAATGGCAGAGGTCCGGGGTGGGGTCAATTGCAGAGGAATAAGGAGCCGCCGACAGACTTCTGCAGTGCCCACTTGTGCAACAATGTGTGCAAGCACATCAGCAACGCCCCACTCAAAACCATTACGGCTTAGCTTTCTGCGAGACTCGGCATGCTCAGGCTAGTCAGATTTAGTGACGATGCCCACAAAAGAACCGAAGTCTAGTACTGACACAACGCTCAACACACTGAATTTTAAGTAAAATATACGTGGAGGCCCCAACACTCTTGTTGAGACCTCCTTCGTAACTTAGAAAAATTTTACGACCCGAGAGCCGCCGAGAAGCATTCTAGATTTATTGTCAGTCATCTGCTCACCTCATGTTGCAGTAGTTATGATTACACGCAAATCTTGCGATTTTTTCAACTGATTTGTGGCCCAAACAAGGGTTTTGTACCCCGCTGGACATCTTTCCATGTGCGCAGCTGTTGCGCTTCTCTCTTCGCCAACCACCTCTGTCACACCCTCTAATTCTTCAGGAACCTCAACATTCAGTTTCTTGATGACCTCCTCGTCCCCTTTGATGAGCCTAAAGTTGCAACTATTTGGAACATGCAAGCATATTTCGGCTCGCTCAGCCTTGTCTGCTTGATTAACCATCAAAGAAAGGTAATCGTTCCCCTTGTCACGAAGTGGGCCCATCACATCCCGCTCTCTCTGTTTCAGGCGGTGTCAGCAAATTGTGTTGGCGCGAGGGCCTGAAGCGAGCAGCAGCCTGAGCGCATCAAGGTAGGAGCGGTCCGCGTTGTTCCGGGCGGCATGCCATCGGCCGTAGGCGGCAAGGTTCTTCGATGCGGGTCCGC
>NZ_JAEPMO010000224.1 GCF_017643905.1 Marivita sp.
CAGCTTGCCGAATTTCGTCCCGTGCTCTTCTGCAATTCGGGATGTGACGGCTTCAAGCTCATCACGCGTCCAGCTAGCATTTTGCAACTGCGGCGTCAACGATTGCAGTATGCCACGGGATACCGTATCCAGTTGCTTAGCGGCGTTCTCTTCGATCTCAAGCGGTCGAGATGCCAGAACAAAGTGTGCCTTTTCAATCAGTTCTGGAAAGGTGCGCGCACGCTCCTTGAGGCAATACATCGCACGAAAGATACCATCAGCCTGCTCTTCCGTAAGGGAAGGCAACCCTGCCGCGTCCAGATAAGTCGCCAATTCATGCAGCAGTGCAGCATCCTCCGCCACGGCAATGTGCTGCCCGCTCAGATTCTCGAGTTTCTTGAAATCGAACCGGGCGGGCGATTTGCCGATCCCGCTCAGATCGAACCACTCTTTTGCCTGATCATCGGTAAAGAATTCGTCATCGCCGTGGCTCCATCCCAGACGCGCAAGGTAGTTGCGCATTCCCGCCGCCGGATAGCCCATGGCCTGATATTCTTCGACGCCGAGGGCGCCATGGCGTTTGGACAGTTTCTTACCGTCCGGTCCATGGATCAGCGGGATATGCGCCCAGACCGGGATGTCCCAGCCCATCGCCGTGTAGATGCCCATCTGACGCGCGGCGTTATTGAGGTGGTCATCCCCCCGGATCACATGGGTCACACCCATATCATGGTCATCAACAACAACGGCCAGCATGTAGACCGGTGTGCCGTCCGATCGTAACAGGACCATGTCATCCAACTGGTCGTTGCGGATCGTGACATCGCCCTGCACCTGATCGCGGATCACGGTTGTGCCTTCGATCGGTGTTTTCAGCCGGATCACAAAAGGCGCATCGGGATGCGTCGCCGGATCGGCATCGCGCCAGGGGCTTTGGAACAGGGTCGATTTGCCCTCGGCCCGCGCCGCTTCACGGAAGGCCTCGATTTCGTCCTGGGTCGAAAAACACTTGTACGCCGAGCCTTTGGCCAGAAGCTCATGCGCGACCTCCGCATGGCGGTCTGCACCGGCGGCCTGGCTCAACACCTCACCGTCATGATCCAGACCAAGCCAGTCCAGCCCCTTGAGAATCGCCGCCGTCGCCTCGGGCGTCGACCGGGCGCGGTCGGTGTCCTCGATCCGCAGCAGGAACTTGCCGCCCCGTCCGCGTGCAAAAAGCCAGTTGAACAGCGCCGTACGCGCCCCGCCGATATGCAGGTAGCCGGTGGGGGAAGGGGCGAAACGGGTGACGATCTGGCCGGACATTGGGCGCATTTACCTTTCGATAACTGTCTTGGGGATAGCTAAAGGCTCTCTTAACCAGCACCATCCACGGGGGCAAGTATGGCGCGGGTCCGGGATGTGATCCCAGACATGCTTCTGGCGCAGCGCGGCACGCTGTTTCCCTTTGTTCCCGTGTGCCTCGGCATCGGGATTGGCCTCTATTTCGCTCTGCGCGTCGAACCTCCCGTTCAGGTGCTGGCCGGTTTGGCGGTCGCGGGTCTGCTCCTTTTGGTCTGGCACATGCGCATCAGGTTTGCCTTCGCGCCGTTGGTCTGTGCCGTGGCGATGGTGACTTTGGGCGTGGCGCTTGCCGGAGCGCGGGCGCATCTGGTGGCGGGGCCGGTGATCGACTGGCGCTACTACGGCCCGGTGACGGGCAGGGTGGTCGACATCGACCGGTCCGCGTCGGACGCTCTGCGCATCACGCTGGACCATGTCTGGCTGTCCAATGTGCCGCTCTCCGAAACGCCAACCCGCGTCCGCCTGTCGCTCCACGGCGACATCGCCGGAGTATCACCGGAACCTGGCCAGACCATCAGCACCACCGCCCATCTTGGCCCACCCGGCGGCGCTGTCGAACCCGGAGGCTTCGATTTCCGTCGCCACGCATGGTTTCTCCGTTTGGGGGCGGTCGGCTATACCCGCGTTCCATTGGTTCTGTGGGAAGAGGCAGGGCGGGATCGGTTCACCTTCCAAACCCGAATGGCGATCTCTGCCCGCGTGCAAACCGCGTTGCCGGGCGCCACAGGTGCCTTTGCGACGGCGATCATCACAGGAGACCGCAGTGCCATTCCGCAGCCGGTGCTGCAAGCCTTGCGCGACACCAACCTGGCCCATCTGCTGGCCATTTCCGGCCTGCATATGGGGCTCGTCAGCGCCTTTGCCTTTGCCGTTCTGCGGCTTTGCCTGTTGATGACGCCCATCGGTTTGCGCTGGCCGATCAAGAAGATCGCGGCGGCAGGTGCTTTGGGGGTGGCAGCGGTCTATCTTGCGCTGTCTGGCGGAAATGTCGCCACGGAACGCGCCTTTATAATGGTGGCCGTGATGCTGCTGGCGATCATGGTCGACCGCCGCGCGATCTCGCTTCGGGCCGTGGCCTTGGCAGCTTTAATCGTGCTTGCCTTGCGTCCTGAAGCGATGATCGGGCCGGGGTTTCAGATGTCTTTTGCCGCCACAACCGCTCTTGTCGCGGTCTTTGGCGCGATCCGGGACAGCGCCCATGACCTGCCGCGCCATAAAATCTTGCGCGGCATTGCTTCGGTTGTCATGTCCTCGGCTGTGGCCGGGGCGGCCACGGCACCTTTTGCCATGGCGCATTTCAACCAGATTGCGCAGTACGGTTTGCTGGCGAACCTCATGACCGTTCCTTTGATGGGGCTCCTGGTGATCCCCGCTGCGGTCTTGGGCATCTTGTTGATGCCCTTCGGGCTCGAGGCAATCGGGCTGATCCCCATGGGGCTGGGCCTGGACTGGATTCTCTATATCGCGCAGTCGCTTGCCCTTTGGGACGGTGCGGTTCGGCCGGTGATGACACCCGGTCCCGCCGTTTTGCCGCTCATCACGCTTGGCGGGCTGTTTGTCGTCCTGTGGCAAGGCAGGCTGCGTTTGCTGGGCCTGACGCCCGTCTGCATCGCGGTTCTCATTTGGATGAACGCCGAACGTCCGCCCATTCTGGTTGCCGAAGGCGGCGCGCTTGTCGGTGTGATGACAGAGCAGGGACGCGCAGTGTCACGCGCCACGGGCGCTGGTTTCATTGCCGAGGTCTGGTTGGAAAATGACGGTCAGGGATTGGATCAACCCACCGCTGCGGCCCTTTGGAACGACCAAATACCGCTGGTTCAACACATCTACGGAAAACGCGCGGCAGCGACCTATCAAGGCTGCTCTGATGGCAGACTGGTCGTCGCCAGCGCAGAATTGCCGGAGATGCCGCAAGTCCCGAACTGCACCGTGCTTGATGCCCGCGCTCTCAAGGGATTGGGCAGCCTGTCCATCACCCGACGTGAGGATGGCCATTGGCAGATAGAAAAAGCGCGCGACAGGACAGGCGCGCGCCTTTGGAATGATGCCGGTCTGCGACAGGCTCAGTAGGTGCGGATCAACCCGACCAGACGTCCCTGCACCTTGACCGCACCGACGGGCAGGATTCGCGGCTCGTAAGCCGGGTTTGCCGCCTCGAGAATGATGCTTTCGCCCTTGCGCTTGTAGCGCTTGAGCGTTGCCTCATATCCTTCGACCTGCGCCACCACGATGTCACCATTGTCGGCGCTCGATGTCTCGCGGATCACCACGACGTCGCCATCGTTGATCCCGGCCTCGATCATCGAATCGCCTTTGACTTCAAGCGCATAGTGGCGGCCATTGCCCGACAGCATCGCGCCCGGAACCGCAACCGACGGCGGCACGTCATTGATCGACTCGATGGGGACACCGGCCGCAATGCGCCCCATCAAGGGCAATTCCATCGCGTGGATTGCTTCGACACTCTGCGCATTCGGCGGCGGCGGTACATCCGGCAGGTCTCCATCAATCACCACTGGTGTGAAGCCCGGCTGTTTGGCCGCAAGTGTTTCAGGCAGTTTCACAATCTCGATCGCCCGCGCCCGATGCGCAAGACGCCGGATGAACCCACGTTCCTCCAACGCGCTGATCAGGCGGTGAATGCCTGATTTGGACCGCAAATCCAGTGCATCCTTCATTTCTTCAAAGCTTGGCGGCACACCGTCACGTGCCACGCGTTTGCTGATGAATTCCAGCAGGTCGAGTTGTTTCTTGGTCAGCATTTTCTGCCTCCGCTCGCATGATCCTCACTCTTTGTTCTACTGTTGTTCCTGTTTTGTGTCAAGAATCAGTAAACAAGGGTAAGCAGTCAGCGAAGAGGCAGATACTCCACGTGGTCTCCTACCGCCCGTGGCCCGTCCTTAGGGCTGCGGACAATCAGCGCGTCGGCCTGGCCCAGGATGCTCAGCAGCGAACTGTCCTGCGATCCGAAGGCGATCAACCCGCCATCCGTGACCCGGGCGCGCATATAGTGTTCCCGCGGTCCGTTCGCGGGCAAGGCCTCGGCCAGGACGCCAGATCGGCGTGGCGCAGCCTGTGCGGGCAGTCTCAGCATCGCTCGCACCACGGGGGCTACGAACACATGCCCACAGACCATCGCCGACACCGGATTGCCCGGCAGTCCGATCATCATGGCGTCGCCAAAGCGCCCTGCCATCAACGGCTTACCGGGGCGCATCGCAACCTTGTAGAAGCTTTGATCAAACCCAAGCTGCGGCGCAAGATTTGCCACCACGTCATGGTCGCCGACAGATGCGCCGCCAATGGTCACGATCAAATCCGCACCCTTGGCCAGATCGAAAGCGGTCCGCAAAGACGCCTCGTTGTCCCGCGCAATAGGGAGCAACCGCGGCTCCGCTCCCAGATCACGCATCAGCGCATGCAGGCCCAAAGTGTTGGATGCAATGATCTGATCGGGGCCGGGAGTCTCTCCCGGCATCACCAGCTCATCGCCTGTCGAGATCAGCGCCACGATAGGACGCCGTGTCACAGGCACGTCGGCGATGTTCATCGACGCCAGCAGCGCGATGTCATTCGGTCCTATCACGTGCCCGGCGCTGACAGTATCCCCGATCCGGAAATCGCCACCTGCAGGACGGATATGGTCATTGTCC
>NZ_JAEPMO010000095.1 GCF_017643905.1 Marivita sp.
TCCAGCGAAAACTCATAGAACAGCGCCGCCTGTGCTTCCTGCCTCGGTCCCATCATCGCCGGTTCTCCCCCTCGATTTCAGGAATTGAATCAGCAGTTCAGACTTCGATCAAGGAAGAGTTTTTCAACAAAATACGCCGAACCTGCAGGAAGATTGTGCGTCTAATCTTGCACTTGGCTGTTTCAAGAAAAACCGATGAGTCGTTGGAAGGCGTGGTACCAGCCGCGTGGTTATGTAAATCCGAGCCAGTTTTTCTGGTCGATACAGAGCAAGATGCTCTAGAGCCCTGACAACATTGAATGACCGGTAATTGTTCGATCAACCACGATAGAACAGAGGCACCCCCTGCATTGCGAAACAACCAAATCGCGCAACGCCACCATAACCACTTGATATAAAAAATTTACCTTGCCGAACATACGTTTTGGACAACGTTTTGCGCAGACTATTGCTTTCTTTTGCGCAGACATTCCCTTTTTTGGCAGCAGCATTTTATCGGGCTGGTGATCCCGGCAGGATTCGAACCTGCAACCTGCCCCTTAGGAGGGGGCTGCTCTATCCAGTTGAGCCACGGGACCACGCGCCACAGGCATACTGATCCTATCCCGGCTTGTCATCCCTCGAGTCATTTTTTCACAAGGACCGCAATCGCTTGCTGGTGCGCAAGAGATTGCGGTAACATCAAGATGACAGAACAGGATGACGCCCTTGGCCAGTGACGATACCCGCCCTCTTACGCTGCGCGACGTTTCAGAAGCGTCCGGCGTTTCCGAAATGACAGTCAGTCGTGTCCTGCGCAATCGCGGCGATGTTTCGACCGCGACGCGCGAACGCGTTCTGACGGCCGCAAAGTCCCTCGGTTATGTACCGAACAAGATCGCGGGAGCCTTGGCCAGCCAGCGTGTCAACCTTGTCGCGGTGATCATTCCCAGCCTTCGGAACATGGTGTTTCCCGAAGTCATGTCCGGGATCAGTGCAGTTCTCGAGGAAACCGAACTGCAACCGGTGGTCGGCGTGACGGACTACCTGCCCGAAAAGGAGGAACGCGTCCTTTACGAAATGCTGTCATGGCGCCCTTCCGGCGTGATCATTGCTGGGCTCGAACACACCGATGCCTCGCGTGCCATGCTCAAGGCATCCGGGATTCCCGTGGTCGAGATCATGGATGTCGATGGCACGCCAATTGACGCGATGGTCGGCATTTCGCACCGTCGCGCGGGCCGTAAGATGGCGGAGGCGATCCTGAAAGCTGGCTACCAGCGGATCGGGTTCCTTGGCACCAAGATGCCGCTTGATCACCGCGCTCGCAAAAGGTTCGAAGGGTTTACCGGCGCGCTTGCCAAAGGTGGGGTCGAAGTTGCGGATCAGGAATTCTATTCCGGGGGATCTGCGCTCGCCAAGGGACGGGAAATGACCGAAGCCATGCTCAAGCGCGATCCCGAACTGGATTTCCTCTATTATTCCAACGACATGATCGCGGCAGGAGGCCTGTTGTCGTTGCTGGAAAAGGGCATCGATATACCCAACCAGATCGGTCTAGCCGGATTTAACGGTGTCGAATTGCTGGACGGCCTCCCCCGGCAGTTGGCGACGATGGATGCGTGCCGCAGCGAAATCGGACGCAAGGCGGCCGAAATCATCTCGGAGCGGGTGAATTCACCTGACGCGAACACCCCCAAAGTCGTCGAATTGACACCCAAGATCAGCTACGGCGACACGCTGAGGCGATAAAAGAAGGGGCCACAAAGGCCCCTTCCCGTGTCAGACGATGTCACGCAGCATCAATTCAGGACATCGGAAATCGCGTGTGTCCATGCGCCCTCACCCGGATCAGCGGTGATCACCGGATCAGAGCCACCGGCCAACAGCGTATCCACCGTGCGCTGGTAATCGGCAGGGTCCAATGTACCGTTCGAGCCTGCAGTCAGCTTGGCCACTTCACCCATCATCCGCTTCTGATGTGTTTCGGTCTGAGCGCCCGTCTCGTCATATTCGAGAACGATCATCGCGGCCTCATCGGGGTTTTCCTCGGCCCATTTCCAGCCCTTCATCGATGCAGCAACAAAGCGCTGCATCTTGTCGACGAATGCCGGATCGGACAGCCGGTCTTCCAGAACGTAAAGACCGTCTTCAAGCGTTGCGACGCCCTGATCTTCATACTTGAAGGTGACTAGGTCGTCCGGGCTCACACCCGCGTCGATCACCTGCCAGTATTCGTTATAGGTCATGGTCGAAATGCAGTCGGCCTGACGCTGCAGCAGCGGGTCCACGTTGAAGCCCTGCTTGAGAACCTCGACACCGTTCTCGCTCTTGCCGTCGGTGGAAATGCCCATCGAGCTCATCCACGACATGAACGGGAATTCATTGCCGAAGAACCAGACACCCAGAGTGCGGTTCTTGAGATCCTCCGGCGTTGCGATCCCGGCATCTTTCCAGCAGGTGAGCATCATGCCAGAACTTTTGAACGGCTGCGCAATGTTCACCAGCGGAAGACCCTTTTCGCGGGCGGCCAATGCGGCGGGCATCCATTCGACAGTCACATCGGCACCGCCACCGGCAATCACCTGCGTCGGCGCGATGTCCGGTCCACCCGGTTTGATCGTGACGTTCAGATCGGCCTCTTCGTAATAGCCATTCTCGAGTGCCACGTAGTAACCCGCGAACTGGGCTTGCGTGACCCACTTGAGTTGCAGCGTGACATCGTCCGCCGCCCAGGCCGGGGCAGCCAGTCCGATGGCTGCCAAGGCGCCAAGTAGTTTCGTCTTCATGGTAGTACCTCCGTGTTTTGGTTTGTTGTTCATCCATGTCCGCGATGCGACGGGTGCCAGAACGTCACGCGTTTTTCGACCAAGGCCACTAGCCCGTAGAACGCGGTTCCTGCCATCGCCGACACCGCGATTTCAGCCCAGACGAGGTCGATCGACAGGCTGCCGACCCCGGTTGAAATTCGGAACCCCATCCCGCGCGTGGGTGATCCGAAATACTCAGCAACGATTGCGCCGATCAATGCAAGTGTCGTTGCGATCTTCAGCCCGTTGAACACAAAAGGAAGTGCCGCGGGCAGGCGCAGCTTGAGCAGAGTGTCGAAATAACTCGCAGCGTAGGTGCGCATCAGATCGCGCTGCATCGCATCCGTTTCCCGCAGGCCCTGCACCGTGTTCACAAGGATCGGGAAGAACACCATCACCACGACCACAGCTGCTTTGGAATGCCAGTCGAAACCGAACCAGCTGACCAGAATGGGCGCGATCCCGACAATGGGAAGGGCCGCGACGAAATTGCCGATGGGCAAGAGACCTTGGGTCAGGAACGAGGACCGGTCGATCAGGATCGCCGTGGCAAACGCTGCGAGAACGCCCATGACAAAACCGGACAGCGCACCTTTCAGAACGGTCTGCTGGAAATCCTCCCACAGGATATCTGTCGAGGCCGCAAAGGTCTGCGCCACGGTCGACGGGGCCGGCAAGATCACCGGCGACACGCCAAAGCCGCGCACGATCCCTTCCCAGAGCACAATCAGTGTCACGCCGAACAGGACCGGGATCAGCACCCGCACCAAAAGCAAAGCGCGCCATGGCGAATTGGCAAGCCACGTATTGAGCGCCCAGGCCCCGATCCAGAACACCAACGCGAAGATCAGCCAACTCATGCCTGCATCCCCATCCGCCTAAGCGTTACGCGCTGCATCAGATCCAGCAGCGTCACCAATACGCCCGCAAGGATCGCCGCCGCAAAGAGCGCTGCCCAGATGGCCAAAGGAGTGCCGAACTGATCGCCGATCAGAATGCGCGCGCCCAGCCCCGAAATCGCGCCCGTCGGCAACTCACCCACGATGGTCCCCACCAATGCCGCCGCGATCCCGATCTTAAGCGAGGTGAACAGATACGGCATCGACGCGGGGAGCCGCAGTTTCAGGAACGCCTGCAAGCCGGACGCGGAATAGGTTCTCAACAGATCAAGCTGCGCCGCCCCCGGCGACCGTAGCCCTTTCACCATCCCGACAAGCACCGGGAAGTAACACAAATAGGCCGAAATGATCGCCTTCGGCACCGTCCGCCCTTCGATCCCGACCTGGCTGGACAGCACGATGATCATCGGTGCCAGCGCCACGATGGGTATGGTCTGGCTGATGATCGCCCAAGGCATCAGGCTCATGTCCACCACCCGGCTGTAGACGATGGCAATCGCCCCCGCCATGCCCAGAACGGTGCCCAGCGCAAAGCCCCAGAGCGTCGATTGCAGGGTGATCCACCCGTGATAGATCAGCGACCGTTTCGACATGGGCCTGCCGTTCAACGCCATCTCACCGGTGGTTTTCCAAAGCTCCGTACCGACCTGAACCGGAGTCGGCAGGCGCGGCCGCTCCAGGCTGTAGCCAAGACCGATATGCTCTGCGTTGTCGACCATGAGTCGCCAAATCGACGTGTCAAACCGCGCGCGTGATTCAGCCGGGACAACCTCTGCGCCAGCCCGTTCGGCGACATCCAACGCGCCGCGAATGTTCATCGGCGCAACCGCCGCATACCACAGCGCAGCAATCGCGGCGAGAACCGTGAGAATGGGCAGAAGGCTCCTCATGATGCGTCAATCATCATAGGCATGTCCCGCCCGCAGCCCTTCGCGCACCCGATGCGCGATGGCCAGAAACTCGGGCGTGTCACGAATGTCGAGCGGGCGTTCCTTGGGCAGGGGGCTATCAATTACATCGGTGATCCGCCCCGGACGGGGCGACATCACCACGATCTTGGTCGAAAGGTACACCGCTTCGGGGATCGAATGGGTCACGAACCCGATGGTCTTTTCCGTCCGCGCCCAAAGCTCCAAAAGCTGTTCATTCAGGTGATCGCGCACGATCTCGTCCAGCGCCCCGAACGGTTCGTCCATCAGCAGAATATCCGCATCAAACGCCAGTGCCCGCGCAATCGACGCGCGTTGCTGCATCCCGCCGGACAATTGCCAGGGATATTTCTTGCCGAAATTCGACAGCTCCACGAGGTCGAGCACCCGCGCGATCCGCTCGTCCTGCTCGGCCTTCGAATACCCCATGATCTCCAAAGGCAGCGCGATGTTCTTTTCGATCGTGCGCCACGGATAAAGCCCCGCCGCCTGAAACACATAGCCATAGGCCCGCGCCCGCCGCGCCTCGTCTGGCGTCATGCCGTTGACCGTCAGCGTCCCGCCTGTCGGCGTCTCAAGCGCCGCAATGCAGCGCAGGAAAGTGGTCTTGCCACATCCCGACGGTCCGATGAAGCTGACGAACTCGCCTTTGCCGATATCGAGATCGACACTGGAGAGCGCGTGCACCGGCCCGTCATTGGTCTGGAAGGTGAGATCAAGCGATCGTGCCGAAATCACAGGTTTGGTCATACTCCGGTCAACGACCGGAGCCTTGGCTTGGTCTTGCATCAAACACCCGTCGCCGGAATCCCAGTCCGCTGTACTGGGCGCGGTGCGGTCAATTCTTTCCACGTCGAAAGTGCCCGGTTTACCGTGCCATTGCCCGGCCGTTTGACGAACTGACCATGGCCTTCCTGAGTGCGGATATCACCGTCATGGACCGCCACGTGGCCGCGCGTCAGCGTAAACCTTGGCAGACCTTTGACATGGTGTCCTTCAAAGACGTTGTAGTCGATGGCCGATTGCTGCGTGCTGGCGGAAATCGTCTTTTCCTTCTCCGGATCCCAGACCACCAGATCGGCATCCGCACCCACCAGAACCGCACCCTTCTTGGGGTAGCAGTTCAGGATCTTGGCGATATTGGTCGAAGTCACGGCAACAAACTCGTTCGGCGTCAGCCGCCCGGTCGCCACGCCATGGGTCCAGAGCATCGGCATCCTGTCTTCAAGACCACCCGTGCCGTTGGGAATCTTCGAGAAATCACCCACGCCATAGCGCTTCTGTTCCGTCGTGAAGGCGCAATGGTCGGTTGCCACTACCGACAGCGTGCCCGATTGTAGTCCGGCCCAAAGGCTGTCCTGATGCTGCTTGTTGCGGAAGGGCGGCGACATCACGCGCCGCGCGGCGTGATCCCAATCGGCATGGAAGTATTCGCTCTCATCCAGCGTCAAATGCTGGATCAGCGGCTCACCCCAGACGCGCTTGCCCTGCATCTTGGCCCGGCGGATTGCCTCATGCGCTTCCTCGCAGGATGTATGCACGACGTAAAGCGGCACCCCTGCCATATCGGCAATCATGATGGCGCGGTTGGTCGCTTCGCCTTCAACCTGGCTCGGCCGCGAATACGCGTGCCCCTCCGGCCCGGTATTTCCTTCAGCCAGAAGCTTTGCCGTCAGTTCCGCCACCACATCGCCGTTCTCGGCATGGACCATTGCGATCCCGCCCAGTTCCGCGAGGCGGTTGAAAGACGCAAACAGCTCATCGTCATTGACCATGAGCGCGCCTTTATACGCCATGAAATGCTTGAACGTGTTGATGCCGTGATCGTTGATCACAGTGGGCATCTCGTTGAAAACCTGTTCGCCCCACCACGTCACCGCCATGTGGAACGAGTAGTCGCAATTGGCCATCGTCGACTTGTTGTGCCAGCCCTTCATCGCATCAACCAAACCCTGCCCCTGACCGGGCAGCACAAAGTCCACCACCATCGTGGTGCCCCCCGACAGCGCAGCCCGTGTCCCGCTTTCGAAATTGTCGCTGGAATAGGTGCCCATGAACGGCATCTCGAGATGCGTATGCGGATCGATCCCACCGGGCATGACATAACATCCGGTGGCGTCCAGTTCGGTGTCGCCCTTCAGGTTCGGCCCAATCGCGGTGATCACCCCGTTCTCAATGAGAACATCCGCCTCATAGGTCAGGTCCGCTGTGACAACCGTTCCGTTCTTGATGACTGTAGTCATGGTGTACTCCGTGGTCCTGATCTTCTCTGGTTCAAAAATACTTCGGGGGAGTCGCGCATCGCGCGACGGGGGCAGCGCCCCGGATTTAGCTGACAATCTCCGCCGTCTCGACGACCGCATGGAACAGTACATCGGCCCCCGCCGTCGCCCATTCCTTGGAAATCTCTTCCGCCTCGTTGTGCGACAGCCCGTCAACGCACGGGCACATCACCATCGCGGTCGGGGCCACATCGTTGATCCAGCAGGCATCATGCCCGGCCCCGGACACAATATCCATGTGGCTGTAGCCCAGCCGTTCCGCCGCATCCCGGATGGCACTGACGCATGCCTCATCAAATGCGGGCGGATCGAATTGGCCGACTATGTGGCAGTCGAACTCGACGCCGATCTCTTCACAGAGCTTTGGCGCACGCTCCATGAACTCGTCCACCATGGCGTTCAGCTTGTCGAGCAAGTGCGTCCGCATATCGACGGTGAACACCACTTTACCCGGAATGATGTTCCGGCTGTTAGGATAGACGTCGATATGCCCAATGGCGCCAACCGCATTGGGCTGGTTCTTCATGGCAATCTCATGCACCAGTTCGGTGATCAGCGCGAGGCCCCGCCCCGCGTTCTTGCGCATATGCATCGGCGTCGAGCCGGTATGGCTTTCCTTGCCGATCACCGTGCATTCGATCCAGCGCAGGCCCTGCCCGTGGGTGACAACGCCGATATCCTTGCCCTCGGCTTCGAGGATCGGGCCCTGTTCGATATGAAGCTCGAAGAAGGCGTGCATCTTGCGGTCCCCGACCTTTTCGGGGCCTTTCCAGCCGATCCGCTCCAACTCGTCGCCGAAGGATTTGCCCTTGGCATCGACGCGGTCATAGGCCCATTGCAGGTCATGCTTGCCCGCGAAAACCCCGGAGGCCAGCATGGCGGGCGCAAAGCGCGTGCCTTCCTCATTGGTCCAGTTGGTGACCACGATAGGATGCTTGGTCTTGATCCCCAGATCATTGAGCGAGCGGATCACCTCGAGCCCGCCCAGAACACCCAGGACCCCGTCATATTTGCCCCCAGTTGGCTGGGTATCGAGATGCGATCCCACATAGACCGGCAGCGCGTCGGGGTCCGCGCCCTCGCGGCGCGCGAACATGTTGCCGATCTCGTCCACACCCATGGTGCAGCCCGCAGCCTCGCACCATTTCTGAAACAAGGCGCGGCCTTCGGCATCTTCATCCGTAAGCGTCTGACGGTTGTTGCCGCCCGCGATGCCCGGCCCGATCTTCGCCATCTCCATGAGGCTGTCCCACAGGCGGTCGCCATTGATCCGCAGGTTTTCTCCGGGTGCTGCCATGTTCGTTCCCCTCGCCGCTGGCTGTCTTGCATGACGGCACAACAGCCGCGCAAGTTTTTTACCATTTGGTAAAGTTACGATTGCAACGCACCCCCAAGCTGTCAAGGTATGTTCTTGAAGGAAAAGTTCAGCGCAGGCCGTCGCAGCGACTCCGTGCCTGCAAATGCAGCATGAGAAGGATCGCCCGTGACGAGCACCGCGAGAAAACCCAGTCGTATCCAGACCGAGAACCGCAAGCGGATCCGTGATGCAGCTCTCGGGTTGTTTTCGACCCATGGGTTCCGGGGCACAACGCTCGACCAGATCGCCGAAGCCTGCGGCATGCACAAGCCGAACCTCATCTACTATTACGAGAACAAGGAGGCGATCCACATCGACCTTCTCAATACCTTGATGGAAGAATGGCTGAGCCCGCTCGACGCGATGAACCCGGATGGGGATCCTTTGGAGGAAATCCTCGGCTACATCCGGCGCAAGATGGAAATGAGCCGCCTCTATCCTCGCGAGTCCCGTCTGTTCGCCAACGAGATCGTGCAGGGGGCGCCTCGGATGCTTCCGCATCTGGAAAGCACGCTGAAACCGCTGTTCGACAGGCAATGCGGGATCCTTGCGAAATGGATGAAGGACGGCAAGATCGCAGAGATGCACCCTGCGCATCTGATCTTTTCGATCTGGGCCGTCACCCAGCATTACGCCGATTTCGAAGCCCAGATTTCGGTCCTGTTGCCGGGAGACGACAAACGCGCACGGGGCGCGGACCAGTTTGTCGAGATGATGTTTCGGAAAGTGCTCACGCCATAGAGGCGTTTACCGAGCGTTAAGCATCCCTGGCCGACACTGACGGCATGTTGATGAACACGCCCTTCGAGTCGCCCACAGCCTACAACCCGGCATGGAGAGACCAATTGTTCAGCGCCGATGCGGTGCGGCGCAAAGGTGTTGTGCGCCGCAAGAAAGGCGCGATCCACAGGGAGGTCGGGTTGAGCCTTCTTCGCGCCGAAGTGCAGGCGCGCGGGTTTCAGCTTTTCGATGTCGGCACGGATTATCTGATCGTGTGCCACTCTCAACCAATCAAACGCATCGGCTGACGGCGGGTCAGTCGATCGTCACGACCGGGGACTGGTCGGGCCGCTGACAGTCGGCTCGGCGTTCGCCCAGAACTCCAGAATTTTATGGGAGCGTTCGAGAATCTTCGTACGAAGATTCTCAGGCCACCCCATAAAATTCTGTTAACCCCATGCGAAAAAAATGGCTCTCACTCTACTCCGCCGCCTGCCGAACTGCCGGATTGTTCGGATGCGTGGTCCAATCCCCATGCTCCGTCGCGACCGGACGCCCCGTCCGTTCGTCGACGGCGCCTGCCGCCAGCTCTTCCATCGTGATGCAATCCTCTACCGGACAGACATTCACACACAGATTGCAGGCGACACATTCGTCATCCTTGACGGTAAACACCCGGTCCTCGGACATGGCAATCGCCTGATGCGAGGTGTCTTCGCACGCGGCGAAACACCGCCCGCACGAAATACACAGATCCTGATTGATCCGCGCCTTGGTGACGTAATTGAGGTTCAGGTGTTGCCAATCGCTGATATTCGGCACGGCGCGTCCAACCAGATCGGCGGTTGAGTTCAGACCCTTTTCGTCAAGGTATTGCGATAGCCCCGAAATCATCTCCTGAACGATCTTGAACCCATAGGTCATCGCAGCGGTGCAGACCTGAACATTGCCCGCACCCAGCGCCATGAACTCAGCGGCGTCTTTCCACGTGGTCACGCCGCCGATGCCGGAAATCGGCAAGCCGCGCGTTTCGGGTGTCCGCGCAATCTCGGCCACCATGTTGAGCGCAATCGGCTTGACCGCAGGCCCGCAGTACCCTCCATGTGCGCCCTTGCCGTCGATCGTGGGCTCCGGCGCGAAGAGGTCCAGATCGACTGAGGTGATGGAGTTGATCGTGTTGATCAGGCTCACGGCATCCGCGCCACCCGCATGCGCCGCCATCGCGGGTTTGCGGATATCCGTGATGTTTGGTGTCAGCTTGACGATGCAGGGCATGCGCGTGTTCTGCTTCACCCAGCGCGTGACCATCTCGATATATTCCGGCACCTGCCCCACGGCACTGCCCATCCCACGCTCGGACATGCCGTGCGGACAGCCGAAATTGAGCTCGACACCATCCGCGCCGGTCTCTTCCACCAGCGGCAGGATCGCCTTCCACGCATCTTCCTCGCAGGGCACCATCAGCGACACGACCATCGCGCGGTCCGGGTAGTCGCGTTTGACTGCCTTGATTTCGCGCAGGTTCACTTCCAAAGGTCGGTCGGTGATCAGCTCAATGTTGTTCAGGCCAAGCAAACGCCGATCCGCGCCCCAGATCGCGCCATAGCGCGGGCCATTGACATTCACGATGGGTGGGCCAGCCTCGCCCAAGGTCTTCCAGACGACACCGCCCCACCCCGCCTCAAAGGCGCGGCGGACGTTGTATTCTTTGTCCGTCGGCGGTGCAGAGGCGAGCCAGAACGGGTTCGGGCTTTTGATGCCCACAAATTCGGTTGTCAGGTCAGCCATTCGTAATACTCCCGGATCAGGCGCGCATCAGCGCGGCGTGAATATCCTCAGCGGCATCGCGCCCTTCGGCGACGGCCGTGACGGTCAGGTCTTCGCCCCCGGCGGCGCAATCTCCCCCGGCCCAAACACCTGTGATCGAGGTGCGGCCAGGTCCGGTTACGGCAATCTTGCGGCCATCGAGATCGGGCAGGTCATCGCCGTTCAGCGTCTGACCGATGGCCTTGAACACCTGATCTGCGGCAAGTCGAAAGGTCTGACCGGTCGGATTCAGGTCGTCATCGGTAAATTCGAACTCGATCTCGCGCACAGCGCCATTGCCATGCACCGCGACGGGCGACGCATTGGTGATGATCCGCACGCCTTTGGCAGCGGCCAAATCCTGTTCCCAGACGCTTGCATTCATCCGATCACGACCCCGGCGATACACGATGGTCACATTCAGCGCCCCCAGCAGTTTGGATTGTACGGCGGCGTCCACAGCCGTCATGCCACCGCCAATCACCACAACATCCCGACCCACAGGCAGGGTGCTCAGGTCCGTCGCCTGCCGCAAATCGGCAATGAAGTTCACCGCATCCAGAACGCCCTCTTTGTCCGCTCCGGGCGCGGTCAGCGCATTTACACCGCCAAGGCCCATGCCAAGGAACACCGCATCATACTCGTCTTGAAGCGCTGCCATCGCCACATCCCGGCCCAAAGCCATGTTGTTGCGAATCTCGATCCCACCGATCTGGAGCAGCCAATCGACCTCCCGCGCCGCGAAATCCTCAGTGCTTTTGTAGGCGGCGATGCCGTATTCGTTCAGACCACCAGCTTTGGGTCGCGCATCGAAGACCACAACGTCATTCCCATGCATGGCCAGTCGATGCGCACAGGCCAACCCTGCCGGACCGGCCCCGACAACGGCAATGCGTTTGCCGGTCGAGGCCGCCCGGGAGAAAGGATGCACCCCCTGCGCCATCAGGGTGTCCGTGGCGTAGCGTTGCAGGCGGCCGATCTGCACCGGCTCGCCTTCGGCCGCTTCGCGCACACAGGCTTCTTCGCACAGGGTTTCAGTCGGACAGACGCGGGCGCACATACCGCCCATAATGTTCTGTGTCAGGATCGTTTTTGCCGCCGCTTCGGGCGTGCCGGTGGCGATCTGGCGGATGAACAAAGGGATGTCGATTTCGGTGGGGCAGGCAGTGATGCAGGGCGCGTCATGACAGAAATAGCAGCGGTCGGCGGCCACCAACGCCTCGTGATCCGACAGGGGCGCGTGCAGATCGGCAAAGCCGGCGTCAAGCGCGTCGGCGTCCAAACGGCCCGAAACAATCCCTTCTTTCAAAGCTCTGGCGTCCATCTTCACACTCCGAAGTCAGGTTGATCTTTCGACAAACGCTCTCACGGGTCAAAAATTTTATCAACTGGTAAAATTTTCAAACCCGCGCTTTTTGTCTGATGCTGCACTGCGGCGACATGCATTTTAGGCGTGGCGGGTATTCCAAAGCAGAGCTACTCAGCGCGATTTCAACGACTTAGATCGTCATGAGTAAACTTTGAGCATTGCAGAGGCATATCATGGCACTGACACAGTCCTACCACGGCCAAAAACCGGGTTTCTTCTCCAGCCTGCTTGATGGCCTGACTCGCGGCATGAGCCAGGTTGTGGAAGCGAACTCGCGTATCCGTGAAGTCGAACGGCTTCAGGCGATGTCCGACGAGGCCTTGGCGGCCAAGGGCATCCGTCGCGACGACATCGTGCGTCACGTCTTCCGGGATCTCTACTGGCTGTAATCAGGTCTTTCCAAAATTCTGATTGGGAAAAAGGGCTGCACATATGGTGCGGCCTTTTTCTTTTTCCGAGCCCGCCCAATGAAAAAGCCGCCCCCATGGGACGGCTTTGAAACGTACGGATCGCTGGTCTGAGGCGTACGGATGAACCGTACGCCTGCCCGGATCAGTTCTGAGCGTAGTATTCGATGACGAGGTTCGGTTCCATCATCACCGGGTACGGCACATCGCTGAGACCCGGGGTGCGGACGAAAGTCGCTTTCATCTTGGAGTGATCAGCCTCGATGTAGTCGGGCACGTCACGCTCTGCGAGTTGGGTCGCTTCGAGGACAACCGCGATCTGCTTGGACTTGTCGCGAACCTCGATCACGTCGCCTTCCTTCACCCGGTAGGACGGGATGTTGACGCGCTGACCGTTGACGGTCACGTGGCCGTGGTTGACGAACTGACGTGCAGCAAAGATCGTCGCGACGAACTTGGCGCGATAGACAACCGCGTCCAGACGGCGCTCGAGCAGGCCGATCAGCTGTTCACCGGTGTCACCGCGCATACGCTCTGCTTCGGCATAGATGCGGCGGAACTGCTTTTCGGTCAGATCGCCATAGTAGCCCTTGAGCTTCTGCTTCGCGCGCAGCTGCAGACCGAAGTCGGACATCTTGCCCTTGCGGCGCTGGCCATGCTGGCCGGGGCCGTACTCACGACGGTTGACGGGGGATTTCGGACGGCCCCAGATGTTTTCACCCATCCGGCGGTCAATTTTGTACTTGGCAGACGTGCGTTTTGTCACGACTGATCTCCTTCTTGGAACGACTCCCCGAAGGGCGACTATGAAGGGCGTTGTCCTCTTGGATCGAAATCCATGACAGGCATCCCCTTGCGGGGGCCACCAACACCAATGAAGCCGCGCTTATACGGCGGCGCGTGACAGAGTCAACATGGGAATTCGGCAGTTGTCTTAAGTGTTGTTTAAGGTCTTTGGCGGAAGCTCCTCGCACCAATCAGAAGGGGTATCCATGCCGTACAAGTCCACGCGCAGACCACTTGGACCATCACCGCTGGATATGGCTGTCCATAACCGCGATCAGAACATCCTGCACATTGTCGAAGACGCAGTACATCATCGGGAGGTTCGGCTGGCCTTTCAACCCGTGGTACAAGCGCTGGAACAGGGGCAGGCCGCGTTCTACGAAGGGCTGATCCGCGTCACCGACCCAACCGGGCGCATCATCCCCGCCGGTCAATTCATCGACGCCATCGAAGAACGGGAAACAGGTCGGCTTCTTGATTGTCTGGCGTTGGAGCATGGGTTGCGGACCCTGACACAAACACCGGGCATCCGACTTGCCATCAATCTGTCGGCGCGATCCATCGGCTATCCGAAATGGCGCAAGGTGCTCGAACGGGGCCTTTCACGGGATCCGTCGGTCGCACAACGCCTGATCCTCGAAATAACAGAGGCCTCGGCGATGCTTGTCCCCGAACTTGTGGTCCAGGCCATGCGCGATCTGCAAAAGCTCGGGATCAGTTTCGCACTCGATGATTTCGGCGCAGGCTATACAGCGCTCAGGTATTTGCGGGAATTCCAGTTCGACATCCTCAAGATCGACGGACAGTTCATTCGCGGCATTGCAACCGATCCGGACAATCAGGTCCTGACCCGCGCGGTGATCGCCATCGCACAGCAATTCGATATGTTCACCGTGGCCGAATTTGTCGAATCCGCACCCGATGCGCATATGCTGGGTCAACTGGGCGTCGATTTCCTTCAGGGTTACTATTTCGGCGCCCCGACAGTCGATCCCCCTTGGCGACCCATCGACGGCAAGCAGGTGATGCACTGACTTTGTCGCCATGACGTCAGGTCAACCCCGCCATGCAGACTGGGCCTGAGACACCCTGTCCGGTATGCGAGCGTCCACCATTCCTTTAGGAGGGCGCGTGAATGGGTCTGGGGCTGTAGGCGCAATTACGCGATACTCTCTACGGAATCACTTCTGGACCATGACTTTGGTGGAGGGACACATGACCAACGTCGTTATCGCATCCGCCGCTCGGACAGCCGTTGGCTCGTTCGGCGGTTCTTTCGCAAACACACCGGCACATGATCTGGGCGCAGCCGTGCTGAACGCGCTGATCGAACGCGCGGGCATCGAGAAAGAAGCCGTTTCCGAGACGATCCTCGGTCAGGTTCTTACTGCGGCGCAGGGTCAGAACCCGGCGCGTCAGGCGCATATCAATGCCGGTCTTCCGCAGGAAAGCGCGGCCTGGGGCATCAACCAGGTCTGCGGATCGGGCCTTCGCGCCGTCGCTCTGGGCGCACAGCACATCATGCTGGGCGATGCAGAGGTCGTCTGCGCCGGTGGTCAGGAGAACATGACACTGTCGCCCCATGCCGCACATCTGCGCGCCGGTCACAAGATGGGCGACGTGTCCTATATCGACACGATGATCCGTGACGGCCTCTGGGACGCGTTCAACGGCTACCACATGGGCCAGACGGCTGAAAACGTCGCCGAGAAATGGCAGATCAGCCGCGAACAGCAGGACGAGTTCGCTGTCGCGTCGCAGAACAAGGCCGAAGCCGCGCAGAAGGCGGGCAAGTTCGACGACGAGGTGATCGCCTTCACCATCAAGACCCGCAAGGGCGACATCGTGGTCGACAAGGATGAATACATCCGCCACGGCGCAACCATCGAAGCAATGCAGAAACTGCGCCCCGCCTTCACCAAGGACGGTTCGGTCACAGCCGCCAACGCTTCGGGCCTGAATGACGGTGCAGCAGGCGTTCTGCTGATGAGCGAAGAAAACGCGGCCAAGCGCGGCATCACGCCGATGGCCCGCATCGCATCTTACGCAACCGCCGGCCTTGACCCGGCGATCATGGGTGTCGGCCCGATCCATGCCTCGCGCAAGGCGCTGGAGAAAGCCGGTTGGTCGGTTGGCGACCTGGATCTGGTCGAAGCCAACGAAGCCTTTGCCGCGCAGGCCTGCGCCGTGAACAAGGACATGGGCTGGGATCCGGCCATCGTGAACGTCAACGGCGGCGCGATCGCCATCGGTCACCCGATCGGCGCATCCGGCGCCCGCGTTCTGAACACGCTGCTGTTCGAAATGCAGCGCCGCGATGCCAAGAAGGGTCTCGCGACCCTGTGCATCGGTGGCGGCATGGGCGTTGCCCTCTGCGTCGAGCGGGGCTGATCCGGCACGCTGGACCACCACATCAGGGGCGCCGTTGTGCGCCCCTTTTTTCTGGCCCGCTACAAAATGACCCGCATGCATTGCGCAATAATGTTGCGCATCCATGCGCGGATATATAACAACCTTACTTGAACAGACCACCCGAGAGGAGATTTCCATGGCACGTGTAGCACTCGTCACCGGCGGCAGCCGCGGCATCGGCGAAGCCATTTCCAAAGCACTCAAGGCCGAAGGCTATGACGTCGCAGCCACCTATGCCGGCAACGATGAAAAGGCAGCCGCCTTTACAGCTGAGACCGGCATCAAGACCTACAAATGGAACGTGGCCGATTACGAGTCGTCCAAGGCCGGCATCGCGCAGGTCGAGGCCGATCTGGGCCCGATAGACATCGTGGTCGCTAACGCGGGCATCACCCGCGACGCGCCGTTCCACAAGATGACGCCCGAGGCGTGGAAAGAGGTGATCGACACCAACCTCACGGGCGTGTTCAACACCGTGCACCCCGTCTGGCCCGGCATGCGCGAACGCAAGTTCGGCCGCGTGATCGTCATTTCGTCGATCAACGGTCAGAAGGGCCAGTTCGGTCAGGTGAACTATGCCGCGACCAAGGCGGGCGATCTGGGCATCGTCAAGTCGCTGGCACAGGAAGGCGCGCGCGCCGGTATCACCGCAAACGCGATCTGCCCGGGCTATATCGCCACGGAAATGGTCATGGCGATCCCAGAAGAAGTGCGCCAGAAGATCGTCGCGGGCATCCCGGCGGGCCGTTTGGGCGAACCCGAGGAAATCGCGCGCTGCGTGGTTTTCCTTGCGTCCGAGCAGTCGGGCTTCATCAACGGCTCGACCATCTCGGCCAACGGGGCGCAGTTCTTCGTCTGAGCCTTGCTTTCAGCTTATGGAAAGGCCCGCCTGCTGCGCGGGCCTTTTCTTTTTCTGCCGCGCGGATTAGCGGGGGGCATGACCCGCACCACCGCCACAGCCATCGGATTTGTCGCCGTCCTGCTTTGGGCGCTTCTGGCGTTGTTCACCGCAGGGTCGGCTCCGGTTCCGCCCTTTCTGCTCAACGCATTGACCTTTGCCATCGGCGGAGCGGTGGGGGTTGTGTGGGTGTTGCTGCGGGGTCGGCTGTCGGTACTGCGCTTGGTGCCGTGGACTGTCTACGCGTTCGGGACGGCGGGTCTGTTCGGCTATCACGCTCTCTATTATTCCGCTTTGCGCTTGGCCCCACCGGCCGAGGCCGGGTTGATCGCGTATCTCTGGCCGCTGTTTATCGTCCTGTTTTCGGGGCTCTTGCCGGGGGAACGATTGCGCGCGGGGCATATCGTCGGCGCACTGGTGTCCTTCGCCGGGGCCGCGCTCATTGTCCTGCGCAATGGCTTCAGCTTTGAGGCGTCGGCCACACCCGGTTTGATCCTTGCAGGGTTCTGCGCGCTGACCTGGAGCAGCTATTCGGTTTTGTCGCGCCGCCTTGGCACCACGCCGACCGAAGCGGTTGCGGTGTTCTGCGTGCTGACGGCGATCCTGTCTGTGCCTGCGCATCTGGCGTTTGAAACGACCGTTTGGCCGCAGAGCACGTTCGGCTGGGTGTCGGTGCTGGCCCTTGGGCTTGGTCCCGTGGGACTGGCGTTCTACGTTTGGGATATCGGCGTAAAACGCGGCGACATTCAGCTTTTGGGCGTGGCAAGCTATGCCGCGCCGCTCTTGTCGACCCTTGTTCTGATCGTGGCAGGATTTGCGCAAGTCTCTTGGCAATTGGTGGCGGCAGCCGTGCTGATCACCGTCGGCGCAGGCATCGCGGCGCTGGCCTCGCGCCGGGCCTAGGTGCGGATATGCACAAAAATGGCGCGCCTACGTGTCTTTATGTGCGCAAAGTTAGAGTTAGATAGATCGCTAAGAACAGATTTGGATTTTTGGGAGACCTGACATGATCAACCAGATCAACGGACTGCATCACGTGACCTCGATCGCAAGTGGGGCACAATCGAACAACGATTTCTTCACCAAGACACTGGGCCTGCGCCGGATCAAGAAGACGGTCAATTTCGATGCGCCCGAAGTCTACCACCTCTATTACGGCGACGAGGCCGGGACGCCCGGCACCGTGATGACCTATTTCCCATTCCCGAACGCACGGCGCGGTCGGCCCGGTACGGGTGAGGTGGGGATCACCGGCTTTGCCGTTCCCAAGGGCAGCCTGCCCTACTGGCAGGAGCGGCTGGCGACGTTTGATGTGAAGAACATGCAGACCGAGGCCACATTTGGCGAAAACCGTCTGCGCTTTGACGGGCCGGATGGCGACGGGTTTGTGTTGGTGGAAACCGAGGACGATGCGCGCGATCCTTGGACCAACAATGGTGTACCCGCCGATGCGGCCATCCGTGGCTTCCACAGCGCGGACATGCGCCTGCGCGATGCGGCGGCCAGTGCCGAACTGCTGCAATACATGGGCTACGAGGAGCTGGATCGGCAGGAGAACGTCACACGCTTCCACGTGCCCGGCGGCAACGAGGCCAATGTAATCGACA
>NZ_JAEPMO010000046.1 GCF_017643905.1 Marivita sp.
CGGCCTGCCGAAAACCCGCTCCGGCAAGATCATGCGCCGCATCCTGCGCAAGATCGCCGAAAACGACTACGGCGCCCTCGGCGACACCTCAACACTCGCAGACCCCTCCGTCGTCGATGACCTCATCGAAAACCGGATGAACCGAGGGTGATGGTGATGGACGGAAGCACAACACCCACAATCGCGCCGGTTCTGATCCTGCTTGGCCCTCCGGGCGCAGGCAAAGGCACACAGGCCCGCATGCTGGAAGAACAGTTCGGCCTTGTCCAACTAAGCACCGGTGACCTGCTGCGTGCGGCGGTCGCCAATGGCACCGAGGCAGGCAAGGCGGCAAAGGCCGTGATGGAAGCGGGAGACTTGGTGAGCGACGATATCGTCATCGCCATCCTGCGCGACCGGATGGCGGATGCCGACTGTGCCAAGGGCGTGATCCTCGACGGGTTTCCGCGGACCACCGTACAGGCACAGGCGCTGGATACCCTGCTGGCCGAAAGTGGCCAGAAGATCGACGCGGCGGTCAGCCTTGATGTGGATGATGCCGCGATGGTCGACCGGATTTCCGGGCGGTTCACCTGCAGCGGCTGCGGCGAAGGCTATCACGACACGTACAAGGCCCCGAAAGTCGCGGGCCAATGTGACAAGTGCCAAGGCACCGATTTCAAACGCCGCGCAGATGACAACGCAGAAACCGTCGCCGCCCGCCTTGATGCATATCATGCCCAAACCGCCCCATTGATCGCATTCTACGACGCACAGGGTGCGCTCGCCCATGTGGATGCGATGGGAGCCATTGACGAGATCGCCACAACGCTTGGCGACATCGTTCGACGCGCCACCGCCTGAGCGGTAGCCAACCGCGGCCTCTGAGCTGCGTCACACAGGATACGTTCCCCGCCCTGCGGGGCGCGCTCAACGAGGGAAGAGGAGGATCCGCAGTGACGGACCATACATCACAATCAGCGCAGGCTGCTGGAAAGTCCGACGCGGGCTACTGGGCAGCAAACGTGCGCATCATCCTGGTGAGCCTGGTGATCTGGGCCATCTGTTCGTTCGGGTTCGGCATCCTGCTGCGCCCGATGCTTTCGGGCATTTCGGTCGGGGGCACCGATCTGGGCTTCTGGTTCGCCCAGCAGGGGTCGATCCTCGTCTTTCTGGCGCTGATCTTCTTCTACGCCTGGCGGATGAACAAGCTCGATAAAGAATACGGCGTGGACGAGGAATAAGGGTCATGGATCAGTTTACCATCAACCTGCTCTTTGTGGGCGCGTCCTTTGCGCTTTACATCGGCATCGCGATCTGGGCCCGCGCGGGTTCCACATCGGAATTCTATGCCGCCGGTCGCGGCGTGCACCCGGTCACCAACGGGATGGCAACCGCAGCCGACTGGATGTCTGCGGCCTCCTTCATCTCGATGGCGGGCCTCATCGCCTTTACCGGCTACGACAACTCGACCTTCCTGATGGGTTGGACAGGCGGTTACGTGCTTCTGGCGCTGCTGCTGGCCCCCTACCTGCGGAAGTTCGGCAAATATACCGTGTCTGAATTCATCGGGGACCGCTTCTACAGCCCGACCGCGCGCCTTGTGGCCGTGATCTGTCTGATCATCGCATCCGTGACCTATGTGATCGGCCAGATGACGGGTGTTGGCGTGGCTTTCGGCCGCTTCCTCGAAGTCAGTTCGACCACGGGCCTTCTGATCGGCGCGGTGATCGTGTTCGCCTATGCCGTGTTCGGCGGCATGAAGGGCGTGACCTACACGCAGGTGGCACAGTACGTCGTGCTGATCACCGCCTACACCATCCCGGCGGTCTTCATCTCGCTGCAGCTGACCGGCAACCCGATCCCGGGTCTTGGTCTCTTTGGCGATCACACTACGAGCGGAGAGCCGCTGCTTGTCACGCTGGATGCGCTGCTGCGTGATCTGGGCTTCAACGAGTACACGACCCACAACGGCGACACGTTCAACATGGTGCTCTTCACCCTGTCGCTGATGATCGGGACGGCAGGTCTGCCGCACGTGATCATGCGGTTCTTCACCGTGCCGAAAGTGTCCGACGCACGCTGGTCCGCAGGCTGGGCGCTTGTCTTCATTGCCCTGCTCTACCTGACGGCCCCGGCCGTGGGTGCGATGGCGCGCCTCAACATCACTGACATGTTCTGGCCGAACGGTGCCAACAGCGAACCGGTGAGCCTCGAGCGGATCGAGACCGATCCGCGCTATGACTGGATGGCCACATGGCAGAAGACCGGCCTTCTGGGCTGGGAAGACAAGAACGGGGATGGGCGGATCGCCTATTTCAACGACAAGAACCCGGAAGCTGTTGCCAAGGCACAGGCGGCAGGCTGGGGTGACGCGAACGAACTGACCAAGTTCAACAACGACATCCTTGTTCTGGCCAACCCGGAAATCGCCAACCTTCCCGGCTGGGTGATCGGACTGGTGGCTGCCGGTGGTCTTGCCGCCGCGCTGTCCACCGCTGCCGGTCTGCTTCTGGCCATCTCTTCGGCGGTGAGCCACGACCTTCTGAAAGGCCAGTTGACCCCGAACATGTCCGAAAAGAACGAGCTTCTGTCAGCACGGATTGCCATGGCGGTGTCGATTGCGGTCGCAACCTATCTGGGCCTCAACCCTCCGGGCTTTGCGGCGCAGACGGTGGCCCTCGCCTTCGGTCTGGCGGCGGCGTCGATCTTCCCGGCACTCATGATGGGCATCTTCACCAAGGTGAACAACAAGGGTGCGGTTGCGGGCATGCTGGCCGGTCTGATCACCACGCTGGTCTACATCTTCCTGCACAAGGGCTGGCTGTTCATTCCGGACACCAACAGCTTCACCGACGCAGACCCGCTTCTGGGCACCATCAAGTCGACCTCCTTCGGGGCGGTGGGTGCGATGATCAACTTCGCGGTGGCGTTCACCGTGTCGAAGATGACCGCACCGATCCCGCGCGAGATCGAAGAGCTGGTTGAAAGCGTCCGCATCCCCCGCGGTGCCGGTGCGGCTCAGGACCACTAAGCCAACAGGACGCGTCACCCTTCGGGGTGGCGCCCCCTGAAAACGCGGTCCCGCGCCGGTCGTCCGGGGCGGGACTTTTTCATAGGACGACAGGTCTTTTCATGACACGTGATTCCCTTTCGATGGCCCAGTTCCTGTCCGCGATCCATCCCTATGACGCGATGGAGCCGGCAGCCCTTCAGACCCTGATCGAGGCCTTCACCGTCAAGACCTTTGAGCCGGGTGAGGAGATCTATGCGCTGAACGCAGACTTGGAGGGATTGTTCGTCGTCTATCGCGGCGACGTGGAAATCCGCGACGAACATGATGTTCCGATCTCGCTGCTGGGTCCGCGAAATTCCTTTGGCGAACGTGGGCTGCTGCGCGACGGGGCCAGCGTGACCTCGGCACGGGCAGTGACCGAGACAACCCTCCTGATGCTGCCCGCACATCGGTTTCATCAGGCGATGCGCGACGATCCGGCTTTCCGCCGGTTTTTTGACCGCAGCCGGACCGAAAAACCGAACAAAGCCAATCTGGCCACCACCCCGGTCGAGGCGCTGATGGCGACCAGCCCGCTCACCTGCCCGCCCGCTACTGATGTCCAGACCGCTGCGCGCCTGATGCGCGATGCGCGCGTGTCGTCGATTTGCGTGGCTGAAGGCGATGTCTTGCAGGGGATCGCCACGATCCGCGACATGTCGGGCAAGGTTGTCGGCGATGCCCTGCCTTTTGACACACAGATTACCAAGGTGATGACCCCCGATCCCGTCACCCTGCCGCCATCCGCCATTGGATCGGACGTTCTGCACATGATGATGGAGCGGCGCATCGGGCATATCCCCGTCTGTCACGCAGGCAAACTGGTGGGGATCGTCACCCAGACCGACCTCACGCGGTTTCAGGCGGTCAGCTCGGCCGAGCTGGTGTCCGAGATCGCCCATTCGGACAGCGCCGAAGACATGGCGCAGGTTACGAAGCGCATTCCGCAACTGCTGGCGCAACTTGTGGCGGGTGGCAACCGGCACGAGGTCATCACACGGCTGATCACCGATGTGGCCGACACCGCGACGCGCCGTTTGCTCGCTCTGGCCGAAGGCAAGCTTGGACCGGCCCCTGTGCCCTATCTCTGGCTGGCCTGCGGATCACAAGGGCGTCAGGAACAGACCGGCGTCAGCGATCAGGACAATTGCCTGTTTCTGGATGACAGCGTGACCGATACCGACATGCCCTATTTCGAAGCGCTGGCGCGGTTCGTCTGCGACGGGCTCGACACCTGCGGCTATGTCTATTGTCCCGGCGACATGATGGCGACGAACCCGCGCTGGCGGCAACCGGTGCGCGTCTGGCGCGACTATTTCGCGGGCTGGATCAAGACGCCGAACCCGGAAGCGCAGATGCTGGCCAGCGTCATGTTCGACCTGCGTCCCATCGGTGGCGCGACCCGGCTGTTTGAGGATTTGCAGGCCGAGACCCTGCGCAAAGCCGCTGCAAACTCGATCTTCGTGGCGCATATGGTGTCGAACTCGCTCAAACACACACCGCCCCTTGGCCTGTTGCGCGGGTTTGCGACGATCCGGTCGGGCGAGCACAAGAACCAGATCGACCTCAAGCACAACGGCGTGGTGCCGGTGGTGGATCTGGGGCGCATCTACGCGCTGCAGGGCAAGCTGACCGCCGTCAACACGGCAGCCCGGCTTGACGCGGCGATCGCGGCAGACGTTCTCAGCACATCTGGCGGGCAGGATCTGCGGGACGCCTATGACCTGATCGCGGAAACTCGGCTCGAACATCAGGCAGCGCAGGTTCGGGCTGGTATCATGCCGGACAATTTCCTAAGCCCGACGGACCTGTCGGATTTTGAGCGAAGTCATCTTCGGGATGCCTTCGTGGTGATAAAGTCGCTGCAATCGGCAGTGGGACACGGGCGCGGCATGCTGAGTTGACGCGCGTCGTTTGGGAGGACGATAGATGTTTCTGGAACTGATCGCGGTCATCATCGCAGGCATCGCCGGTGCGGGTGTCATGATGCTGATCGCGCGAATGGCCGGTGGGCGCGTGCCCAAATGGCTGGTCCCCGTGGCAGCCGGCGCGGCGATGCTCGCCACCACGATCAGCAGCGAATACAGCTGGTACAGCCGCACCTCCGACGCGCTACCGGACGGCGTGGAGGTCGTTCAGACCGTCGAAGGCACGGCATTCTATCGGCCCTGGACCTATCTGGTGCCCTATACAGAACGCTTTATCGCGCTCGATACCGGGAATGTCCGCGCGAACTCGGACGATGCGGCGCTCTTTATGGCGGATGTCTATTTCTTTCAGCGGTGGAGCACCGTGCGGTCGGTCGAGTTGATGGTGAACTGCGCGACCGGACAGCGCGCTGATCCTGCGCTTGGCGATGGTGGCGATCCGGTCTGGCGCGACACGCCACAGGACGATCCAATCGTCACCGGCGTGTGTCGCAAGGGGTGACGCGATGTTGTCGAAGCTCAGCCTGCGTTTGCGCATCTTCCTGTTCTTCTGTCTTCTTGGTCTTGGCGGGCTTGCGTCCGTCGGTGTCGCCTTGTGGTTCGGCTATGTCCGCGCGCTGGAAACCACATTGGCCAACGGGTTTACCTTTGCCGCCATCCTTGCCGCGTTTCTGATCCTTGGGCTGACCGTCGGCATCTGGCTTCTGTTCGACGAAAACGTCGCCAAACCCATCGAACGGCTGGCGTCACAGATGCGGACCCGCGCCCATGCCGGGGTCGACGGCGCATTGGACATGAAAGCGGCGCGGTATCTGGGCGATCTCGCACCGGCGGCCTCGGCAGTTGCGCAGCAACTGAATGAAACGGCTTTGACCACGGCACAGGCAATCGCCACTGAAACCGCCCGGCTGACGGCTGAGAAAGCCCGCCTGACGGCGCTGCTGACCGAAATCCCCGTGGCGACGATCCTTGTCGGGTCAAGCGGCCAGATCGTGCTTTATGACGGACAGGCGGCCGAGGTACTGGCGCAGCTTGGCGTGCCGCGTCTGAACGCGCAGATCACCGAATATTTCGACCCCAAAAGCCTTGGGGCCGCAGTTGGAAAACTTGGCCGGACGGGCATGGATGTGCAGTTCACCGCACAGTCACAGGACGGCACGCAAAGCTTTGACACCAAACTGAAACCGATGGAGGGCGGCGGCTACCTCATGGTGATCGACAGCCAGACCCTCGACCTTTCACCAGACGCGCCGCGTCCGCTGGTCTATGATTTCGACCTGCTGGACCAGCGTCGTGGTGCCGCCGAGATGGACATTCTTGACCGCCCGCTTCGCAGCTTGTGTTTCTCGGTCTTCGACACTGAAACCACAGGGCTTTTGCCTCACAAGGACGATGTGGTGCAACTGGGTGCCGTGCGGGTGCTGAACGGGCGGATCGTTGACGGCGAACAGATCAACCAATTGGTCGATCCGGGTCGCCCGATCCCACCCGCCTCGACCAAGGTGCACAAGGTCACCGACGCGATGGTGCGCGGGCAGCCGGACATTCGTGCGGTGTCAAAACGGTTCCACGATTTCTCTCGTGACGCGGTGATCGTGGCACATAATGCGCCCTTCGACATGGCGTTCCTGCACCGTCAGGCCAAGGCCACGGGCGTCACATGGGACCATCCGATCCTCGACACAGTGCTCTTGTCCGCCGTGCTGTTCGGGGCCAGCGAACGCCATACGCTTGACGCGCTGTGCGAACGGCTCAACGTCACCATCCCGGTCGCGTTGCGGCACACAGCGCTGGGCGATGCGCGCGCTACGGCGGAGGTGCTCGTTAAGATGCTTCCGATGCTCGAGGCCCGCGGGTTGACGACCTTCGGTCAGGTGATCGAGGAGACGCGCCGGCATGGCCGCCTCCTCGAAGATCTCAACTGAGCGGCACCTTCTTGCGCAGGGTGCTGCGAGTGATGGCGAACACGGTCACGAAGGTCAGGAACCAGAAGAACCACGTGATCGGCCCCCGGAACAGGATGCTCGGGTCGCTGCCGGACATGAGCATCGCCTGACGGAAATTGTCCTCAAGCAGCGGGCCAAGGATGAACGCGATCAGGAATGGTGCAGCCGGGATGCGGTTGCGCATCATGATATAGCCGACCCAGCCCATGACGAACATCACGCCCACGTCGAAGATGTTGTTGTTCACGGCAAACACGCCGTAGATGCACAGGATCAGCACCCCCGGCATCAGGATGCGCTTGGGCACGTCCGCGACAAACCGGAACCCCCGGATCGCCACCGATCCAACGATCAGCAGGAACACGGAACTGACGATCAGGCCGATGAAGAGGCCATAGATGATGTCGACATTCAGGACGAACATCATCGGCCCCGGCTGAAGCCCGTGCACCATGAACGCGCCGATGATGATGGCGGTAATGACGTCACCGGGAACACCCAACGCCAGCAGCGGGATCAGCGTCGCCCCGGCCACGCCGTTGTTGCCCGCTTCTGATGCCGCCACGCCTTCAATCTCGCCCTTGCCGAAATTCTCCTTGTTCTTGGAGGTGCGCCGCGCCTCGGAATAGCTGAGGAAGGCTGAAGGGGCCGCCCCGATGCCGGGAATGGAGCCAAGGAACACGCCGATCATGCTACCCCGGATGATGGCCTTGAAGCTGTTCTTGTAATCGGCCCAGCTGCATCGCGATTTGCCCAGCGCCCGCGTGCGCCCCAGATGTGCCATCGGGTTCCACGCCATGTTGATGATCTCGGGAATGGCGAACAGGCCGATCAGAACCGCGATAAAGTTCAGCCCACCCATCATGTTCGGATTGCCAAAGGTGAAGCGATTGGTGCCGTAGACAAGGTCCAGTCCGATGGTCGCCAGCAGCAATCCGGCCAAGGCCGACAAGGCCCCACGCAGCAGGCTTTCGCCCGACACTCCGGCGATGATAGTCAGCGAAAAGAGGATGAGTGCAAAGAACTCAGGCGGTCCGAAATTGAGTGCAAAGGACGCAAGCCACCCGGCAAAGAGGATCAGGGCAAGGTTCGACACCGCGTCCGCCGTGCAGGACGCATAAAGCGCCATACCCAGCGCCCTGCCCGCCTCGCCCCGTTCGGCCATCGGATGACCGTCCAGGATCGTGGCCGAAGATGCAGGCGTGCCCGGCGTCTTGATCAGGATCGCCGGGATCGACCCACCAAAGATGCCGCCCTTGTAGACCCCGAGAAGCAGCAGGATCGCGTTGATCGGCGTCATCGCAAAGGTGAAGGGCAATGTCAGCGCGACAGCCATTGTCGCAGACAGGCCCGGAATGGCCCCGGCCACGACGCCAACAACAAGGCCGACAAACAGCATGAAGAACGCTTCGAAATTTCCGACCAGCGAAAAGCCAGCGGCAAGGCTGTCCATCAGGCTCATGGCAACCTCACGAAATTGCCCTGCGGGATCGCAACCCCCGCGACATGCGCAAAGAATGCGTAAAGCAAAAGCGGCACGATGACCGCGCAAACCACGGCCGCAACGGGATGGCGCGTGCGGAACAGAAACGCGCAGGCGGCAAAGGCCAGCATCGCGGTCCAGACCATGCCCAAAGTCGGTAGGCCAACCATCACAAGCACCATGATCACCGCCAATGCCCCAAGCCGCATCCATGGGGCAGACCCTTCGGGATGGACGGTCTCGTCATCCTCGAACGGGGTGTCCTTGGCCGAGGTCAAGGCATTTGCCAGCAGCCCCAGACCGACGATCACCGTCAAGCCCGCCAGCACATAGGGCCAGAACAGCGGCGACAGGATGATGTTGCCCACGTTCGACGGCGAGAACACGAAACTGGGGATGGCGTAGAAGATCAGGAACAAGGCGACGAGACAGGTGAATATCCCAAGTCGCAGATGCAGGGTTTTCTCGGACATGAGGCTGGGCGCTCCGCAGGTGGAAACGCCGGGGCCTGTCGGCCCCGGCGCGGGTCAGTCTTGGCTCAGGGGATCAGGATCAGCCCTCGATCCGCATGCCCAATTCGTCCACCAGCGCGCGGAACACCGAGTACTGATTGTTGATGAACTCGATCGCCTCGTCCGGGCTCATCACGTCGATGACCGAGCCCATGGAGCCCATCGTTTCCGCGAACTTGGCATCCTGCGCCGCTTCGGTGATCCAGTCGCCCCATTTGGCGCTCACATCATCCGGCAGGCCAGCCGGTCCGGCAATCCCTGTCCAGCCGACCAGAGCATTCAGGCGCGGCTTGCCCAGATCGTTGGCTGTCGGTGCGTCAAAGCCCACCACCGGCTCTGCCGTGGTCACCATCAGCGCCTTGAGCTGGTTGTTTGCCACAAAATTCGCCAGCGCCGATGTGTTCGTGCAGATGAATGTCGCGGTGCCGTTCAGAACAGCCGTTGCCGCAGCGCCCCCACCCTGCAGAGGAATATGCGTGGCTTGGGTCAGCGGGTCTTCCACACCGAATTCCTTGAGCACCATGGCACCCGCCAGATGCAGCAGCGATCCCACACCGGACGAGCTGTAGGTGACACCGCCCTCTGCGACCTTGGCGATCAGGTCATCCATCGATTCGATACCGCTGTTCGGGTTCACAGCGCAGGCGACCGGGTTGATTTCGTAGACGGTGACAAAGCGGAAGTCGTCAAGCGTGTAAGGCAAAGTTGCCTTCATCGCCGGGTTCACCGAATGCGAGCCAACGCGCGCAAACAGCATGGTGTAGCCATCGGGTTTTGCGTTCTGCACCGCAACCGAACCAGTTGCCCCACCCGCACCGGTGACGTTTGCCATGATGAGAGGTGTACCAGCCGCCGTGCCGAGCGCTTCCGCAATGGTGCGCGCGGAAATATCCGTTGCCCCACCTGCACCGTAGGGGATGATCATGTTGATCGGGCGTTCCGGGTATTCGGCCATAGCCGCACCCGCCATCAGGCCCACCCCGACCGCCAATACAGAACCAAGTGTCCGTAGTTTCATTGTTTCCTCCTCCCAAAATGAACTTCGACCCTATTGCGGGCTCTTGACTTACGTTAACCTTAAGTAGAGCTTTGACGAAGTAATAAAAAATTACAAGTTCTGTAAGCAAAACGAACAGAAATGCCGATATGTCGATCCGATTGCTCAAAACGCTGGTTGCAGTTGCCGACCACAAGACATTCAGCGCCGCCGCGGATGCGGTGTTCATCACCCATGCCGCCGTCAGCCAACAGATGCGGACGCTGGAAACCGAACTCGGCATCCCGCTGTTCGACCGCAGCCACCGGACACCCGAGCTGACGCCTTTGGGACGTGCTGTCGTCGCGCGTGCGCGCAAGCTGGTCGCAGAGTACGACAACCTTGTGCCATCGGTACTGGGCGATGACGGGCTGACGGGTGAAGTCGTCCTTGGTGCGGTGCCGACAACGCTCATTGGCCTCGCACCACTGTCGATGTCGATCCTGCGTGCGCAGTTTCCCGACCTGCGGGTGCGGATCACTCCGGCCCTTACCTCGGCGTTGCTGTCGGGGCTGGACCGCGGGTATTACGATGTCGCCATTGTCACCAAGCCGGTTCTGATGCCGCTGGGCCTTGTCTTTCTCGAGATCGCGGAAGAGCCGCTGCACCTTATCACAGGTTCTGAAGTCATCGAAACAGACCCTGTTAAAATCCTGGAAACACAGCCCTTTATCCGCTTCAACCGCGATGCCGTTGTGGGCACGCTGATTGAGACCTGGCTGCAGGAAAACGGCATCCGCGTCAGCGAGGCGATGGAGCTGGAAAACCTCGAAGCGATTTCGAGCATGGTGCATGCGAACCTCGGCGTGTCCATCGTTCCGCGCCCCTGCGTGTCACGTCCCTATGCGATTCCGCTCAATCGCCTGACACTTGGACCAAAAGCACCGATGCGCGTCCTTGGTCTGGCCTATCGAAAAGAGCACCCAAAGCTGCGCGTGATCGAAGAAATCCATGCCGCTCTCTTGCGCGCGGTCAATGACCATGTGGCCGGATCAGCAGCAGAAAAGTCCGAAGCACAATGACGGCAGAGGCGATCCTGTTCATCACCCTCGGCGCTATTGCCGGAGGCTTCGTCAACGGACTGGCTGGTACAGGCACGGCACTCTTTGCGCTGGGTTTCTTTCTGGTGGCACTCGATCCGATCAGTGCGGTGGCCGTCGTTTCGCTGATGTCTGTGGTGACGGGCATTCAAGGGTTGTGGGTGGTGCGCGAGGCGCTGACCCGGAATGTGCCGCGCCTGATGCGGTTTATCATTCCCGGCCTTTTGGGTGTGCCTGTCGGCATCTCCCTGCTCAGCTTCATCGACGCGGATACGCTCAAGCTGGTAATCGGCGTGCTTTTGCTGATTTACGGCGGCTTCTTCAGCTTCCGTGCGAACCTGCCCAAGTTCGAACGCCGCACGCCGGTGCTTGATTCCCTGATCGGGTTCACCGGCGGTGTGTTGGGTGGCATGGCCTCGCTGTCAGGCGCGCTGCCGGTAATCTGGTGTTCGATGCGCCCGTGGCCCAAGGCCGAAACCCGCGCCGTGTTGCAACCTTTCAACGTAAGCGTGCTGTTTACCACCACGGTCATGCTGTGGTGGCGCGGGGCATATGACACGGCAACCGTGACCGCCTTTCTGATCGCCCTGCCCACATCTCTGATTGCCGCACAGATCGGCATTGCGGTTTTCCGGCGCATCTCGGACAACATCTTCAGGCGGCTGCTGATCGGGCTGTCCCTTCTTTTGGGGCTGGGCATCCTGATCCGCGCGCTCGCTTGACCATAACCTGACCCGGAGATCGACACGTGCTGACACTCTACTATGCCAAGGGATCATCCGCCCTCGCCCCGCATATCCTGCTGGAAGAGGTCGGCGCGGAATACGCGGTTCACGAGGTGCCAATCGCCAAAGGGGCAAATACCGAACCCGCCTATCTTGAGATCAACCCCAAGGCCCGCGTGCCCGCGCTGATGACGCCAAATGGCGTGATCACCGAGAACCCCGCGATCCTGACGTATATCGCGGCGATCCATCCGTAGGCCCACATGCTGCCCGACACCCCGTTTGAGCGGGCCGAAGCGGACGCGCTTTGTGCCTATTTGTGCGCGACGGTGCATGTGGCCTTTGCTCACCTGCTGCGCGGCGCCCGTTGGGCCGACAGCCCTTAGGCGCACGAGGCCATGAAGGCCAAGGTGGCCAGCAACCTGCGTGACTGCGCCAAGGTCGTCGAAACCCACCACCTCAAGGGGCCATGGGCGATGGGCGACCGCTATACGTTTTGCGATGCCTACCTGTTCCTGATGCCGCGCTGGATGGACAAGGCCGGTGTGGACCTGTCCGACTACCCGAAACTCGCCGCGCATCACGATGCGATGCTGCACCGCCCGGCAACGCTGGCGGTGATGGCGATACACGGCATATAGATCACGTCACAACCGGGGCCGGCAAGCCGTCGATCCTCACATTGACGCAGGCCGGCCTGCCCGATGCGATGGCCCGGCGCAGGGCGTCAGGCAGATCAGACAGATCGGTCACATAGGCGCCGAAGCCGCCCAAGGCGGTGACCGCCTCGTCGTAGCGTGCCTCGCTCAGGTCGCAACCGTGCAGACGGTCGCTGCCGAATTCGCGCATCTGGATCTGGTGTTCGGCGTTCCACCGCAGGTCATTGCCGATCACCCCGACGAAGGGCAGGTTTTCCCGCACCGCCGTTTCGAACTCGGGTAAGTGGAACCCGGCCGTGCCATCCCCCATGAGCGCCACGACAGTCGCCTCCGGGTCCGCGGCGCGTGCAGCCATCGCGTAGCAGATGCCACCCCCTATCGCCCCCGACACGCCGTTGATGATCCGGCGCGGGGAAGACACGCTGGCCTGCGCCCATTGGCCGAATTCACCTCCATCGCAGACCAGAATCGGGTTTGGCACCTCTCGCATCACCGCATGAACAGCGGCGCATAAGGTGTTGGAATTGAGGGCATCACCTGCCCCGTCATTGCTCCGCCGCGCACAGGCCGCACGCACAGCGCCTAACCAATCGCCGTCGCGGTCTGTGTCCGAGCCAAAGGCCAACCCCCGCGCCACATCCACCGGATCAGCCTCGATGCTGCGGGTCAGCCGTTCGGCACAATTGCGCCGCGCACGGGACAGTTCTTCGGGATCTGCATGCACCACCGCCCAACCGGCCTTTGGCGCCGCCGCCCCGAACTGAAGAGTGAAATCCATCGGTTTGCCCAAAAGGAGAACGCGGTCCGCCTCGGCAAAGACCTGCGCCACGGCGCCCAGCGACGGGTCCTTCAACCCACGCGGGCTTTCCATCACCACCACAGGCGCGCCCGTCGCCTGTTCCACCCGCGCCGTCAGACCCGGTTGCCGAGTCGCGTTGAGTGACGGGCCGAAGACGATCATCGGGCGCTGTGCTGCGTGCAGCCAGTCGCGCAGGGCAGAGACATTTGTCGGCTCCGACGGTGAGATCGAGAGTGTCGTGGCCGTCTCGGCCTCGGCCAGAACGATATCCGCAGGCAGGGACACATGCACCGGACCGGGCCGCCCCTGCAGGGCCACGCGCACCGCTTTGTCGATCACCTCGGCCAGATCGGCAGCCCGCGTCACCCGCACCGACCATTTGGTCAGCGACCGGGTCAGCGCGACCTGATCCATCTCCTGAAACGCGCCTTGCCCGTCTTTGCCAACCGGGCTGTCCCCGCTCAGCAGCAGCACCGGCGTGTCAGACGCCCGCGCGGTCAGGAGCGGGCCAAGAGCGTTCCCGAGTCCCGCCCCTGCGGTGACCAGCGCCACGCCCACCCTACGCGACAGTTGCGCATAGCCTTCGGCCATGTAGACCGCTGCCGCCTCGTGCCGCGTATGATAGAGTCGGATGCCCGCCTCGAGGCTGGCATCGAAAAGCGGCATGATCTGGTTGCCCGAGAGCGCGAAGATGTCCTTGACCCCATGCGCCGCAAGGGTCTGCATCACCACATCCGCACCGCGCGTCATGTGTCGGCCTCGGCCACGTGCACGCGCACGCGGTGGACGGAATTGTTGGCAAATCCCGCCATGTCGAACGGAGCCTCCAGTGGTTGTGTATTGCCGTTAGCATCGGTGGCGCGGCACGCGAGGTCATAAACGCCCGGCGTTGCATCCCAGTCGATGCGCCAGCCGGTCCAGGCGTAAGTGTCGGGACGACCGATCAGTTCAGCGTCCTGCCATGTGTCGCCTAACAGCACCTGCACCCGCGTGATCGGCACACCTCCACCAGACCAAGCGCGCCCTTCCAGCGTCACGCGCCCCGCCTGCACCCATCGCTGCCGCGTCACCCAATCGGGCACGCCCGGGGGTTTCATCAGCGACTTGACCCGGATCGTGGTGACCGGCGTGCCGGGGTCTTTCTCGTCCTTGCGCAGACGGTAGGTCTGCACCTGCTGGAACCCTTGGTAGCGCTCGGTCAGCGCCTCAATCGTCGTCAGCCATTTGACCGACGCCATCCCGTACCAGCCCGGAACGATAATGCGCAAAGGCGCGCCATGCTGCGGCAGAAGTGGCTGACCGTTCATGCCCCAAACCAGCATCACCTCAAGGTCTGCGATCTGCGCGGGCGTCAGGCTGCGGCCAAAGTAATGCGCCTGGCCTTTGTCGAAGCCGAAATCAGCCCCGAGGAACGCGAAATCCTGCACGCCGCTCTGCGGTTTTGCCCGCTCCAACAGCGGCGCAAGCGGCGTGCCAGTCCATTCCGAGGTGCCGACCGCCTCGTACATCCACGGCATCGAGAAACAGCGCGGGCTGACCCCGGCGCGACCGTTCCCCGCACATTCGAGCGTCACGGGGCGTGTCACCTGCGGCAGCGCGCGGATCTCGTCCATACCAAGCGCATAGGGCGCATCAAACGCGCCTTCAAAGGTCAGCACATGCTCGGCCTCCGTCAGCACCGGCACATCGAAATGGTTGAGCAGGTAATGCGTGCCCGTGGGCGTGATCTCCAGCCCCAAAGTCTCCAGCAACGCGCCCGAATTGCGGTTCGCAAGTGCCACTTCCTCAGGCGAGAACACGCCTTCCGTCACCTCCGGGCGCTTGGCCCCCGGCGCAAATGGGTTCTGGATCATATCACCTCGTCCGACCGGTCGTCGCTTTCGCCGTAGCGCTTGAGCACGGCGGGTTTCGTGCCTTCATACACCCGCTCGATATTCTGCGCGATCTTGGCATTCTCCCGTTCGAACAGGCAATCGCCATTCATGTCAGAGGCGACGATAAATGGCCCCATCTTGTTGCATTTGATGACCCATATGGCCTGTGCAAGACCAAGTTCTTCGTTCCAATGCACCGCTTCGACATTCTCCACCCCGCGCCCCAGAAGCGCCCCGGTGCCATAGCCCACGGTCGAAAGGTAGACCGCGCCATTCGGCACGAAGTAGGATTTGTAATCCTTGGAGGTCATGCCACCCTTGCCGATAATCAGCTTCGCGCCGGTCTTCTCCATCCATTCCGGCAACCATTTGGCAAAGCGGAACGACGCTGTGGCCGTGACAGCCCCCATGTCGAAACTGCCATCGGCGTTGATCCGCGCGGCAGGGGAGCAATGAAAGTTCGCGGCACTTTCGGACGGCAACTCCATGGGAATGTTTGCCTTATCCTCCAGCGCGCGCATGTAAACGCCTTCACGGGCAGTGTACATCAAACCGTCCAGATAGACGATGTCGCCCAGCCGAAGCTCGGCAATCGCCTCGGGTGTGGGTGTGGTGGAGAGGCGTATCTCGCGCGGTTTCATGACGTGACCTTTTCAATCGAATTGGCAACAATGTCAGCCGTGTGCTGGCCGAGCGTCGGCACCGGCTGAAGGTGGGCCGGCGCCCAAGGCGCATCAAACGGCAGGCCGGGCGCGCGGACGGTCATGCCAAGCTGCGGCACCTCCAGCGGCAACCATGCGCGGCTGGTCTTCATCTGCCGATGATCCAGCGCCTCGGCCAGAGTCCGCACCTTTGCCGCTGGCACGTTGGCGGCGGACAGCCGGTCTTCCCAGGTCTGCGCGTCCTGCGTGAGGAAGATAGCCCGCAGCGCCTCGGCGATGCGAGTGTCGTCCGTGTCCTCTGCCAGATCGGGCCGACCCACTGCCGCACAGAGGCGCTTGGCCTGCGCGGGCGTGTTGGCCGTGATGACCAGCGATCCCTCGGCGGTGTCGAACCGTCCAGAAAACGGCGTGTCGGCAAAGGCGCGGTTGCCTTCAAGGCCGCGCAACTGGCCGGTTGTTTCGTGATGGATCGCATAGGCCCCCATGAAGGTGGTCATGGCGTCCAGCATCGACACGGACAGGCGCTGAGCCTCGCCCGGTTTGCGCGCCTTTTGCAGCAAAGCACCGAGCAAAGCCGCCACCAAGGCCTGGCCCGCGACATAGTCCACGATGGGCAGACCCACCCGCATTGGCCCGCTGCCAGGCTCTCCGGTCATCGCCATCAAGCCGCTGATGCCTTGCAGGATGTGATCGTATGCGGGGCGGTCTGACAGAGGCCCCTCGGCACCATACCCATTGAGGCTGGCATAGATGATGTCGGTACGGACCTTTCGAACAGCGTCGAACCCGACGCCCAGCCGGTCAACCACGCCGGGACGGAAGTTTTCCACCATCACATCGGCCGTCTTGGCCAGTTCCAGAAGCTGGCCGCGTTGATCGGGGTCCTTCAGATCAAGAACGATGGACCGTTTCCCGCTGTTCTGGCTCAGGAAGGACGCGCCCAGCCCCGCGTCCTTCATCGCCTGCGTCCCCCCGTGGCGGCGGACGAAATCGTCGCTGTTCGGGCGCTCGCCCCGGATCACATCGGCCCCCATCAGGGCCAGTTGCCCCGTCGCATATGGCCCGGCCAGCACATGGGTCAGGTCGAGGATGCGCACACCGGTCAGGGGACCGTCGGCATTCATTCCGCCGCCTCGCGGATCGGTTCCCAATCGACGGTCTCGCGGCGCTGATAAGGAGTGAACCAGTCCGGATCGGTGCGATGCTCGACCCGGCCATCGGGATAAATCCGCGCAACAGCCCGGCGCGAGGACAGGCAGAAGGCATGCACCGACATGGGCATCCCCCCGGTGTGGCAGTAGCCCACCTCGATATTGCAATCGATCACCATGTTCTTGCCGACAAAGCCCATCGCGCCCATGCCGATGGAGTTACCCAATTCCTTGAACTCCTCCTCCATCTCGGCGATGCGCGGGTCCGAATTGCGGCTGCCCACGGTGCGCAGCACGGAGGCGCGCTTGCCCAAAGTCATGCAGATGTCCTTGCTGCCCCCCAGCCCGATCCCGATGATCGCCGGCTGACAGGCCAGACCCCGCTTGCCAAAGGCCATCAGACTGTCGAGGTAGAAGCGCTTGATCCCCTGAATGCCATCGGACGGGAACAGCATCCGGTAATCGGTTCCGAACAGCCCGCCCTTGTGAACGGTGATCAGGTCGATCCACTCTCCTTCCGGTTCAAACCCGTATTCGATCTCGGGCGCACCGATCCCCACATTGTTGTTGTGATCGGTCCGCCAGAGCGGATGCACCCGGTTCGGGCGTAGCGGCACACTGTTGGTCGAGATGGCCGTCGCCCGTCGCAGCGCGGTTTCCAGAGCGCACATGCCGCCCTCGACCCTGGCGTCATTGCCCAGTTTCACGAACCAGCGCGGCACGCCGGTGTCGCCACACATCGCGCGGCGGTCTTCCTTGGCCGCCTCGTAATTGTCGAGCATCGCCTTGAGAACAAAGGACGACAGGTCGCCGTTTTCGGTCTCTGCGGCCTTCTTGAGACCGTCGAGATAATCCTCCGGAATCTCGATGGCGGCCTTGTCCATCAGGGCTTCGGCGGTTTTCTGGATCAGGTCGATCGGGATCATGCTGTGCCTCCGACTGTCTTCTGAAGCGTCATCCTAGGGCGTGACCCGAAGGTCTCTGACCATTGAGGTCCTCGAGGCAAGCCCGAGGAGGACGAATACCAACCAGCCATCACTGCGCCGCCACCAATGTCTCCGGCTCCCCCTCGGGCAGCACGGTTTCGCCCGGACGCACGATGGTGAACTGCACATCCTCGCGCCCCACCTCGACCACGCCATCCACCTGCCGCGCGACGGTGAAATAGCTGTCCTCCATCGCGCCTGCGTCGGGGAAATCCTCGCGGTAATGCGCCCCGCGCGAATTTTCCCGCGCGAGTGCCGCCTTGGTGATCACCTCGGAAATATCGCAGAGCGACCGCAGGTTCAGCCAGTCGTGCCAGGTGAGGTTGAACGCCAGATTGTCGGCGGCAACCCCCACATCGCCCAGCGCGTCCGAGATCTCGGCAATCCGCCCAAGTCCGCGCTTCAGCCCGGCCTCGGTGCGCATCACGCCAACCTCGTCCCACATCGCCTCCTGCAATTGCTTGCGCAGCGGCAGCACCAGCTCGGGCTTGCGCGTCAGCGGATGACACGCGCGCATCAACTCCGCTTCCATGACGCTCTCATCCGGATCACGCAACGCGCCCATGCCGCGAATATCGACCCCCATCACGTCGCCCGCGATGCCGCCATAAACGGTCGAATTCGCAACTCCGTTGCCACCCAACCTGTTCGACCCATGCGCGCCGCCTGCGTCCTCCCCGGCTACATAGAGACCTTCCATCGCCGTGCGTGTGTCCACGTCGACCACCACGCCGCCCATGAAGTAATGCGCCGTTGGCACGACCTCGACCTTGCCCGCAGCCAGATCAAAGCCACTATCGGCACAGCGCTTGACCATGCCCTTGAACTTTTCGCGTACGAAATCCGGCCCGAGATGGGACATGGAGATGAACACGCCCTCTTGTTCCGGGTTATTGTTCTTGCGCATCTCCGCATAGATGCCCCGGCTGACCACATCGCGGGTCGCGCGTTCGCCCTTGGCGTCATAGTCGAACATGAAACGCTGGCCCGCGTGGTTCACCAGTTGCCCCCCGGCCCCACGCAACCCTTCCTCCAGCACCGTGCCGGTCATCCGCGTGTGATCACCCGCCAAGAGCCCGGTCGGATGGAACTGCACCATTTCCATATCGCGCAGCGGCAGACCGACACGCAGCGCCATGGCAAGGCCGTCCATCGTCTTGTCACCGGACGGCGTATGGTACTTGTACATGGTCGGGCCACCGCCCGTCGCCATCAGCACCGTCTTTGCGCGCACGAAGCGGAACCGCCCGGTGCGCATGTCGATCATCAGCACACCCGCCAGCGCCGAACCGTCCTTCGTCGGGATCAGGCCAATCGCGCGGTGTTCCTGCAACTTTTCCACCGGGCGCGACAGAACCTGTTCCATCAGACGGTTGATGATCTCGATCCCCGTCAGGTCGCCTTTGTGAACGGTGCGGTCCGCGGTCTGCCCGGCAAACGCCTTCTGGTGCAGCGACCCATCCGCGTTGCGGTCGAAGAAGCAGCCGATCTCGTTCTCCAGCTCGCGGATGCGCACGACGGCCTGTTCGCAAAGCCGCCACGCCATGTCCTGATTGGGCAGCCATTTGCCACCCTCGATGGTGTCCATGAAATGCCGCTCAACGCTGTCGCCATTTCCCAGCGCCACGTTGTAGCCGCCCTGCACCATTCGTGTGCAGCCGCATTTGCCGATCAACCCCTTGACCGCGATGGTCACTTTGGTGCCCTCGGGTGCGCTCTGCATCGCGTGGAGGGCGGCGAACATGCCCGCCCCGCCCGTGCCGAGGATCAGAATGTCGGTGTCGTGCCGGTCGATGTCTTTTGTCGAAAACATATCAGATCGCCTGCAAGAGGAAGGTTGTGGAGACAAGGAACGACCCGGCCACCGCCGCTGCCGCCCATGTCTTTTGCGGCGCGGACCACGGCAGCCATTCCAGCGCGATCAGGCGCAGCCCGCCAAAGAGATGCACCGCCAGAAGGAACACCAGACCGAACTCGGCGGCCTTGACCAGCGGCATCTCGGTCAGCGTCAGGAACGCGTCCAGCTTGGCCGCGTCGTTCAGAGCATAGGATAGCACCCAGAAATGCAGCGGCAGGAAGAGCGCAAGGCCCAGACCCGAGAGCCGGTGCAGCAGATAGGCCAGCCAAAGCGGATGGGCGCGCGCGACCTTCATGCCGTCACCGCCCAGACCGCCTGCGCGCCCAGCGCCAGAAGGCCCAGCCCGATCACCGCCGACACCGCATCCCGCGCGCCGCCGCGCAGACCCGCCCATTCGCCAAGAATGGTGCGCAGTCCGATGGTTGCGTGGATCGACACAGCCACCACGAAGAGGCCGTAGAAGGCGAACCAGAAGGCCGATCCCTGGGTCCGACCCAATATTTCCGCCGCCGACAGCCCGCCTTGGATGGCATAGATCATCACGCCGATATGCACGATCACGAACGGTGCCATCACCAAAGCTGACAAGCGCTGCGCCATGTAGAGGTGAAATTCACTCATTTCCGCCCCCCGAAAAACCGCTTTGCCGTGGCCCGCTTAAGCCCAAGAATGGCCGAAAGTGGATCCAGCTCGTTCGGGCAATAGGTCGTGCAGGACCCCATCGAATGGCAGGAATGACAGCCCCCCTTGCCCGACACCGCATCAAGGATCGCATCTTTGTTCGCGTCTTTGGCGTCGTTGTACAAAGTCCACGCCCGTTGCAGCGCGGCGGGGCCAAGGTAATCGGGATTGCCCGCCACTGTGTCACAGGCCGAATAGCAGACCGAACAGTTGATACATTCGATCCCCGCATTCGCCTCCTGCCGCTCCATTGTCACTGGATCAATCGGCTCAATAGCGTCGTCCCGCGTGCGGGTCGGGTGATGCATTCCTTCGGCAGACACCCATTTGTCAAAGAACGGGTCCATGTCGGCGGCCAGATCCTTGATCACCGGCAGGTTCCGCAGCGGACCAACCTCGATCGCATTGCCGTCGAGAACCTTGCTCACATGGGTGCGGCAGGTCCAGCGCGGCACACCGTTGACCATCATCGCGCAGCTTCCGCACATACCCACACGACAGGCGAAACGGTAAGTCAGGGTCGGGTCTGCATTCTGTTGAATCCATGACACCACGTCCAGAACCGTCTGGTTGTCATAGGCCGGAACCTCGAATGTCTGGGGCCGCATGGGCGCGCCGGGGCCTCCGCGTTGCACCGTCACAGTCAAGTGGTCTCGCTCTGGCACCTGAGAGCCCGCCTTTCGTCATTCCCAATGATAAAGACTAGAATAACGGTCAGCTACGGTAACGAAAAGGCAAATAATTTAACCGTATTTGTAAGTGATACTTTCAAAACGTAAGCGCACCATCTTTTACCATCTGGTAAAAATCTCTTTGCCTCACACAAAATCCACCGACTTGTTGAACGGCATCTCGCGCAGCCGCGTGCCCGTCACCGCCCAGATCGCCCCCGCCAAGGCCGGGGCGGCAGGCGGCACGGGTGGCTCGCCGATTCCAAGCACCCGGTCGCCGTTTTCCAGCCCGCGCACAACGATGTTCGGACATTGATGCAGCCGCATGCCCGGATTCAGGTCGAAATTCGACTGCTCAGCCACGCCGCCCGCATAAGTGATCTCGGAATTCATGGCGTGACCCAGCGCATAGATCACCCCACCCTGCACAAGGTTCTCGAAATTGACCGGATCGACAACCCGGCCCACTTCGGCAGCAACCCAAACATTGTCGATGCGAAGGCCAGCGTCCGCGTCGGTAACCTCGATCACCTGTGCGCAATGGACGCCGAACGACTTGGTCATCGCCACACCCCGACCGGTCTTTGAGCCATTGGCCATACCACCAATGCCGGACCAGCCCGACATCTCGGCGACTGCCTCCAATGCCTGCCGCGCCAGTGGATCGCTGCAGAGGCGCAGACGTTCCTCCAAAGGGTCGGCGCCCGCAGCTTCGATTAACTCGTCGAGGGCAGCGTTGTAGAAAAACCCGTTGGAGGATGCGCCGACCGAGCGCCATGAACTGATCGGCGCAAGCTGCTGGGCGCGATAGCCCGTCACGCGCTGGTGCGGGATAGCAAAGGGCTGTTCCCACGCGCCCGCCACGATCTGGCTGTCCGGTCCGGGGGCGGGTTGGTTTTGGCGGCTGAGTTGCGAGGCCATGACCGAGGGCATGGCGATGCCCAGATCCAGCGCCTCGACCTGCCTGTTCGCCACCTTGCCCCGCATCCGCGCCATCGCGATCTGGCGGGGGAAGTCGTGGATCATGTCCTCTTCGCGCGAGAGGGTCAGCTTGACCGGCGTGCCCTTCATCTGCATCGCGATCTCGGTCGCTTGTTTGACCACTTCGTCTTCCAGCCGGTGCCCGAAACTGCCGCCCATCATCAGAACATGCACGGTCACGTTGTCGGCCGGAATGCCGGTGATGCGGCTGACATTGGCCTGAATGAAACGCGGGATTTGTGTGCCGGTCCAAACCTCGGCGCGGTCATCGTCCACGCGGACGATGGCGTTCACCGGCTCAAGTGGCGCATGGGCCAGATAGGGCGCGCGGTACTCGGCGGTAAGGACCTCGCCATCGCTGAGGGCGGTGTCCACATCGCCGTCGTTGCGTTTCTGACTGTCCTGCGCGTCAGGTGTGAACGCCGCCTCAAGTGCGGCCCAATGCTCCGCTTGCTCGAGCGGAAAGGTTGGGTCTTCCCACGTGACGTTGATCGCCTGCGCGGCGCGGAACGCGCGCCATGTGTTGTCGGCGACAATCCCAAGGCCACCGGTGATCGGGACCACGGCTTTGACGCCCCGCATGGCAAGCGCTTCGGAGGCGTCATAGTCCGACATCCCACCACGCTGCGCGGGGTTCATCAGGACGGTGGCGTGGACCATGCCCTCGACCGATGCGTCGATGCCGTAGCCTTGCGTCCCCGTGCTTTTCGCCAGCATGTCGATCCGCTGCATCGGCTTGCCGATATAGCGCCATTGCGATGGATCGCGGAGGGGGACGTCCTGCACAACTTCGGCACCCGCCAGATCGGCGGCGAGGCTGGTGTAGGGGATTTTTTGACCATCTGGTAAAATCACGTTGCCGGACGCGGTGGTGAGGTCCGCGACCGCCACACCTTCCCGTTCCGCCACCACGGCCTTGATCGTCTCGCGCGCAGACGCGCCTGCCAAACGCAGTTTTTCGAACTGATCGGGCACGCTGGTGGAGCCGCCCGTGATCTGGAGGCCCATCACCTTCATGACAGAGTTCACCGCCCCTTCAGCAATGTCCTGCATCATGCCAGCGGCAGGCACCAGGAATTCTGCAGCCTCGGCCGCAAGTGCGGTGTTCCAATAGGCGGGGCTGGGCGGGCCGGGATCGGCCTTGATCTGGTCGAGATCGACATCCAGTTCCTCGGCGATCAGCGCGGCCTGCACGTGGTAGACCCCCTGCCCCGAATCCGCGCGGGGCGTAATGAGGGTGATGCCATCAGCGGTGATTTTGACATACGGTGTCAGAACCGCCTCTCCCGCCCCAGCCGTCAGCGGGTTCTCATGCGGTTTGCGCACGGTGTAGACGCCGAAAGCGACACCGCCGACAACGGCGGCAGAGCCAATGAGAAACGTGCGGCGGGCGATGGTTTTGAGGCGTCCCACGATCAGCCCTCCTGCATCAGGCTTGCGGCGCGCTTCACAGCGGCGCGGATGCGGGGATAGGTGCCACAGCGGCAAAGATTGCCCGACATGGCGTCGTCGATCTCTTGATCGGAGGGTTGCGGATTTTCGGCGAGAAGAGAGGCGGCCTGCATGATCTGGCCGGACTGGCAGTACCCGCATTGGGCCACCTGTTCGGTGAGCCATGCCGCCTGCACCGCATGCAGCGCTTCGGGAGTGCCAAGACCTTCGATGGTGCGGATGTCCGCACCTTCTGCGTCGATGGCCCGAGTCTGGCAGGAGCGGACAGCAACGCCATCCAGATGCACCGTACAGGCGCCGCATTGCGCGATGCCGCAGCCGAATTTGGTGCCGGTCAGACCAAGCTCATCGCGCAGGACCCACAGGAGCGGCATGTCGTCTTCGACATCGACCTCGTGAAGCGTTCCATTGATCCTGAGTTGCATCGCGGCGTGCTCCCTCTGTCACTGGCTTTGGCCTCAACATAGGACCGGTCTGGCCGTGTGGGAGGGGTGACCTTGGGGAAATTGCGGGGCGCTGCGCGACTTGGGATCGAAGCGGCGGGGCCGCTCCGAAAGGTGGGGGGACGCTTTCCCCCCACACCCCCCTGAAGTATTTGAAAACCGAAGAAGGGACGCGAAGGTCTCTTAAGCGGCTTTCCGCGCCCGGTTGCGGCGGCGGCGGTTGCCGTTCGGCTTGGCCGCGGCACCGGCGGGGCGGCTTTGCCCACCTTTGCCACCACGGCCCTGACCACGGGTCTGCGGTTTGCGGGCGACCGGGTCTTTCGGAGCCGAACCGCTGGCCACGGGGATCTCGATCTTCATCAGCTTCTCGATCTGGCGCAGCAGATCCGCCTCATCCGGCGCGCAGAAGGCAATCGCCTCGCCTTCACGGCCTGCACGGGCGGTGCGGCCGATGCGGTGGACGTAGTTGTCGGGCACATCGGGCAGATCGTAGTTGATGACATAGGCCACACCGGGAATGTCGATGCCGCGCGCTGCCACATCCGTGGCGACCAGCACCTTGATCTCGCCATCGCGGAACGCCTTGATGGCGCGGTCGCGTTGGCCCTGGCTTTTGTTGCCGTGGATGGACGCGGCATTGTAACCGTCGGCCACAAGACCCTTCATCAGCTTTTCCGCGCCGTGTTTGGTGCGGGAGAAAACGAGAGTGAGCGCATCGAGGTCGCGCGACAGGATTTCACGCAGCTTGGCGGGTTTGTCGGCCTTGGACAGGTGGTGCACCGATTGGGTGACCTTGTCGGCAGCCTTGCCCGGAGGGGCGACCTGCACACGCTGCGGATTGGTGAGGTAGGCTGCGCTCAGGTCTTCCATCTGTTTTGGCATTGTGGCCGAGAACAGCATGGTCTGTCGCGGTGTGCCGAGCTTGGGCGCGATGCGGCGCAGGGCATGGATGAAGCCCATGTCGAGCATCTGATCCGCCTCGTCCAGCACGAGGTGCTTGACGGTGCGCAGATCAACCGCCTTGCGGTCCATCAGGTCAATCAGACGACCCGGTGTGGCGACCAGAATGTCCGTGCCTTTGAGCAGGTGATGGATCTGCTTGTTGATGGACTGGCCACCGACCACGACATTCACTTTGAGGTGGGTTTTCTTGGTCAGGGTGCGCAGCGCTTCGGCGATCTGGTTCACCAGTTCGCGGGTCGGTGCGAGGATCAGCGATTTCGCGGTTTTCGCGGCAGGGCGTTCGGGCATGTCCATCAGGTGGCTGACCAGCGGGATGCCGAAGGCCATTGTCTTGCCGGTGCCGGTCTGGGCAAGGCCCAGAACATCGTTGCCCGCCATGGCAAGCGGAATCGCCTTGTCCTGGATCGGAGTGGGTGTGGTAAGGCCAGCGTCTTTGAGAGCGGCGAGGAGAACGGGCTTGAGGCCCAGAGTTTCAAAATCAGACAAAAGGTATCCTTTGCGTCCGCATGCGGTTGCGCACACGGAGGGTATGGTGCCGCATCAGTGCGGCAAACGAGGGTGTCGCAGAACCTTAAGACCATACGGGAGCGCCCCGCACTGTCTGGTGCTGCGTCAGGGACCCTGCGTGATGGGGAACTGAATGCGTCTATCGCCGGTGCGCCCAAGATGACGGGCGCGGCAAGCTCACGCGGCTGCGCGGCGATGAGGTGCACATGGGGCCTAAGCACCCATAAGTCAACCGATAAAGCGGTGCAGCACATAGGCTGCGGCAACAATGTGGATCAAAGTGATCACAACCGACAACCCGTGCAACATGCCGAAGCGGCGCTTGTTCCCGGCATCGGTGGCGGCGTTGATTGCGGGCATCAGGATTTGGCGGGTCGGGATGGTGGTCAGCGCGATGGCGGCCATGATCCCGGCTGACAGCGGGTCGGATATCGCGAGAAACACCGCCGACAGCCCTGCCCCGGCGATCACGAAGAGATAGAAATGCGGGAATGCGCGGCGGATCGTCGGGCCTGCGGTCTCGGCGGGCAATGCTGTGAAGAGGAACGCGGCAAACCCGAAGGAGTAAAGAACCATGCCGCCGAAAAGGAGCGCGGTCGAGAGCAAAGCAAGGGTTGTCATGTCAGCCTCCTGTCCGGTCGGTTTTTCGCGCGGTGCCCATGTAGATGATCATCGTGCCGGGCACGCGTCCGAAGGTGAAATCGCCCCTGCCGTTGATCCCGCGCGGGCCGAGGCCGACCATTTGGCCCGTGGTGAAACCAGCACGGTCCAGTTCGGTGCGCAATTCGGCGGGTTTGATGAACATTTCCGGATCATGCGTGCCCTTGGGCAACAGCTTGAGCACGTCTTCGGCCATGGTGATTGTGGCCAAACGGGCGATGGGGTTGCGGTTGATCGTGTCGAAGAGGAACATGCCACCGGGGCGCAAAACGCGGGCCACTTCGGAGATGACTTTGGGCAAGCTTTGGACGTGCTCCAGCACATCGACACAGACCACGGCGTCGAAGCTGGCATCGGCATAGGGCAACGCCTCGCCCACGCCGACATCGTAGCGGATGGACCGCCTTTCCTGCGCCGCATGGGCGCTTGCAGCAGCGATGGCCTCTTTCGCGGGGTCAATCCCCGTGACACGAGCGCCGCGATCGTCGAGTGCCTCGGCCATGAACCCTCCCGCACACCCAAGGTCGAGCACATCTTTGCCCTGCCAGTCGAACTTGCGGTCAAACCAGCTGAGCCGTCCGGGCACCATGTTCTTGAGCGTGCGGACCCAGCGGATGTCGTCGGACCACCAGCGGTCGGCAACGTCGTCGTAGATCTCAAGGTTGTTGCGCCGGGTTTGCGCCATCTTTTGGCTCCTTGGTGGTCAGTTTCGGCAGGACATAGGGCACACGGTCGCGATAGCGATCAAAGGCTGCGCCATAGCGTTGTTCGAAACGCTTTTCCTTCAGGCGCGGTGCGAGCAAGCAGTAGACAGTGTAGCTGATCGCGAGGGCAAGTTGGTCGGGCGTCCAGACCGGCACCGCCCAGAGGGTCAAAGCAAAGGCCACGTAGATCGGTTGGCGGATCAGGCGGAAGAGGCCCTGTGTTGGCATGTCGGGGAAGACCGGTTTGATCTTGCCCAAGAGTGACATCCAACCCAGCGCGCCCGATTGCACCTCGGCCCCGGCGTCAAAACTGGCCTTGAGCAACAGGAGCCATGTGGCGGCGTAGGCGGCGCAGATCCCGACAAAGGCGGTGCCTTCGGCGCGGTACCAGATGATGCCGCTGGGGGTCCACAGGAGGAACAGGGCGGCCAGTTGCAGCGAGGCGATGATCGCGTAGGTGGTGGTGGCCAGTGTCCCGCCATGTGGGCCGGGGATCAGGCGGGCCACGATCCTCGTGCCGCGTTTCGAGAGCAGGAACGAATGCACCAGCGGGAATTGCAGGATCAGCGCGGCGTTCGCGAGGACTGCCCAGGGCCAAGGAACGGTGCCGAAGCTTTCGCTCATACCGAAGAACATGGCCACCATCATCGACAGCACGGCGACTGCAAAGATCAGGTGGCAGACCGCGCCCATGGTCAGCGCAAGCGCAATCCGCCCCATGCCCGGTGGCGGGGTCAGCGCGGCCTTGATCAGGGTGATCAGTCGCTGGATGCGCGGCTCGTTCAGGGTCATGCGCTGCGCAGGATGTCATCGGCGATGGCAGTGCCGCTTTGCCATGCGTGCTCGATCCGGGGGCCAAGGCACCAGTCGCCACCCGCGTAGAGCGTGCCGTCGTGGGATTTGACATAAGGTTGGCCCAGCGGCTCGGTCACCAGCGCATAGCGCCAGCGGTGGGCGGTGGCATAGGCCACGTCGGTTGCATCAAGGCGATGGTGCGTCAGGAAAAGATCGAGCATCCGCGTTGCGATCTCGTCCTTGCTGAGTTCGAGATGAGTGGCGCTCCAATCCGCGCTGGCCTGCGCCACCCAACAGTTTTCCGTTGATCGACCCGGCTTTGCGCTGTCATGGGCGATCCACGCCAAGGCATCGGTTGGGTTGGTCTGCGTGGCAGGCGCGTCCAACGGACGTTTGAGCGCAACCATCAGCGTCAGGCTTGGCGCATAGACCACCCGGTCAAGCGGGTCGCTCAGGGCAGGCCCCACCAGCTTGTTTGTCTGTGGGACGGGTGCCGTGCAGACAACGTGGTCAAAGATGCCAAGCGGTTGGTCTGCGGTAAGTTCCCATCCTGCGTTGGTCTGCGTGACGGAGGTCACCTCGGTTTGCTGATGCAGGTCGAGGCCGTGGGCGAGATACTTGGTAAGCGCCGTCATACCGGGTGTTCCGACGACATGGGGTTTGCCATCGCCGCTGTCCCAATCCGCAACATGGCCCGCTGCCTTCGCCTCTTCGAGCAAAGCGCGGAACCCTTCGGTTTCCGACGGAATTATCTGCGCGCCGTGGTCAAATTGAAATCCACCATCGGCCCGGCGGGTGGCCATGCGTCCGCCGATGCCCCGGCCTTTGTCGAACACTGTCGGCGTCAGACCCGCCTTGGACAGTCGGTTGGCGCAGGCCAGACCGGACATGCCGGACCCAATGATCGCGATCTTCATCTTGCTCTGCCTCGTCGCTTCGCTCGCTTGGAGAGTAGCTAAAACGAACAGCGCGCCCGTCGAGGGGCGCGCTGTCGCAGAGGTTGGAAAGGATGGATCAGATCGCGAATGGATCGTCGACGATACCAACGAGCTGGATCAGGAAATCTCCGCCATCCGCCGCAAGCGCTGCATTGTAGAGCGCATTTGTCGCTTCGAACGCGTCGTTGATGGTGGTCTGCTCGCCGCGCACGAAAAGGTCCATCACTGCGTCCGCTTCGGTCACGTCGGAAAGTCCCCGGATCACGGCAAAATACGTTCCGATATCCGTCTTGTCCGCCAGATAGGCCCGGTCGCCCAGTTGCAGGTCGATGAACTCTTGCGAGGCGCTGCTATCGGGATCGGCTTTGGCCCCGCGCAGCACTTCC
>NZ_JAEPMO010000149.1 GCF_017643905.1 Marivita sp.
ACGTCGAATGACGCTCAAAATATCCATGTCGATCACTCCAATGACCCCCGACAAATCCCGTCAGGGGGAGGGTTCCACATGGGTCAATTCTCAGTGACAATGTTGATCGTTGCTGGGTCAGTTCTCAGTGACATCCAACACACTTCGCTTTTGTTTGGAAACTAAATCCTGAGCGACTCGTGGGTATTCGAGCGTATCCGCAAGACTGCGCGTTCGGTCTGATCTGCTGTTGGCCTGAATCAAGCATGATGCTGGAATACTTCTCTGGCATAGAGCTTTCATGTGGAACGGACTTGCTGATCTGGCCTAATGGAGAGCACTGCAGTGCAGTTTCGGTCGTTTATCATTTGCCAAGCCTTCAGAAGGATTAATCAATGACTGACTCGACCGGCGGGATTTTCATCTTTGCATTGCGTGCAGACGTCCCTGTCAAGACGATGATGAAAACCAGGTTCAAAGCCGAACTTCACGCGATCGAGAATGTCGACTTCTTGATCCTTGCCGAAAAGGCCTCGCACCTTAATGCAATGCCCGTTGTCTCGAACTGAAATGAGGCTGCGCACGATCATCCTGATCGTTTTGGCGATCCTTGGAACAGCCTTACTGGGCACTTGGCTCTTCGCGCCGTCTACCTTCGCCTGGGCCCGTGACCTGATTGACAGCGAGCGTCTGGAAGAGCTGGTGGCGCGTGCCGGGTTCTGGGGCCCGGTGATGATCATCACTCTTATGACCGTTGCGGTCGTTGCCAGCCCTATCCCGAGCGCACCAATTGCGCTGGCGGCCGGAGCGGCTTACGGGCATGTCTGGGGCACCGTGTTTGTCGTAATCGGGGCAGAGCTTGGGGCGCTGATCGCGTTTGGCCTCGCACGGCTCCTAGGGCATGACGTCCTGAGGCGCGTTTTTGGTGACAGGGTTGACGCTGGACTGCTTGGTTCGCAGGCCGCATTGACCGCCACGGTGTTTGCAAGCCGTCTGATGCCGTTCGTATCCTTTGACATGATCAGTTATGCGGCCGGGCTGAGCCGTCTTCACGCATGGCGCTTCGCGCTTGCAACCCTCGCGGGCATCATTCCTGCAAGCTTTCTGCTCACACATTTCGGGAACGAGGCGGTCAGAGGAAACTTTGAACGCGTCACTTGGGCAACGCTTGCCCTTGGGTTGGTCACAGGCTTACCGCTGCTTTGGGTAGCGATGCGTAAACATTGAAAATGCGCTTGGGAGACGACCTGAACCCTATCTCTCATAGTCCCGTTCCATGGTGATCGTCAGATCGTTCAGGCGCGGCTCACAAAATATCCCAGTCACTTCTTTACTGTGGCGAACTGACCGTGCTCAGCGAGGCTGTGACCAGCAGGATGATTGCCAGCAGGATTGCTTCAATTTTGAGGGATTGGCTCATACGAATTCCAGAGCCAGACACCTCCCCCAACAAGTCAGGTGTCAGACGGAATTTGTTCCATGCAGCCAACCCCGAAACGCACGCAAAGAAGGCAAGTTTGATTGCAAAGAATTGGTTATACGCAGACGTAAGCAAGGACAGACGTCCCCCGGTCAGCAACAGAAGCGTTATAATCCCAGCCAGAACCAGGCCGGACAGGATCCACGTAGCCTTCTGTCCAAACTCTTCGGCAAGCGCCCCTGCATCCGCCAGTTTTCCCTGCGTGGAAAGACGGTGAAGCGGCCAGAAAACTCCGATCCAGAATGACAGGCCAAGAATATGGAGTGTAACGAGCCCGCCCAACAAAAATCGTGGCTCCTCCAGAGCATGGCCGCGCAGGGCAAAGGAGACTGCGACCAAGAACACTCCCAAAGCTGCCACACGGTACCAAATCCGGTTGCGCAGCAGGATCGTGCAGATCAATGCCAAACCAATCAAACGCAGGAAGATGGAATCTCCAAGCGGGCTGTCCATGACCATTTCGAGCATCATAGGCTCTGTTGCACCGGCCCACGTGCCGCCCATCAGGAAGCTTGCCCGAATGGGCAGACGCACGAGCGACAACGCTGCTGCAGCAACAGCCATCAGAGCGGCAACTTTTCTGAAGCGCTCTCGCTCAGTTTCTGGAAGGCTTCGCAAGGAAAGGATGACCAATACCGATCCAACGGACACCAGGGTGGTCGCATAGACCAGTGTCTTGACGCAGATAGACAGCCACGTGACGCCATCGGCAGATGCAAATGCGTCGAGCATGACCTCTTATTCGACCACTACGAAAGTAAACGAGCCTTGCATCGGGTGACCATCATCTGCCAGCCCTCGCCAATCCACAGTGTAGGTGCCGACAGGCAAGGCCGGGGGAATTGCATCAAAAACCGTAACCGGCTGCATGTCATCGTCACGCGCCAGATCATAAGCTTTGCCGTCCTGATCAGTCAGCGAAACAAGCGTCACGCGCATAGCCATGTCGAATGTCATTCCAACTGTTTCGGGGGGCGCGGTCAACACGGCCCCATCTGCAGGGCGCGTTCCTTGCTTGGAAGCGTGGGCATACGCTGCGTGACTTGTCAGTACGACGACAGCCAAAAGGGCAAACAGCGCTGCGCGGAAGATCGTCATAAAGGTGTCCTCGTAGATTTCGTTCAGTTGATACCGTTGGCACGTTGTAACGCACGTACATATGCGACAATTGTATCGACGTCACCGTTTGTCAGCCCGTCAACAGCCGGCATGTTGCCAAAAGGCCAGTGGTGCCCCCGGACGCCATTCATCACGGCGAGGTGGAATGCGTGATCACCGTGATGGTTCGGCTCGTAGATGATATGAACGAGCGGTGGTCCCATACCATCACGTCCAGCCGCGTTTTCTCCATGGCAGTCCGCACATTTCGCGTCGAACGCCCGCGCGCCAATCTGTTCCTTGTCGGTCAGATTCACAGGCAACGCTACTTCGACCAATGCCTGACCGGGTTCTTGTTGCGTTGTGGCGATTTGTGCAGGCTCTCTGACAAATATTGCCCAGCCAGCAATCATCAAAGCGGCAAGCCCGGCACCGGCAATCAATGAACGCATGTTCATGGTAGGACTCCTTTGGTAGTCGGTCGCAGGCAAGTGTTCAGATGACCTGCCTGCGACAAGGTTTGCTGTGTCCGAAGTTACTCGGGAAGCATTGCTCCAATCATGTACATGCCGTCATCACCCTTGATCAGCATGAGTGTTACGGCATCGCCCGCAGCGACTTCGCCCATCATTTGCGCGTCTGGTGCAAGAGCAAGATCCATGGTCATGGCTGGCCAGCCGATTTCGGGGATGGGGTCGTGGCTGACATTCGCCGAGCCTTCGGCGATGGAGTTAACGACGGCTTTCGTGTGAACCGCACCTTCCATCTGCACGTCCGTCATTGGCATGTTGGAGTGATCCATGGTGCCATGGTTCATTTGAGCAAACGCAGCAGATGCTGCAAAGAGAGGTGCCACGAGAGTCAGGGTAAGCTTTTTCATAAACAGTCTTTCAAGTTGTGGTGAGGAGTTTCAGGGTCATTCCGCTGGGACGGCACCGGGGGTTGAATCCGGCTTTGCCACAGAGGTCTGTTGCAATTCGCGATTGACGCGGGACAAAGCGAGCCGCTTCCAGATCACGAAAATCGAGGGGATCACAAAGAGCGTCAGCAGGGTTGCCGTCGCCATACCGCCCACCATCGGAGCGGCAATGCGCTGCATGATCTCTGATCCGGTGCCCGTGCCATACATGATTGGGATCAGCCCGGCGAAGATCGTTGCCACCGTCATCACCTTGGGCCGTACGCGCAGCAATGCCCCTTCGAAGACAACCTCTTCGACATCGGTGGGGGTCATCTTGCGGGCCTCGGATATCGCCAGTTTCTTGCGCTTCTCCCAAGCGAGGTTGAGGTACAAAAGCATGACGATGGCCGTTTCGACTGCAACGCCCGCAAGCGCAATGAAGCCAACGAGAACGGCGACCGAAATGTCAAAGCTGAGATACCACAGGAACCAGACGCCACCTGCCAGCGCCACTGGTAAGGCGGCAAGGATGATGCCCACTTCGATCACGCGGTTGAATGCCATGAAGAGCATCAATGTGATAATCAGCAGCGTTGCCGGGGCGACCAGTTTCAACCGCTCCTGCATGCGCTGGATATATTCGTATTGGCCAGACCACGTGATGGAATAGCCGGGTGGCAGAGTCACTTCCTTAGCGACCACGTCGCGCGCCTCGTTGACGTATCCGCCGAGATCACGTCCAGCGATGTCGATGAACACAAAGCCAGTGCGGCGGGCGTTTTCCGAGCGGATCATGCCCGGGCCGTCGACCACCTTAATCTCGGCAAGCGCGCCAAGTGGGATATGCGCACCCGATGGTGTGACGAGTGGAAGATCACGGAGCCGCTCGGGACTGTTTCGCCATTCCTGCGGATAGCGCAGGTTGATGGGAAAACGTTCGAGACCCTCGACGGACTCGGACACCTGCATACCGCCGATTGCGGTCTGCACCACATCCTGCACATCGCGCACGCTCATCATGTACCGGGCAGCCGCGTCGCGGTTGACGTCGATCTCCACAAATCGCCCACCGATGGGACGTTCCGCGTAGGCCGAGGCCGTGCCTTCGATACCCGCAACAACGCGTTCGACCTCAATGCCAATCTGTTCGATCACGCTCAGGTCGGCACCTGAAATCTTGACGCCCACGGGGGTCTTAATCCCGGTCGCCAGCATGTCGATGCGGTTCTTGATCGGCTGAATCCAGACATTCGTAACACCGGGGATCTGCACGACCCGATCCAGCTCGTCGCGGATCATTTCCATGGTCATGCCCTCGCGCCATTCGCTCTCCGGGCGCAACTGGATCGTGGTTTCGATCATAGTAAGCGGGGCCGGGTCGGTGGCAGTGTCTGCGCGCCCGAGTTTGCCATGGACGGTCAGGACCTCGGGCACAGTCGCGATCAGTCTGTCAGATTGCTGCAAGACTTCGCGCGCCTTCCCGATGGACACACCGGGATAAAGCGTGGGCATGTAGAGAAAATCACCCTCGTTCAGTTCGGGCATGAATTCGGTGCCGATGCGTTGGAGCGGCCACCACATGGACGCCACAAGCAGGCCGGCCAACATGGTTGTCGCCCACGGCCACGCAACAGCGGCATCCAGAAACGGGCGGTAAATCCAGATCACGATCCTGTTCAGCGGATTCTTGTGTTCGGCCAGTATCCGGCCACGGACAAAATACCCCATCAGCACTGGAACCAGCGTGATCGACAGGATCGCGGCGGCTGCCATGGCGTAGGTCTTGGTAAAGGCCAGCGGTTTGAAAAGTCGGCCTTCCTGACTTTCAAGCACGAAGACAGGCAGGAAACTGACAGTGATGATCGCCAGCGAAAAAAACAGTGCCGGACCCACTTCGGTGGCGCAGTCGGTCACGATCCGCCATCGGTTCTGGTTGGTCAGTTTTTCAGTCTCAAGCCGCCGGTGCATCGCCTCGATCATCACAATCGCAGCATCCACCATTGCGCCAATGGCAATCGCAATACCGCCAAGCGACATAATGTTGGCGTTCACACCCTGCAATTTCATTATGATGAAGGCTGCAAATATGCCCAGCGGCAGGGACAAAAGGATCACCAGAGACGACCGGATGTGCAGCAAGAAGGCCGCACAGACGAGGATGACAACGATGAATTCCTCGGTCAGCTTTTTCTGCAGGTTCTCGATGGCACGTTCAATCACGCCCGCGCGGTTGTATGTCGTGACGATCTCGACGCCTTCGGGAAGCGATGCGCGCAGTTCCTCGATCCGCGCCTCGACGGCCTTGATCGTGGCCAGTGCATTGCCGCCCCAGCGCAGGATCACGACGCCGCCCACAGCATCACCTTCGCCGTCCAGCTCGCCAACACCGCGCCGCATCTCGGGACCGAACCGAATGTCAGCCACATCCCCCAATGTCAGGGCAGCGCCCCTGTCGTTCACGATGAGGGGCGCCTTGGCAAGATCGGCCAAGTCGTCGACATAGCCGGTGGAGCGGACCATGAATTCAGCCTCGCCCATCTCGATCACCGATCCGCCAGTTTCGCGGTTGGCGTTTTGGATGGCATTGCGGATTTGCGTCAGAGTTACGTCATAGGCGCGCAGCTTGTTCGGATCGATGACAACTTGATATTGTTTGACCATGCCGCCGATGGTCGCCACTTCGGAGACGCCGTCGACGGTCTGCAATTCGTATTTGAGAAACCAGTCCTGAAGCGTGCGCAATTGTGCCAAGTCATGCCCGCCGGTGCGGTCGATCAAGGCGTATTGATAGATCCAGCCAACACCGGTTGCGTCCGGCCCAAGCTGCGGCGAGACACCTTCTGGCAGGTTTGCGGTGATTTGGCCGAGATACTCCAGCACGCGTGTCCGCGCCCAGTAAAGATCGGTGCCGTCCTCGAAAACAACATAGACATAGCTGTCACCGAAGAACGAAAAGCCACGCACATCGCTGGCACCCGGCACGGCCAGCATCGCCGTGGCGATGGGATAAGTGACCTGATCTTCGACCACCTGCGGAGCTTGCCCCGCAAAGGGTGTCCGCACGATTACCTGTACGTCTGATAGATCAGGAATCGCATCCACTGGCGTTTCGCGGATCGCCCAGACACCGGCAACGCCCATCATGATCGCCAGCGCGAGAATGATCACCCGGTTGGCGATGGAAGCGCGGATGATGGCCGGGATCATTGTGTCACCTCTGGGGCGCGTGCGCCGACCAGCGTCATGGAGAAGTCAGCATTACGATGCAAAAGCAAGGTGACTTCGGTCCCCACAGGAAGGGATGCAGGATCAAGACTTCCATCGACAGCGAAGTCCATCGTCATTCCCGGCATGCCGATTTCGGTCATGGGTCCGTGGGTGATGTTGGCCATGCCTGTGTCCATGTCGATGGAGTTCACAGTACCGCTGACTTCCATCGGGGGCTGTATCGGCTCGACTTCCTTGAGGATCATTGTCATCCCGTCCGGTCGTGCAAAGGTAAGCTCTGCCTCGACACCGATAGGCAGTGCCTTCGGGTCAAGCGACGGGTCCAGTGCAAACCCCATCGTCATCCCGGTCGTGCCGATTTCCATGATCGGACCATGGCTGATTGTTGCCATACGCGCATCGACATCCACCGCATCAATCGTTCCCGACACAATGACCGGTGGGGTCATGGGTTCAGCTGCGCTTAGAACCATCGTCATTCCATCAGGCCGGCTGAAGCTGAGCATTGTTTCAGTGCCCAAGGGAAGTCCCGCAAGGTCAAGCCCTTCTTCGATCGCGAAATCCATCGTCATACCAGGCATTCCGATTTCGACGATTGGCCCATGTGTGATGGTCGCCATTCGGTTTATCTGGTTCAGTGCGTCAATGATCCCAGTGACGGCGATCGCAGGCGCGACATCGGACATGGGTGCCGATTTGGTCATGTCCATGGTCATGGCAGGCGCAGTGTCCATTCCATCGGCGCGCACCGCGACGATGGTAAAGAGACCGTCATCGCCCTTGCTGAGGTCAAACTCGACCGGGGCATCCAATGGCACGGTGGCCGGATCAAAACCTGCAACCGGCATGTCCATTTCCATGGCCGGCCAACCAAGTTCCGGTATGGGATCATGCGACAGCGTCAGCTTGCCATCAGCGGTCACCGCCATCACCTTACCGTTCCCGGTCGCCGCGATACCGTCGTCATTGCCAAGGTCGATCAGGCCAAGTAGTCCGTCCGCCCCGCGCGCTGCACGAAAGGCGACCTGCGTTCCAGGAGTGAGGCGATCAAGCGCCACATCCGCGCGGACTGGAAAGCTGGAGGTCATGGCAGGCCAATCAAGACTTTCCAAGTTGTCATGTCGGATCGTTGCAATGCGTGCATCGCGGTCCAATGCGACCAATTCGCCAGCGCCGCGTGCGGGAGCGTCATCCGTTGGCGCCATGCGCATCAACCCTGCATTCAGAGCACTTTCGCTGTCGATCAGGAACTGCGCCGAGGCGACAACTTCCTCACCTGGAGCAAGCCCCTGAACCACCTCGGTGCGCCCGCCGCCGCCGAAATTGTCACGCAAACCGGTGGTGACAAGTCTTGGTATAAACGTGCCTTCGCCGGTCTTCAGGATCACCCGTTCAGCGGCCCCTGTGCGGATGATTGCTTCGGACGGAACGGTCAAAGCTGTTCGGCTCTGGGCCGGAAGAAGACTGACAGTGCCAAACATATTAGGTCGCAGGAGGCCTTCCGCGTTGTCGAAGCGCAGACGCACCGGAAGGGTGCGTGTTTTGGGATCCAGCTCTGGGTAGACGTAGTCGATCTTGCCTTCGAAGGTCCGCCCCGGAAGATGTTCAAATCGGGCGATGGCCCGCATGTCATCCGTCATCCGGGCAATATCGCGCTCGAACACATCCACGATCAGCCAGACCTCGCTGAGGTCTGTGATGGATACGGCCTGTGTGCCGGGCTGCAGGAACATGCCATCTGCGGCGGCAAGACCAATGACAACACCGTCCCGGGGCGCTTCGACACGAATACGCCGTGCAACTTCGCCGGTTTCCTCGATCTCTGCGATCTGGTTCTCGGTCGCACCGTGACTGCGCAACTTGGTTCGTGCGGCTTCGAGAGAAATTCCGAGACCTTCATTCTTCGAGCGAATGAAGTCGTAGCTCGCGAGAGCAAATTCCGGGGAGAACACTTCGAATAACACGTCGCCCTTGCGTACCTGATCGCCGACAGCACGCACATTCAGGACTTCGATCCAACCGTCCACACGTGTGTGGACATGGCTTGTCAGATGTTCATCATAGCCGACGAAGCCCACCGTTTCGATACGATGTGAAATCTCGGATACCTGCGCGAGCGCGGTACGCACCCCAATCGCATTGATCTCGGCAGCGGAAAGCGTCACCTCAGCGGGATCGCCAGTGGGTTCCTGTCCCGCGTAAACCGGGATCAAATCCATACCCATCGGGGACTTTCCCGGTCCGGGTTGGCGAAAATTCGGATCCATTGGCGCCACCCAATACAGCACCTCAGGACCATCACTCCCGGCCATGTCCGCCGGGTTGAGATGCAGTCTTTCTAAAAGGATGCCTCCGGTAACGCCTGTGGCAAGCGCCAGGATGCTTAGGGCAGAATATCGTCCACGCATGTGGTACCTCGGTGTCAACCTGAAACAGGGTCAGGTCGCCTCTCGTCGATCAAAAAGGCGGGCACTGGTCATGCACCAACCACTCGGAAGAGCGATCAATCGAGACGGGGAGGTCGGTCGTGAGGGATTGATGAACGCGAAAACATGGCCGTGTCATCGTTGAAGCGATGACTTTGATCCAACATGACATCATCGAATGTCGTGGTTTCCCAATCGCACGCGCTGTGAATACAGCATGAAGCAACTGAGCAATGTGCCATTGCACTATCGTCTGAGCATACGTCGACGGGCGATGAAACAGAAAGCAACGAGTCGGCCATTGTGCAGTGTGACTGACTTTCATCATGGAGCCAATGTTGATCATGCGCCCCAGTCGATGCCGAGCTTTCTGCGAATATCACGAATTGAGACACAAAAACTGTGAGGAAGAGCATCAACCCTACCATCCGTTTGGTCGCCAGAATGGCGAATCGTGCCAGCCGCAGTTCCATACAGAACGCTTAACCATGAAAATGGCAGGGGGAAATCAAATAGATGTGAGACAAAATATGTTCGCGGTGCGTTGGTCACCAGTGCGCATCACGAGATGCACATTTTCGTTCAGGACCCCACGAAGCCGAAATTTAGGTGGAATTAGTCGTTGGCATCTACGGTTTAAGACTTTATCGAACTCGGCGTATTTTGTTGAAAAACTCTTCCTTGATCGAAGTCTGAACTGCTGATTCAATTCCTGAAATCGAGGGGGAGAACCGGCGATGATGGGACCGAGGCAGGAAGCACAGGCGGCGCTGTTCTATGAGTTTTCGCTGGAA
>NZ_JAEPMO010000221.1 GCF_017643905.1 Marivita sp.
CCCTGCGGGAAATGGCTACAGGAATCACAGTTTATTCATTCATTATCAACAGCTTGGGCGTTGTTCAGGACGGACTCCTCAGGCAGCTTCAGCATCGGGGCGGCCGACTTCGTAGAGAGACCGCGCCAGCTTGGCGATTTCCTTGCGCAGCGCGTTTTTCGGCTGCTGCAGGGCAAGGGGTTGACCGTGATCCCCGGATTCCGCGACCGCGCGGCCACCGTCCGGCAGATGGAGATCAACAGAAATATCAAGGCTTTCCTGCATCCGCTTGAGGCGGCTCTTGCCCTGAAGGTCCGTGAATTTCGGAGCCCGGTTGAGCACGAAACGAATCTTGTCAAAGGGCAGATCCTCGGCCTGAAGAGCACGCTTGAGGCGATAGGTGTTCTGTGCCGACCGCATGTCGAGTTCGATCACACCGAAATAGACCTGCGCCGCGCACAGCACGGTTTCCGACCATTGGACAAGGCTGGGGGGCATGTCGATCACGACAAAATCGAAATGCCGCGCGGCGGTGTCCAGCAGCGCCTGCACCTGGCTTTGACCGATGATGTCGAGCGGCGGAAGGTCGGCTGGCGACGTGAAAACGTGAAGCTTTTCCTCGAACGTCACGAGGGCTTGTCCGAAGCTGTCTTCGTCCATCGCTTCGATGTCGGACAGAAGTTCAAGCACCGCCTCGCGGCGCTGAACGTCAAGATAGGTGGAGACCGCGCCGAATTGCAGGCCAAGGTCCATGATGCAGACACGCGGCGGCTTATCCTTGGTTACCGTTGCCAGTTCCCACGCAAGATTGGTGGCAAAGGTGCTGGCACCGCATCCGCCCGCCATGCCCTGAACAGCGATGATGACCCCGTCGCCATCATGCGACAGCTTTACACCGGGCTCACCTTTTCGCGATGCCTGCGTCACTTCGGGTGCGCGCATGCGCTCGATCGCAGCTTCCAGTTCACCCTCGGGAAGAGGGTAGGGGACAAATTCATCGGCGCCCTGACGCAAAAGATGATGGAGCGCGGATGGCGTCACATCATGCGCGATCAGGACAACCTTGATCTTGCGGGCCTTGGCCGCCGCAATGATCGAAGACAGGTGTTCAACATTGGCCTCGTCTTCTTCGTCGATGGCGAGAGCAACGAACTCGAGATGCTCGCCCTCTTCCTGCGTGAAGAAATGCAGGGCTTCATCGAAGCCAAGATCGCCCCAGGCTTCACCCAGAACGGCTTCCATGTCTTCAATCAGGAGATCGAATTCCTGAACATCCCGGCTGATCGTGCACGCAACAAGGGGCGCCGGCTGCGGGGTGCTTGGAAGGATACTCGTCATTTGCCTCGTTTCCTCTAACTTCGCGGCGTCCGTGACCGGCATTTTGCACGTATCAAGAACGCCAATCCCGACTCGCTCGGGAAGGACTGCTACGGTCCGAAAGTCGTTTGGAAACTTGGCAACATTGGGGCCGAATTACCGAAATTGTACGGTATTTCAGGCCGATGGCATGGCCCCTCTCGGGGCCTTGCTTTTATTGAGAGGACTGGAAGTCGGTGCCCTGGATACCGGTCAGGCCGGTCCGAGGTGCTGCACTGTTGATATACTCGCGATAGATGATCTCGGCATATCTGCCTTCAAGAACAGTGGGATGCGAGCCGACGAAGCCCGAAACCTCGGTCACGGTGCGGCGGTTGCGGCGCTCGCGCCCTTCGGTCACGATCAGTGGCTGTGTTTCCCCGAAGGAGACAACAGCTTCGAGGCGATCCTTGCTGATGCCCTGCGAGGCCAGGAAATTGACAACCGCATGGGCACGGTTCAGGCCCAGACGCTTGTTGTACGCTTCGCTTCCCACAGCATCGGTGTGGCCATAGACGCGGAAGCGGACTTCGGGAAATTGACGGATCCACTGCGCCTGTTCACGCAACGTGTCCTGCGCGCCGCTATCCAGCACCGCACTGTTGAAGGCAAAGTTGACGGTTGTCATGACTTCGCTCGCAAAGCGCTGCGACAGATCATAGGTGTACCGCTTTTCGCCATTCATGATCTGTACGTTGTTCATGGTGGCTGCGCCGAAATTGCCTGTATCGAGCAGGGCTCCGGCTTCGCGGTTGAAGGCGCTGTAAACTGGATCGCTGCTGGCGCAAGCCGCCAGAAGTGCGAGCCCGGTCAGGGCCATCGGAATGCGGAGATTCTTTTGAACTGCCATCGCCTCAATCCATCACATAGCCATAGGAACCCGAGAAATCCTGTTTCGCCACTTCGCCCGCTGCACCGCGCAGATTGCGCGAGTCACTGGCAACGCGTCCAAAGAGGAACAGGTCTTTTTCACTTGGCGGGCGCACCCGGTCGGTCGGCAGAGCAAGCGCTTCGCCCCGTGTCGGCGTCACCAGATGCGGCGTGATGATGATCACCAGTTCCGACTGTTCGCGCTGGTATTCGGCACTGCGGAAGAGGGCACCCAAAACCGGGATGTCCCCGAGCCACGGAACCTGGCTGTTCAGGTCGCGGAAGTCGTCCTGCAACAGACCTGCGATGGCAAAGCTTTCACCGTCGCGCAGTTCCACGGTTGTGGTCGTTTCACGGCGGCTGAAGCCGTCGATCCGGATCGCGCCGATGTCGACACCGCTGCTTGGGTCGATGGACGAAACCGCCGCCTCAAGTTCGAGGTTGATCAGGTCGCCATCCAGAACCCGCGGAATGAAGTTGAGTTCGACGCCGAAGGGTTTGAATTCCACGGTGATCGCACCGTCCTCCTGCGACACCGGCACCGGATATTCACCACCGGCAAGGAACGTTGCTTCCTGCCCGGAAAGAGATGTCAGGTTCGGTTCTGCGAGGGTGCGAACGACGCCTTTGGCTTCCAGAGCTTCAAGCAGAATGCCCACTTCGAGGCCACCTGCGTTGAAGCCGAACATGATGGCTCCCTGCGACCCAGCTCCTGAGAAGAGCTTGTCCGACACAGAATCGACTCCTGCCAATGGCGCTGCGTTGCCGGTACCCAGTTCAAGGCCAAGATCGCCGTCAAGAACCGATCCGCCTGTCGCAAGCGAGGCTTGCAGGGATTTCGAAACAGACCGCTGCATTTCAGCGAACCGCACCTTGAGCATGACCTGCTGGACACCGCCGACGGTCATCAGGTTCGAGACCCGTTCCGGTGCGTAGCGTGTTGCCAGGTCAAGCGCCCGTTGCATGCGGATCGTGCTCGACACGGTGCCTGACAGGACGATGCCATCGTTTGCTGTTCGGACTTCGATCTTCTCGTCCGGCAGAATTTGCCGCAGACGCTCTTTGAATTCGGTCAGGTCCGGGGCGACCCGGACATCGACATTGGTGATCAACTGGCCGTTTCCGTCCAGGATCGTCAATGTCGTTGTGCCGGGCGTCTTACCCAGCACGTAGATGGTTCGGTCCGATAGGGACGAGATATCTGCAATCGACGGGTTGGCGATGCTGAGCTCTGCAAAGGGAACTTCGCTTTCGACAACCACAGCACGGTTCATGGGAACGTTCAGTGTCGATTCAGTATTGGTCCGGATGACACGCAGAGTTTCAGCGAAAGCTGTTTGCGCCATCGGAGAAATAGCAAGGGCCGCGCCCAACAGGACGGCCTTGAAGGAACTGCTCGTATACATGTGACCTGCCTTTCCGATCACGCCTCAAAAGTGGGTCTTGTTGCCCGATATTACGACCAAGCTGCGCTAAGTCGGCTTTTATTGCAAGAATCAATGATTTCAGAGGGGTGCTTCATGTGGATAAGGCGCAACATAATGTTGCGCCTTGTTGACTGCGAATTTCGTGGTTTCACCAGATGCGGTGCGGAAAACGTCAATTTGTACAAGGGATGGGCATATCCACCACTTCGCCACCGCGGCGGGTTCGGATCGTACAAACTTGAATCGAATGCGGTTTTTCCTCTTCCGCACGTTCTCCGAGGCCCAGAAGAGACCGTTGGTCGACTTCGATCACCTCCGCAACGGTGTCATCGTTACGGCCCATCAGCGACAGAGACAGACGTCCGGTCGATTGCGCTTGGGCCAAGGATGCCACCTGTTGCGGGCTGGCGGCAACGGTCACGGTGCGGGCAATCGTGGTTTGGGTTGTGTCGGTCTCGGAGGTCTGGTCGATGGCAATCAGCTTGACCCCTGTTTCGATCAGCTTGGTGACTTCACCATTGGGCATGTTGGGATCGTTGCTTCTGACGCGGCCGGTCCAGTAGATGTCGACCCGGTCAGTCGGGCGCAGAAAGCCGGACACACCGGACGCCACGTCGACCTTGATCGCAAAGGCACGCTGACCGCGTTCAAGCCGCGATGTCAGGCCTGCATCTGCGCCCGGTTCACTGATCTTGCTGGCCATGATCGCTTCGTTCTTTTCGATCGGGCGCAGCGCAACGCGCAGCTCGGCACCTTCGGCGTTCACCGGGGTCGCTGCGTCGAAGAAATTATCTGGCAGGCTTTGCTTTGGCCACGGCATTAAGGCAATGTCTTCCGGGGCAATGATCTCACCGTAATCTAATGCGCGTGTCGCAACATAGATTTCCTGAACCGGAATGCTGGCCGTTGCTTTGCTGCGTTCCTGTTCAAGCGCGGTTTGATAGGCGCCGATATAATTCTGGGCCATGTATACGGCGAAACCGGCCAAAGCCAGACCCGCGATAAGAACAAGTCCAAAGACGATGCGCATATTGCCTCCTTACATACTTCCGATGGGCACGGGCACCGTGCTGGAAGATGGTTCAGTGTTCGGACTAACGGACCATTATGTCTGCCTCTGGGGCAGATTGTGGCGAAATTGAGAAGTTGGGCTTCCGGTGGACGGGCTCACACGGGCGTGATCGGGGAGCTCGGTTTTGGTAAGCAAAATTATCTTCGAAGGCGTGGCGCGACCAAGATCGACCGCACCGGCCGGTCAGGGAGAGCCGAACTCCGAAGGGTGCGACTGTGCATCGCCGGATGCGTCCGAAACGTCCGCAGCGTTGCTTTGCATCATCGTAAGGCCACCGATGGCAAGTCCAATTGCTGTGGCTGTCAAGAGAAGCCAGTCCAGAGCGACCGCGCCGCTTTCGGTTCTTGTGAATGCCGTGATGAACGCGCGCATCGGGTAGCCTCCTAACTATTTGGGCAAGAAAAAAGGCGCGCAAATTGCGCGCCTTTTCCCGTTGATGGATATCAACAGATTAGTC
>NZ_JAEPMO010000024.1 GCF_017643905.1 Marivita sp.
AGATTCAACTAAACAACACCAATATAGGCAATGTGTGTGACTACAGAAATTTGCCCGAACACAACCGCTAAATCATTGAAATAACTCAGCCAGCCACCCTCAATTCAGGCGAATTTCGGCGGATTTTGTCGAACTTGGGAAGCCAGCGTCGACCCGGTTGGTGAAGGTGTGACACCTGCGGCTGAATCAACTGAACTGGCGATGGCAACAACCGAACAGGAACGCTCCAGCGTGCCGAATGTGGTCAAGTTCAACCTGCCGCTGGTCGCCCCCGGCTCGGTGATTGACGGAGTCATCCTGTCGGAAATAACCCAAATGTCGCCGATGTTCCCGCCGGTTGAAGGTTTGCCGGACGAGTTCTGGAAAGAACAGTCCTGCTCCAACTGCCACGAATGGACACAGGAACGGCTTTGCGATCAGGCCAATGTCTACGTGAACCTGAGCGGTCAGAAATCCATGGAAAAACCCCATCCCTTCGGCGGCATTCTCAAGCGGAACCTACGCCAATGGGCGATGGGCGGATGCGAATGAGCTTGGTGGACGGTTAGCTCCGGTTGAGCATTTCCAACCGCTTTGCTGCCTCCTGAACCTGCGGAACCACCTTGGTCAGGCTTTCGATATCGTGCCGCTGTCGTGGTGCGTGAATGGACAGCGTGGTCATCAAACGACCCTCGGTGTCCCGGATGGGCACCGCGACAGCCACCATGTTGTCCATGAATTCCTGATTGTCGGTTGAGAACCCGCGCGACCGTGTAACAGCCAATTCCTCCAGAAGCTGGTCGGCTGTCGTAATTGATTGCGCTGTCGATGGCTCCAGTTCGAGCCATGACAACACCCGCTTGAGCTTGTCGATCCGAAGCGAGGACAGGTACATCTTGCCGCTTGCCGTGCAATGAAACGGCACCTGCGTGCCCACAGGCAGTTGCATCCGCAACGGCCAATGGGTTTCGACACGGTCCAGATAGACCATCCCGTACCGCCCCGGTGCCGCCAGATTGCAGGTCTCGCCCACTTCGCTTTCCAAGGCTTGCATGATCGCAAGGCGTTCTGTCCGCAACCGCTGCGAGGACAGCGTGTTCCCCGCCAGCTTGCGCAGCCGACGACCCGGCCCGTAAGAACGTCCGTCGATGTCGCGTTGCAGGAACCCTTCTTCCTCAGCCGTCAAAAGAAGCCGATGAACGGTCGGCTTCGGCAATCTCAAAGCGTCGGACAAGGCAGATGGGGCAACCGGCACCCCCGCCTTGGCGACTTCTTCCAAGAGCAGAAGAAGCCGCAAGTTCGTGGGGATCTGCCCTTTGGACTCAGTGGCAGAAGCGTCGGGCATGCAATCGGTCTCACCTATTTGGCAACAGAGACAACGCCAGCTCAGGCGTCAAAGCAACCAGAACCCAAACACTAATCAACGCGATCAGATACGGCACCGTGTACTTGAGCAGCCGGAAATACGGAACACCCGTCACCCCGGACGCCACGTAAAGGTTAAGCCCGTAGGGCGGCGTAATGAAACCGATGGACGCGCCAACAAGGAAGATCACCGAGAAGTGGATCGGATCCACGCCAACACTTGCAGCGATTGGCGCAAGAATGGGCGCAAGAATAATCGTCACTGGCAACGACTCGAGCACCATCCCCGAGACGAACACGATGATCATCGCGGTAAAGAGTACCGCATAGTAGCCCCCCATGGCCGTCACGAAATCGCCGATCACCTGCTGCGCACCCAGCAAAGACAGGATCTGCTGCATCACCACCGAAATGGCGATCAGCGGCGCGAGGATGCCTGTGATCTCGGCTGACCGCATGGTGATGCCGGGGATCTGCTTGAGGGTGAAGCCCTCGACCAGCAGCATTTCGGCATAGCTCTTGTCTTCCCAAGTCTTGTTGGGATCCTGACGCATGACGCGGCTCAGCACCCAGGACACAAGCCCGGCGATGATGCAGAAACCCACCGTGACGCCAGCCGCCTCGGTCGGAGAGAACTTGCCGGTATAGATACCCCAAAGCACAAGGCCGATGGCGAAGAAGCCAAGCCACGCGCCGAAGGCTGTCTTCAGCACACGGTTCAGTTGCAACGGAATCAGGTAGCCCCAGCCGTTGATACGGCAGATGATCCAGCACGCCACCTGCATGCCGATCACCATCAGCGCACCCGGAATGATCCCCGCCACGAAGAGGTCGGAAATCGGCAGATTCATCAGGAAGCCGTAGACGATAAAGATGATCGACGGAGGGATGATGATCCCAACCGTACCGCCCGCAGCGGCTGTCGCGGCCGAGAACCGTTCGTCATAACCACCTTTGACCATCTCGGGATGCAGCATCGACCCGATGGTCGCCGTCGTGGCCGAGTTGGACCCCGAGATCGCCGCGAACAGACCGCAGGCGCCAAGCGAGGCCATCGCCAGACCACCCCGCATCCAGCCCAGACAGGCATAGGCGAAATCCGACAATCGTCGTGCGATGCCGGACTTGTTGATCAGGTCGCCCGTCAGGATGAACAGCGGCATCGCAAGCAGGGCGAAGCCCTTGTTGAACACGTTGAGCAGCTCTGCCCCCATGTTGTCGAGCGTCAGCCCCAGCACGAAAGAACAGCCGATCACCCAATAGGCAATGACCAGAAGCACCGGCACGCCAAGCATGAACAGAAAGGTGACACCAACCGAGATCAGTGTGATGATGGTTCCGTCGGTCATCATGCATCCCCCCCGATCACAGATTGTTGGATCAGCGGTTCGCCCGCCCGGAAGTTTTTCATGTCATCCTGAATGTTCTCGATCGCCCGCGCGGCCATCAGCGTCCCGGCGAGCGGCGCCCCCAACAGGAACCACCACTGCATCGTGTTGTCGGTGCCCAGAACGATCTGAAAATTCGACGCCGACAACGCGACCACACGCATGGTCGTCACGAGGAAAATGAGGGCAAAACCGAACCAGAGCACGAAATCCAGCCAGAGGCACGCCATCTGGCCGCCACGCGGCATCCGGCTGCGGAATTCGGAAAAGCTCAGATGGGTGCGGACCCGGATGTTATAGGCCGCCCCGAACCACGCCATGACCATGAACAGGAACGGCGGAATGGTCGTGGACCACGGTTGCTGGTTGGAAAAGACAAAGCGGTCGATCACGCCCCAGAAGATGATCCCGGCAGTGCCAAGATAGCAGACGATCATCACGGTGCGTTCGAAATACCGCTCGATGACCGGCACGTGATGATACACCCAGGACAGCGCAAGCCCCGCCAACAGCAAGAAAACCAAGCCAAAGATGTAAACTGAATTCGGTGCCAAGGCCTGCCGGATCGTCCAGGAATCCTGACTGGCAAACGCACTGATGAGCGCGCTGAATTCGGACCAGAGCTCCATCTGTCCCTTCCTCCCATATGAAGACCGTGCCGGATTGATCCGGTCTCTGTGTCTTTAGGTGAAACAGCCCCGGCAATGCGGGGCTGCGTCATGTCGTATCCTAAAGCCGGATCAACCCTTCCACCAGCGGCGCGGCTCGACGTTTTCGGCCAGCGTGTGCGGGTTGTTGCGGACTTCGTTGTAGATGTCCTGATAGGTGTCGATGCCGTCGGCCCAGCCGTTGATCCGCTCGCGCCACTGCTCCCAGAGCTGCGGCTGGAACTCGGGCGAACACATTTCTTCGGCCTTGCGCACTTCTTCGTCCGAAAGCTTGGCAACGCGCACGTTGTTCTGCGCAAAGATCGTGCCGGGCATGGGCGGATCGGTAAAGCCGACGGTGTTGACCAGCGCCGCTTCGTTTGCCGCCTGCACATGCACCTGCGTCAGGTACGAGGCCTCCATGACAGCATCCTGCAATTCACCCGACAGACCGTCGAAGGTCTCGGACCGCATCGCGGTGTGCTCGGTGCCGCAGAAGAAACGCAGATCGACGCTCTGGCTGACCACCGGCGACATATTTGCATAGGCCACGGCCGATGCCCATGTTTCCGCGCCGTCGATGAGGCCCTGCTTGAGACCGTCGAGCGTTTCTTCCCACGCGATCGGAACCGGGTTCAGGTTGAGCGCTTCCATCGCGATGCGGCCAAGCTGCGTGCCGGTGACGCGGTTCTTGGTGCCCATGATGTCTTCGATCTTTGTGACCGTCGGCTTGTCGGCAAAGCTTTGACCCATTTGAATGCCGCGCAGTTCGGCATGGGTGAAGAGGAACTTCAGACCATGACGCTTTTCGAACGGATCACGCAGAATACGCTGCGATTCCGGCGAATACATAAAGTAGTACTGATCCGCGCGGCTGCGGAACATGTACGCGTAATCGAGAACGTTCAGGAACGGCGCACCTCCGGCCGAGTTCTGGGTCGAAGCCGCGTAGATGTCGATGATGCCTTGCTGCGCTTTCTCCACGCAGGACAGCTGGCCGCAGATCTGGTTGTTGCCGATGAATTCGATGCGGATCTCGCCGTCCGTGCGCTCTTCCAGATCGCGCGCGAACTCAAGGCAGCCTGCGCGTTCGATCAGCAGGTTCTGCGGGTTAAAGCCTGCGGCACCAAACTTCAGAGTGTGCTTGGCTTCTTTCGCAAAGCGCTTGTTGTAGGTCGATTCCGCAGCCTTGGCGAGGTTCGCAGCGGTCATCACACCACCGAATGTTCCCGCCGCCAAAAGCGTCGAACTCATCCCGTAAGTCCCCGCAATGCGGAAGAAATCTCGGCGCGAGACTCCCTTGATACGATCTCCGATTTTCATTGCTTCTCCTCCCGTTTTAGCAATTATTGAGACTTATTTTTTCAAAAAAGACTAGAATGGCTTTTCCGTTCTGCATAGAGTTTTTTGCATCAACGGGAGGATTTCGTCAGTGGAAGCAGACTATGTGATCGTCGGAGCAGGCTCTGCCGGCTGCGTTCTTGCCAACCGTCTCAGCGCGAATCCAGCTGTCAAAGTCGTTCTCCTCGAAGCCGGGGGCCGTGATCTGAACCCATGGATTCACATTCCCGTCGGCTACTTCAAAACGATGCACAATCCGGCGGTTGACTGGTGTTATCGCACCGAACCCGATCCCGGCCTGAACGGGCGGCAACTTGACTGGCCGCGCGGCAAGGTGCTTGGCGGATCGTCCTCGCTCAACGGATTGCTCTATGTGCGCGGACAGCCGCAGGACTACGACCGCTGGGCGCAGATGGGCAATCCCGGCTGGGCCTGGGACGATGTTCTGCCGCTTTTCAAACGCTCGGAGAATCAGGAACGCGGCGGGGATGATTTTCACGGCACCGAAGGTCCACTTTCTGTGTCCGACATGCGACTCAGCCGTCCCATCTGCGACGCCTGGGTCGAGGCTGCCCAAGCAGCGGGATACCCCTTCAATCCCGATTACAACGGCGCATCACAGGAAGGCGTCGGATATTTCCAGCTGACCACCCGCAACGGTCGGCGCTGCTCCAGCGCCGTCGCCTTCCTCAACCCGGTCCGGTCGCGCCCCAACCTCAAAATCGTCACCCGCGCCACCGCCAGCCGCATCCTCTTCGACGGCAAACGCGCCACCGGCGTCGCCTATCGCGATGCGGGCGGCATCGAACACACGGTCAAAGCCCGCGCAGAGGTGATCCTGTCGTCGGGCGCCATCGGTTCCCCGCAATTGCTGATGGTCTCCGGCATCGGTGAGGCGGATCACCTGCGCGAGCACGGCATCACCGTCCGCCACGACCTCAAGGGCGTCGGCAGGAACATGCAGGACCACTTGCAGGCCCGCCTCGTGTTCAAATGCAAGGAGCCCACCCTGAACGACGAGGTGCGCAGCCTGCTGGATCAGGCGCGAATCGCAGTGAAATACGCTCTGCACCGCCGCGGGCCGATGGCGATGGCGGCGAGCCTTGCCACAGGCTTCATGCGCACTGGCGACCATGTCGACACGCCGGACGTCCAGTTCCATGTGCAACCGTGGTCCGCCGACAGCCCCGGCGCGGGGGTCCACCCGTTCTCGGCCTTCACCATGTCGGTCTGCCAGTTGCGCCCGGAAAGCCGGGGCATGATCCGCCTCGCGTCATCTGATGCTGCGGTTTACCCCAAGATCCACCCCAATTACCTTGCTACCGAAACTGACTGCCGTACGATTGTCGAAGGCATCAAGATCGCCCGCCGCATCGCGCGGCACGCTCCGCTGACCGACAAGATCTCCGAAGAGTTCCGCCCTGATGCTGCGCTCGACATTGACGATTACGACGGCACGCTGAACTGGGCGCGCAACAATTCGACGACGATCTATCACCCCACCGGCACCTGCAAAATGGGACAGGGCGGCGATGCCGTGGTCGATGCCCGCCTGCGGGTGCATGGCATCCGCGGTCTGCGGGTGGTGGATTGTTCGATCATGCCCGAGATCGTCTCGGGCAACACCAACGCCCCCGCCATCATGATAGGAGAGAAAGCCTCCGACATGATCCTCGAAGACCTCAAGGCGGGCGCGTTCGCCGGGACCGCGTAAACTCCGCTGAAACACAGCCGCATTCGCCCTGCGTGAGCGCATGCCGGGTTCGGGACTCAGGTCTCCAGCGTCAGGGTCACCCTGTCGCCGGCGAACCATGTCCGACCATATTCCACCGGATTCCCCGCAGCATCGACATTGACGCTGGTTGACCGCAAAAGCGGGTCCCCCTCACGCAGATGTAGGTGCAACGCCTGTGTGACATCCGCCAAAACCGCCGTCAGCCGTGTGGATGCGCGGGTGTAATCCGCAACCCCGGCCCGGTTTAGGGCGTCGGTCACGCTGCTGGTGTCAGCAAGATGACGGTCGATATCCGGCGTGCGCTCCAGAGGAAACACGCTTTCGAACACCGCAATTGGCGCTCCATCCGCAAGCGATAACCCGCGATAGGCACAGACCGGCGCACCGTCGCCCACGTCAAGCGCCCGCGCTTCGCCAGCCGTCGCGGCCCGGCATTCAACATCAAGCACGCGCTTCTCGGGCCTGCGACCAGCCGCCAGCAGGTTCTCGTGGAACCGCACCCGCGCACCGATCGGGTAGTCGGTGGGCGTGGAAGCCACAAACGCCCCCGCCCCGCGCCGCGTGCGGACGAGGCCGTCATCGACCAACTGGGACAGCGCGTGGCGCACTGTGTGCCGGTTCACGCCGAACCGTGCAGACAACTGCGCTTCGGTCGGCAGCTTGTCTCCCGGCAGGTAACGGCCTTCGGAAATATCCGCCCGCAGCGCCCCGGAGATGGCTTGCCAGACGGGGGTCGAGGATCGGGTGTTACGCAAATTTCACAAAACTCCACTGTCCCGCATGGGGGAATCTGCTATGATATGTCTAGTTGTATAGAAACTTGCAAAGTTGTCGAGATGAAAGACACGTTCGATCCAAACGCTGACCGCAAGGCTTGGATGAGCCTGATGGCCAAGGCCCCCGAGGGTCGCGTGTCGGCCCTTCTGGATGCCGCCCTGCCCCGTCCGGCCCACACATGGCTGCGTGCGCCTGAAATCGGCAGCGTCATGGTGCGCGGCCGCGCAGGTGGGACAGGCGCACCGTTCAACCTTGGCGAAATGACGGTCACCCGCTGTGCGCTCAAGCTGCCCGGCGGTGAGGTTGGACACGCCTATATACAAGGCCGCAACAAAGCAGATGCCGAAGCCGCCGCCTTGGTGGATGCGCTGATGCAGACCGGTGCTGCCACTGTCATGCGCACGAAGGTGCTTGAGCCGTTGGAGAGCGAACAGTCCGCGCGACGTACCACGCGCGCCGAAAAAGGCGCCGCCACCAAGGTCGATTTTTTCACGATGGTGCGAGGGGAAGACTGATGCAGGCCCAGACACTTGAAGGCGGTTTTGCGCACCCGGCCACCGACGCCGCCCATGCCTTTCGCGGCGTGATGGAGGCGATGGCCCGTCCCGGCACGATCCAGACATTGGCAGGGGCAACGCCTCCTGCGCCATTGTCGGTGGCTGCCGGCGTCGTACTTTTGACCCTTTGCGATACGGAAACTCCGCTTTATCTGGCGGGCGAGGTTGACTGCGACGCAGTCCGCACATGGGTGGCGTTCCACACCGGTGCGCCCATCGTGCGGCCATCGCATTGCATGTTCGCCTTGGGCACTTGGGACGCACTTGGTCCCTTGTCCGCCTATCCAATCGGAACGTCCGAATACCCGGATCGGTCGGCGACACTGATCGTGGAATGTGCAGACCTTGCCGCGGAGGGCGCAACGCTGACCGGCCCAGGCATCCGCGACACCGCAAGCCTTTCTCTGCCGGAAACACAGGCGTTTCAGGACAACGCAGCCCTTTTCCCGCTGGGGTTGGATTTTGTCTTCACAAGCGGCGACCGCATCGCGGCGCTGCCGCGCAGTACGAAGGTTGTTTGATATGTACGTGGCAGTCAAAGGCGGCGAACGCGCCATCCAGAATGCCCATGCTTGGCTGGCCGAGGAACGGCGCGGCGACACATCTGTGGCCGAACTCTCGGTCGCGCAGATCCGCGAACAGCTTTCCCTTGCCGTAAACCGCGTGATGGCAGAAGGGTCGCTTTACGATCCCGATCTGGCCGCTTTGGCCATCAAGCAGGCACGCGGTGACCTGATCGAGGCGATCTTTCTCATCCGCGCCTATCGCACCACCCTGCCCCGCTTTGGCGCGTCCGCCCCGGTGGACACCGGCAATATGGCTTGCGACCGGCGCATCTCGGCCACGTTCAAGGATCTGCCGGGTGGACAGGTGCTTGGCCCGACCTTTGACTACACGCACCGCCTGCTGGATTTCAAACTCGCCGCCGATGGCGAAACACTGGAAGCGCCGATGCGCGAGGCCGAACCCGGCCCAGTTCCGCACGTCACCGAATTTCTGAACAAGGAGGGGCTGATCGAAGAGGCCCCACAGGACGAAACAACGCCGCCCGACCTGACGCGCGAGCCTTTGGAAATGCCAGCAGACCGCGCGCTGCGCCTGCAAGCGCTGACCCGCGCCGACGAAGGCTTTACCCTGTCGATGGCCTATTCCACCCAGCGTGGTTATGCCCGCAACCACGCCTTTGTCGGCGAATTGCGCATCGGCACCGTCCCGGTCGAGATGGAGATCCCCGAATTGGGCTTTGCCATCGAAATCGGCAAGATCACCCTCACCGAATGCGAAACCGTCAACCAGTTCAAAGGCTCCAAAACCGAGCCGCCCCAATTCACGCGCGGCTACGGTCTGGTCTTCGGCCAAACCGAACGCAAGGCGATCTCAATGGCGCTGGTCGACCGGGCGTTGCGGTGGGAGGAACTGGGCGAAGACAATGTCGGCGCCCCGGCGCAGGACGCGGAATTCGTCCTTTACCACGCGGACAACATTCAGGCGACAGGGTTCCTCGAACATATCAAGCTGCCGCATTACGTGGATTTCCAGTCCGAACTCGAGCTTGTTCGCAAACTGCGCCGCGAGGTCGAGGCATCGCAGAACCAGCATCAGGAAGCGACAGAATGACCTCAGTCGCCGCCGCCATCTCCGCCGTCACACCCGCTGTCGCCATCACCATCCGACGACCCTTCGAGCGCCGAATTCAGCCAACTGCCCTCAAAGCAGATGCCGATAACGGTTCGACCAGCCAGCAGGGCGACAAAGCCCAGCACAATCAGGTTCACCGTCCAGTCCATAATACCTCGCGCACTTTCCGAGCGAAACGCGTAGCGCAAGAATACGGCCCTCTTGAGGCACTCCGTCCGGAGGGCTGCGCATGACCAGGAAGCACGTCGTTTTCGACATCGGCGGTGTGCTGGTGGACTGGCAACCGCACCTCGCTTGGGCCGACCGGTTCGGATCAGCCGAGGCTGCCCATGCCTTCATCGAGCGCACCAATTTCCGCGCTCTCAACGCGCGCGGTGATGCCGGCGAACGCTTTGCCGATCTGGCGCTTGAGGTGAAAGACCCGGACGACCGAGCGCATTTTGCCGATTACGTGTCGCTCTACACGAAAACCGTCGTCGATCCGATACCCGGCACATGGGCCATTCTCGACAGGCTCAAGGCGCAGGGAACCTCGGTGCATGCCATCACCAATTGGTCAGCGGAAACCTGGCCCGAAGGGCTCAAGATGCATCCGCGTCTCGGTGAGGTGTTCGACGCGCTGGTCGTGTCCGGTCAGGAAGGCATCATCAAACCCGATGCACGGATTTTCCACCTGCTGTGCGACCGCGCGGGCGTCGCGCCCGAGGCCTGCATTTTCATCGACGACGGTCTGCACAATGTCGAAGGTGCGCGCGCCGTTGGCATGGACGGCATCCATTTCACCTCGCCCGAGGGGTTGGAAACCGCGCTGATCGAACGGGGGGTTCTATGACCCTTTCAGCCGCGACGACGCTTCAGAGGCAGGTCGAAAATGCCGCTCTGGTTGGACGTGTCGGCAAGCCAGCCGTCCGGACCAATCAGGTCGCTGGGCAACAGCCGTTCCAGACGTGGCAGGATACGGAACAGGACGGATTCGAGGGCCAGCCAAGCCACAAGGGACCCGCCTGCCCACCAAAGAAAAGACATCAGCAACGCGACCATAAGACCCCCGGGTTTTCGGACAGCGACTCGTTGCGTCGCATTAACCACAGCAGTGAGACAGTCTTGTGACACCCTCCTCAGAATATAATTTTGCCTATCTGGACGAGCAAACAAAGCGCATGATCCGCCGCGCGATCCTCAAGGGTCTGGCGATCCCCGGCTATCAGGTGCCCTTCGCCAGCCGCGAGATGCCGATGCCGTATGGGTGGGGCACAGGCGGCGTACAGGTCTCGGCCGCCGTGCTGACGCCGGATGACCGGTTCAAGGTGATTGATCAGGGCGCTGACGACACCACAAACGCCGTGTCCATCCGCACCTTCTTTGAACGTACCGCAGGCGTCGCCATCACCACCGCCACGACCGAGGCAACGGTGATCCAGACCCGCCACCGCATCCCCGAAGTGCCGCTCACCGAAGGCCAGATCCTTGTCTATCAGGTGCCGATCCCGGAACCGCTGCGTTTCCTCGAACCGCGCGAGAGCGAGACCCGCAAGATGCACAGTCTTGAGGAATACGGCCTCATGCATGTGAAGCTGTATGAGGACATCAGCCGTCACGGCCACATCGCCACCTCCTATGCCTACCCGGTCACGGTCGAGGCGCGCTATGTGATGGACCCGTCGCCCATTCCGAAATTCGACAACCCCAAACTGGGGGATTGTCCTGCGATCCAGTTGTTCGGTGCAGGCCGCGAACAGCGCATCTACGCGCTGCCGCCCTACACGCAGGTGGTCAGCCTCGATTTCGAGGATCACCCGTTCGAGGCCTCGAAAGCCGACCACCCTTGTGGTCTTTGCGGGGCCGAGGACAGCTATCTCGACGAGGTGATCGTCGACGATGCCGGCGGACGGATGTTCGTCTGCTCCGACACCGATTATTGCGAAGGGCGGCAAGCGGCCGGTCATCGCGGAAAGGACGCGGCATGACCCCCCTTCTGTCAGTTCAGGGCATCACTAAACGCTACGGCGCGCATATCGGGTGTGCTGATGTCTCCTTCGACCTTTATCCCGGCGAAGTCATGGGCATCGTGGGTGAATCCGGGTCCGGCAAGTCCACGCTGCTTAACTGCATGGCAGGCCATCTGCGCCCCGATGCGGGATCGGTGGTGTTCGACACACGCGGTCACGGCCCCCGCGACACCGTCACCATGTCCGAACCCGAGCGCCGGATGCTGGGCCGCACCGATTGGGCCTTTGTCCACCAGCACGCCCGCGACGGTCTGCGCATGGGCGTGAGCGCGGGCGGCAATGTGGGCGAACGGCTGATGGCCGTGGGCGCGCGTCACTATGGCGACATCCGCGACAAGGCTGTGGATTGGCTCGAACGGGTCGAGATCGACGCGAGCCGCGTTGATGACCGCCCTACGACGTTCTCCGGCGGGATGCAGCAGCGTCTGCAGATCGCGCGCAACCTTGTCACCGGGCCGCGACTGGTCTTCATGGACGAACCCACCGGCGGGCTGGACGTGTCGGTGCAGGCGCGGCTTCTCGATCTTCTGCGCGGGCTGGTGCGCGACATGGGGCTGTCGGCGATCATCGTGACCCATGACCTTGCCGTGGTGCGCCTTCTGGCGGACCGTCTGATGGTGATGAAGGATGGACATGTCGTCGAAAACGGCCTGACCGATCAGGTGCTCGACGATCCGCAGCACGCCTACACGCAACTCCTTGTCAGCTCTGTTTTGCAGGTGTGAGACCATGATCGACCTTTCCAACGTGTCCAAGACCTTCACCCTCCACAATCAGGGCAGTGCGGTGATCGAGGTGCTGAGCGATGTCAGCCTCACCGTCGCCTCCGGCGAATGTGTCGCACTCACAGGCGCATCAGGCGCGGGCAAATCCACGCTGATGCGGATGATCTACGGCAATTACTGCGCCCAATCCGGCGCGATTCGGGTCGGCCGTGTGGACCTCGTGCAATCCGAACCGCGCGAGATCATCCGGCTGCGCCGCGAAGTGTTGGGCTATGTCAGCCAGTTCCTGCGTGTCGTGCCGCGTGTGCCGACGCTTGACGTTGTGGCAGAACCCCTGCGCGCCGTCGGTGTCGGCAGCGATGAGGCCCGCACACGGGCCAAAGAGCTTCTGACCCAACTCAACATCCCCGAACGGTTGTGGTCACTGTCGCCCACCACGTTTTCGGGCGGCGAACAGCAGCGCGTGAACATCGCGCGCGGCTTTGCCCACCCCTATCCGGCCATGCTGCTGGATGAACCAACCGCCAGCCTCGATGCCGCCAACCGCGAGGTTGTCCTGTCGCTGATCGAAGCGGCCAAGGCCCGTGGTGCCGCGATCATCGGCATCTTCCACGACGAAGCCGCCCGTGCCCGCGTCTGCGACCGCGAAATCGACGTGAGCCGTTTTACCCCCGGCATGTCCTCAAGCAGCGAAGCTGTGGGACACTGCAACGAGTCTGCAGCATGAGCGCGGGTCGCCTCATCGCCGTCGTCGGACCATCAGGTGTCGGCAAGGACAGCGTCATGGCGGGCATGATCGCCGCGCAGCCCGATATGCGCCTTGTCCGTCGCACCATCACCCGCGCACCGGGTTTGGGGGGCGAAGACTACGACGCCGTGACACCGTCAGAGTTTGACGCGGCAGCACGCAACGGTGCGTTCTGCGTTCATTGGTCGGCGCACAGCCTGTCCTACGGCATCCCGTCGGATGTTCTGTCCGACGTACGAAACGGCAAAGACTGCATCGCGAACTTCTCGCGCAGCGCACTTGCGCAGGCAGCAGAGATCTTTCCAAGACTGATTATCCTCAACATCACAGCCTCACCCGCCACTCTGGCCCATCGTCTGGCAGGGCGCGGACGGGAAACCGAAGCGGAAATCGCCGACCGTCTGGCGCAGGCCGACAAATGCCTGCCCACTGGTTTGGACGTGGTGACCATCGCCAATGACGGCGCGCTTGCGGACACCATCGACATGGCGCTCTCGGCCCTTCAACCGGCAAGGGTATAGCGTTGGATCAACTCGAACCGCCCATCCTCACGCTCTCCGACCAAGCCCACCTCGTTCATCACGAACGGTGCAGGCAAGGACGGCAAATGCACTTGGGCCAATTCCTTCCAATGGTCGATCTCGTCTACCGGCAGTCGCCCGGTCAGGGTCAGGTGAAAGCGGAATTCCTCCATCACGTACGGGTATCCCCAGCGTTGCAGCAACGCCTCCTGCCGGTCCGACAGCCGCGCTTTGCGACGGCGCTCCAACTCTGGCTCATCGGGCGGTGCGCGGAACGCATCCAGTGCCTCGACACATGTGGCGGCAACGCGCGCGATGCCGGATGTGTCCCCAACCGGAGTGAGCGCAAGGAAGCGACCCAGCGCGGTCAACGCGAGACCATCGCTCAGGGCAGGCGCACAGGCCGCCGCCATCTGCGACACCGCATCCTGCAACCCCGAAACATCCGTCCCTTCGGCCAGCCGGAAGGGCGGTTTCAGCGTTCCATGGAAGCCATATTTTCGCTGTGTCATTGTCACGTCATGAAGACCGGGCACATCTTGCGGAATCGAGTCGCGAGCAGAAACGCAATCCCAACCCAACCAGGCCGCACCAAAATCGGCCAATGCCCCTTCGGGCGGCAGATAATAAATCGCAAAGCGAGTGTATGACATGAACTCTCCTTTCATTTCGACCCATGTGGCAGAGGCTCATGACGGTTCCATGTCAGAGGTCCTGCATCTTGCCAATGCTCGCCTCGTTTTGCCCAAAGAAGTGATCGTCGGACAGATCCTGATCGTGGATGGCCTGATCGCGAAGATCGAAGAAGGCGACAGCGTGCCGCGCGGCGCAATCAATTGCGACGGCGACTATGTCATGCCGGGGCTGGTGGAGCTGCACACCGACAATCTCGAACGGCATATCGAACCGCGTCCCAAGGTGGATTGGCCCCACCTGTCCGCGCTGCTGGCTCATGATGCCGAACTGGCGTCGACCGGGATCACAACCGTGTTCGATGCGCTGCGCGTCGGGTCCATCCACAATTCGAAGTCGGGCTATGGCGAATATGCCCGCAAGCTAGCGGATGAACTTCTCGAGGCACGGGCGGCCGGACATTTCAAGATCAGCCACTTCCTGCACCTGCGCGCCGAGATCTGCTCAGAGACCCTGCTCGAGGAAATGGCTGCGTTCGGTCCCAAAGACCGGGTCGGCATTGTCAGCATGATGGACCACACCCCCGGCCAGCGGCAATTCCGTGACATGACCGCGCTCAAGAATTACGTCACCAAGAAGCGTGGGATGAACGACGCGGAATTTGCCGAGCACGTCGCCAATCTCAGGCAACTGCAGGAAAAGTATGGCGAGCTACATGAAAAGGGGGCGGTTGCCGAAGCCCGCCGCTATGGCGCTGTGCTGGCCAGCCACGACGACACCACCGCCGATCAGGTCGATGTTTCGGCCGCCAATGGCGTGGGCTTTGCCGAGTTTCCCACCACCCGCGAAGCTGCTGCCGCATGCCGGTCGCACGGGATCGCGGTGATGATGGGCGCCCCCAATCTTGTGCGCGGCGGGTCGCATTCCGGCAATGTGGCAGCACGCGAACTGGCCGAGGCCGAGATGCTCAACATCATCTCGTCCGACTACGTACCCTCCGCACTGCTGCTTTCGGCGTTCCTGTTGGCGGATATCTGGGACAACCTGCCAGCGGCAGTTGCTTGCGTCAGCGCCAACCCAGCCAAGGCAGCAGGACTGTCGGATCGCGGGCGGCTGGAGACCGGGCTGCGCGGCGATGTGATCCGCGTGCGCACGGTGGGCACCACACCCTTGCTGCGCGGCGTCTGGAGCCGGGGAGAACGCGTCGCCTGATCCGGCAGCGACCACGATTGCGACAGCGGCAGGATCGGCCTTCCTGCCGCATCTTGCATCGCGGCATCGCATGCCGGACAAACCTGCACAGCCAGACTCAGTTTGACAGAAAGCCACCCATGGCCGTCCTGCGCCCTGACATGTTGAAAAAGCCGAGCCGCGGCATGGTCGAACGGCGCCTTGGCCGCGCTCTATGATTACGCGCGACCATCTGCCTGCAATCGGGCTTGGGATCAGCCAGATCATCGGCTACGGCACGCTGATGTACGCCTATGCAATCCTTCTGCCGCACATGGCCGAGGATCTGGGGCTGAGCCTGTCTGACGTCTTCGGCATCCTGTCGCTGGGGTTGTTCTTTGGGGGTCTCATGTCCCCCGTGGCAGGCAAGCTGGTGGACCGATATGGCGGGCGCTGGGTCATGACGATCGGGTCGGTGGTGGCGGCGGGGGCCGTTCTGTCGCTCAGCCGCGTGGACAGCACACCAGAGCTTTTCGTGGCGATCCTGCTTGCCGAAAGCGCGGGCATGTTCGTGCTCTACAACGTGGCGTTTGCGTCGGTGGCACGGCTGGACCTGTCCATTCCTCCACAAAAGTCGATCTCGATCATCACCCTGTTTGGCGGGGTCGCATCTACCATCTTCTGGCCATTGACGCTGGCGCTTTACACAGCGCTAGGCTGGCAAAGCACATGGGTCGTTCTGGGGATCGCACTTCTCCTGACCTGCGCGCCGATCCATTTCATTGCCCTGCGCGGAACCAAAATCACCCCGGACAGCCCCCCGAGAAGCCCACGCCCCAACTGGCCCGAACTGACAGGCCCGCTGCGCAAGCAGGGGATGCTCTGGATGGTGATTTCGTTCGTCTGTTCGGGCTACATCATGGGCGCGGTGATGACGCTTTGGGTCACCAATGTGCAGGACCTCGGCCATTCCGCCACGCTGGCAGCGCTTGCTGGTGCCGTGATCGGCCCATTCAAGACCGTGGGCCGGTTCTTCGAGATGGTGGTCAGTCGCAACCTCTATCCGCGTGTCACCTATGCGCTGAGCCTTGGTCTGATGTTCGCAGGGTTTTCCGTCCTGCTGGTCGTCGGTTTCACCCTGCCCGGTCTCATGCTGGCTGCGGCGCTTTACGGCATGGGGGACGGGATCAAGACAATCGCCCGCGGCACCCTGCCCCTCGCCCTGTTCGGAGCCAAAGGATATGGCGCACGGCTGGGCTGGATTTCCTTTGTGCAGATGGGGATCAACGCCTCTGCCCCCTTCGCCTTTGCGTGGCTCACCCAGGCCTATGGCGGCTGGTGGTCGTTCCTCGTCATGGCGCTGTGCCTCTGCGCCGCCATTGCCACATTCCAGTTGATCCCGGACCCAAGACCCAAAGCCTCTGACACGGCGCTGGGGTAATCACGGACGCCTGGATCAGAACTGCGAATCCCACCGCGGATGTGCATCGTCGATGACCAAAGCATGACTGTGCCGCCGATGCCCCCTCAGATGCGGATGATCGAGCGGCAGGTTCTCATGGGTATGTTCCACTTGGTCCGGATCGCCCGAAGGCCAGAGCCGCAGCGCCGCAAGAATGCCCAGCGTCGCCAATGCGGCCAGAACCAACAGGGCCGGAACCGTTCCAAAGGCTGTCATCAGCCACCCGGACAGCGGATAGCTCACCAGCCAGCAGGCATGACTTAACGCGAATTGCGCCGCAAAGACCGCCGGTCGATCCTCGGGGTGGGCCGACCGCTTCAAAAGACGGCCCGACGGTGTCTGCACCGCTGCGTAACCAAGCCCGGTGACCAGCCAGACTACAAGCAGCAGTCCCCAATTGAACCCACCCGCCGCTGTTGCCACCGCAAGACAAAGCAGCGCCACCACCATCAGCCAGCCGCCCGCCATCATAACCGGACGATCCGGCATCCGATCCAACAGGCGCGGCAAGATCAGCGCGGCGATCATCGATCCTGCGCCAAAGGCAAACATCGTCCAGGCCAGCGCGGTCTCGCTCAACCCAGGCACGCCGCGCACCAGAACCACCGAATTCACCAGCACCATTGCGCCAGCAGAGGCCACGGCCAGATTCAGACCCAACATCCCGCGCAGGCGCGGTGTGGCTAGGTAAATGCGGATGCCGCGCGTGGTGCGGTCATAGATGCCGCGCTGCTCTGACGCTGTCGGGCTGGGCAAGAGCACGGAGACCACAAGCAACGCCGACCCGATGAAGCCGACCACTGTGCCCAGAAACAGCAGGTTATAGCCCACTACCAGCAAAAGCAGGGCCGCGAGGGTCGGCGATACGATGTTTTCCAGATCATAGGCCAGACGCGACAACGACAACGCACGCGTGTATCGGGCCTCATCCGGCAGAACGTCCGGGATCGTCGCCTGAAAGGTCGGTGTGAACGCAGCCGAGGCGGATTGCAGCACGAAGATCAGTACGAAGACCTGCCAGATCTCGGTCACGAAAGGCAGGCAGAGGGCCGCCGCCGCCCGCACCACATCCAGCGCTACCAAGAGGGCACGGCGGTTCACCCTGTTCGCGAACGCACCCGCAATCGGCGCGATGCCGACATAGGCGACCATCTTGATCGTAAACACAGTGCCCAGCACCATCGCGGCTCCGTCACCCGCCAGATCAAAGGCCAGAAGCCCAAGCGCCACAGTCGCGAGGCCAGTGCCCAAGAGCGCCACGATCTGAGCCAGAAACAGGTGCCTGTAGGTGCGATCGGCAAGGATATCGAACATCAGTGATCCCTAGGGCGACAGCACACCGTCCGGACCGAAAGCGAACACCCTCTCGAACCGCGTCGCTGCGACAGCCCATGGCTACCTCTGCATTATCCCCGGATCAAGGTGCCACGGGAAACCGCGAAGGGCCTGGCCTAGTGGCTAAGCTTTGCCTTGCCGCTTGTCCGGTCGCGCAACAGTTCGATGTCAACGCGTCGTCGACAGCGGTGTGGCTTGCGGTCCGGGACAGGCAAGACCCACGTCATGCTATGCATCATTTCCTGCAGCTTTACCGTGCGATGAAGACCGGTATGCATCGACATCCGGCCCACCACGAACCAAGCGGAATCGCACGATCTTTAATTCGTTTTGAATCAAAGGTCAGGGAAAAAATCCGTAGGGAAATGGCGGAGACGAAGGGAGCACAACCCACCTTGCTCACAAGGTTCAATTGGGTTACTTTATCCATACATGACAGCTAGTTAGCGCATATATGTTCCACAGTGATCCAGAGCGTTCCTGCTGTATCCACGGCTCAAAGTGTATCCAGAGTGTATCCATGGCAACAGCATTATCGACCGACATCGCGATCAAGAAATGGAAGCCTTCAAAGGAAGGCGAAGCTCGTAGCGTAGGAGGCCGCGACGGCCTCTATGTGCGGGGATGGCCCACCGGAGCAAAAGCTTTCTACCTGCGTCAGGGCACTTGGCTGAAACTTGGCGACTATCCAGAGGTCAAGCTCAGCTCAGCCCGCGAGTTCGCTCTCGTTGCCAAGCGGCTACGCGACGAAGGGTTTGGCACAGCCACCATCAAGAAGGGCCTGACGAACGCCAAAGACGCCTCAACATTCGAAAAGGTTGTCCGTGGCGAAATCTTGGGGGGCGTTACAGACGATGCGGCGCGCGTGCCAACTTACGATGAAATGTGGAAGGAGTGGTTCGCCGACATCGAGCCCCTTTTGCAGGAGGGACCGAGCCGTCGTCGGCCTCGCGCAATTCACGATCAGCATATCAGCCCCGTGATCGGCAAGCGCCCCATCAACGAAATCCGGCGCAGGGAAATCTACGACATGCTGCTGCCGATGTTCCGCGAGATCCCTGTCTCGGCCGGGCATGCGCTTGGTCATGTCAATAAGGTTTTCGAGTTGGCGATCACGCGCGAGTTCCGAGAGGAAAATCCAACGCCGCCCCGCTCGCAATTCCCGAAGCGCACGACAACCAAGAAATCACATGGCACCCTGCCCTACGAGAAGATGCCGGAGCTTTGGCAGGCTGTCACAGAAGGCAATGCCGGCATGTCTACACGGCTCGCCATCCTGACCGCGATGGTCACAGGGCACCGTATCGGTGTGGTCGTCCAAGCCAAGTGGGAACACATCGACTTCGAGACTGGGAGCTGGACCATACCTGCCCGCAAGAACAAACAGGACAAAGGCCGGATGAAGTCTGGCCGCGAGTACGCCCTGCGCTTGCCAGATGGTTTATTGACCCGCTTGAAAGCCCAGAACACGCGGAACGAATACGTCTTCGAGAGCCCCACGACAAAGGGCAACGTCTCCGCCAACGCGCTGCTCAAAGTTCTCAAGCGGTTCGATCCTGAGCTGACGAACCATGGCTTCCGAAACGCAATCAAGGAGTTCTGCCGCAAAGCCGAGCCACCGGTGCCTGACCACATCGCCGACGCGTTCTGCGACCATTCCTTGAAAGGGCTGGATGCCTCCTACCGCCGGATGGATACGTCGAAGGAACGGGCTGAACTTGCCGCGCGCCTGTATGACTTCGTCGTCGGAGTGGTTCCAGCGAAGGATGTAGCGGCCGGATAGACGTGGCTAAGAGACAATGGTGACACCAACGGTCAAGCCAAGTCCCTATTCCACTGCGACGCAAGAGCGACTACGCTTCTTGCATGTCATGGTCCTTTTCCATCGGTCACATTCTTGGCTCGGACCTCCGGGTCCACGCCACGTTCTTTCTTCTTCTCGCCTGGATCGGCACGGCCACATGGCTTGCAGAGGGTCCTGCGGCAGCCTTTGCCAATCTGGCCTTCGTTCTCGCGCTTTTTGCCTGTGTGGTTGCGCATGAGTTTGGCCATGCGCTGATGGCGCGCAGATACGGGATCCGGACACCGGACATCACACTGCTGCCGATCGGTGGCATGGCGCGGCTCGAAAAGATTCCTGAAAATCCACGCGAGGAAATCGCCGTCGCTCTCGCAGGCCCGGCGGTCAACGTGGTGATCTGGCTGGTTTTGGTTCTCGGCTTTGGCGTGCCGGGCAATCCGGCCGAGCTCGCTTCGCTTGAAGACCCGAGCCAAAGCTTTCTTGAGCGTCTCGCGGCGGTGAACCTTTTTCTCGTCGTGTTCAACATGATCCCGGCCTTCCCGATGGATGGCGGCCGGGTGTTTCGGGCGGTGCTGGCAGGGTCCATGGGCCGCGCGCGCGCCACGCGATGGGCGGCGCGGGCCGGACAGGCCATTGCCTTTCTCTTCGGCTATCTGGGGCTGGTCAGCGGAAATCCGATCCTGATCCTGATCGCGATCTTTGTCTTCATGGCGGCCATGGCAGAAAGCTCGGATGTGGAAATGCAAGACCTTGTGAAAGGCGTGATGGCCCGAGATGCGATGATCACCGCCTACGAGGCGCTTGCCCCGAGTAACACGCTCCACGCCGCCGAGATGGCCTTGCTGAGTACGACCCAGTCTGAGTTCCCTGTCGTGGATGCAGACGGCACCTTGGCAGGCATCCTCACCAAATCCGCTATCATCGCGCATCATCAGGGGGCGACGCAGGGGGCGACGGTCGCGGATGTGATGCTCACAGAGGTGCCCAGCCTAGAGCTGACCGGACCGCTTGAACGCGCGCTCGATGCCTTGCACCTTCCAGACATCGCCACGTCAGCGCGCAAGCCCAACAGCACGCTGGTCAAGGCGCTGGCCCGCGCGTTCCACTGGAAGCCGATGCAGGAGTCTGGGGAGTTCGCGACGATCACCGAACTGGCCGCGCGCGAGGGCATCGCGCCCTCCTACATGATGCGCGTTCTACGGCTGACACTGATCGCGCCAGCCAACGTGACGGCAATCCTGGAAGGAAAGCAGAAGCCGGAGGTGACGCTTGCACGGGTGCTGGAGCCTTTTTCAGCAATCTGGACCGCGTAGCGAAAAGCTCGGCTCTGATCGACTTTCTCGGTCCGTTTCAGGCAATCCTGCACGATGCGACGAAGATCTGAAACCGACATTTCGATAGTTATTCCCGGAAAGAAGTCCTGTGCGACCGCCGAGAATATTGCCCAGGCGCCAAGTCTACCATACCTTTTGTGAGCCCTCGATGCCGACTGATCGTCCCGTCAGTGATTGTGCCCAGCATGGCTATGCTGGCGGGCACCAGCAGACTCGACGGCGACGGTCAAGGCTATAGTCCCAGCAGATGTCACCAGAGACATTTTTGCTGTGTCGCCTTCGGTGAAACGCCGATTTAGGCCAGATGCTAGAATGGCCAGCCCTTCCGGTTGGAGATCCAGACTGCGGCCCGGCTGAACCGGCACGGAGGGCAAAGGCTGATACGCTCCTTCCCCATCTTTCAGAGCGAAACCGACCAGCATAGCAGTCTCGGCAAAGGGCACCTCGGCACCCTCCAGCGACACTGACGCATCGCTTGAATTTTCAAGCTCAAGGAAGATCAGCGCATCACGCCCATTGGTGGCATTCATCCACGGATGAACGACCTTGACGCCGTCGACGTCAAAGGAATGGGCCGCGTCGTCGGCATTTTCTTCATGCCCGTGGTCGTCGTCTCGCGCATGATCGTGATCGTCCTCATGCGCTTCGGTTGCCGCGTCCACGGTGTGATCATGCCCTTCGCCGGCGACGACCGGATAGGCCAGAGTAAGTACGGCAAGGAGGGCTGCAAGGCGGGAAGCGGCGGTGCGGATGGGCATGGCAGGTTCTCCATGAGTGAGTCAGGGATCAGGCGCGCAAGCCCTCGACGACAGGCTGGCGCAGAGTGGCAAGGGCGGGAAGGACGGACAGCAGGCTGGTCAGCGCAAGAAATGCGGCGGCCAGATGGATCTCACCCCAGCCCAATGACGCATTCACGAGGATGTCGGTGCGCTGCGTGACCACGAACGAGATCGCAGCTGTGGCCACAACACCCAGCGCAATACCGACCAGCGTCCCGGCGACCAGCAGGCTGGCAGCATAGCTCCATACAACAGACAGCACGAAGCGGCGCGGCGCACCCAGTGCGCGCAGCATCGCTACCTGTCGTTGGAACAGCCGCGTCAGGATGAACAGGCCCAGCAGCACCGAGGCCGCCACGAGAACCTGCGTGACAACCGCCATGATCGACATCACCTGCCGCACGTCGCCCATCACCCGGTACAGGTTGGACAGGACCGTGCCGGGGAAAAAGGCCATCGTCTCATTCTGCCGCGTGAACTCGGAGCGCAGGGCGTAATTCACCCACAAAGCCTCGGCCCGAACGATGATCGAAGGGGTGCCGGGGAAATAGGCTGCGTCGAAGGGCGGGCCCAGTTGGTTGGGCGCGTCGGGCGCGTGGCCGTTGGCAAGACCGTGCACTTCCCATACCGCTTCAACGGGCACCAGGATCGCGCGGTCCCAAGGTGTACCAGTGCGGGGGAAGGTGCCGACCACAGTGAAATCTACCAGCCCATGGGCACCCAGATCCGCCTCGTTTCCCATGCCGTGAGCGGGGGTAAACACCTGCCCCAAGGACACCGGCGCGGCGGGGCCGGCGATCGCCTCGAAGGGCTGCTGCCACATGCGGCCCGCGATCCGGTCTTCCGACAGATGGCGCGCGAAATCCTCGGTCGTGCCAATCACCGGCGCGTCGCCATAGCTGTCACCGAAGGCGAGCGGTGCGGCCAGCCGAACGTCGGGATGGTTCGCGACCATGTTGTAAGTCTCGCCATCTAGCAGCGGCACGTCCGAGGGTTGCAGGAACACCGTGGCAAGCATCATAGTCATCTCGGAGCCGGGCGCCGACACGATCAGGTCGAACTTGTCCGCGGCCGCCGCCGTGCCCTGGCGCAGACCGCGTTCCTGCGCTATCAGGCCGATCCCCATGCCAACGGATATCGCGATCAGTGCGACGAACATGGCATTGGCCCAGCGGAACCGCCATAGCACAGCGCGCACCAGCGGCCAGGGCGCGAAGCCGCGCAAGAGCCAGCCGCCGATCAGCAATAGCGGCGCCAGCAACGCCAGCAGCACGGCCACCTCCTGCACCAGAACCGGCAGCCCGTCCCAGAGATCACGCAGCATCGGGACCCTCCATGCGCAGCACACCGTCCTCGACCCACAGGACACGGTCCATCCGCGCCAGCAAGTTCAGATCGTGGCTGACCGCAATCAGCGTCCTGCCATGCTCGCGGGTCAACACCACCAGATCGCCGATCAGCGTTTCGGCGGCCTCCCGGTGCAGGCTGGCGGTGGGTTCATCTGCCAGCAGAACCGGCGCGTTCGAGGCGAGCGCCCGCGCCACGCCGACTCGCTGGCGCTCGCCGCCGGAAAAGCTCGCCACCGGGCGGGCGCCAGGCTCTAAGCCCAGATGCCGCAGGTTGGCCGCCGCCGCCTCGCGCGTCGCCTTGCGGCTGGCGCGGGGCGCGAACATCGCGGGCAGCGCGGCATTGTCGGTGCTGCCCAGTTCCTCGAACAACAGGAAATCCTGAAATATCATACCGATATGGACGGCGCGAAAGGCGGTGCGGCGCTCCTCGGACAATGATAGAAGCTCGGTCTCGCCCCACCGGACCGCGCCCGCGGCCGGCAGCAAGCCTCCAAGTGCATAAAGCAGCGTTGACTTCCCCGCGCCCGAGGGTCCGCGCACTCCGACAAGGCTGCCCGGCGCGAGGTCCAGCGCATCGACTGCCAGAAGAACGCGACCTGAGGGCCCCGTGACCCGAAGGTCGCGTATGGCAAGCGGCAGACTCATCAGCCGTATGTCGCGTCCTCGAGCCGCACGAGCGACAGAAAGCCCGTTTCCGGATCGCGGTAGGAGCCAGTCTCCAACCGGCCGCGCACCTCGATCTTGCGGTTGAAGGGGATCACGTCGATCACGCGCTTGGAATACACCGCGACGATGTTCGTGGGCCATTCGGCCTCTGTCTCGCAGAAGGGGCAGACCGACATCGGCAGCGCGGTCAGCACGAAGAATGTGGAATTCGCCTTGAGCGGCGGCGCCATGTAGCCCTCGAAGGTGACGCGGTCGCCGACATTGGACTGCGCCCAGTCGCTCAGGTCGCGGCCGGCGGAATAGAGATCGCGGATCTTCGCGGCATCGGCCGTAGCGGGCCCAGTCAGGATCGGGGTCGCTGCAAGGGCCAGGCCCGTTGTCAAGAAAGTGCGGCGCTTCATCTGAAAACTCCTTGTCGAAGGGTCTGCGGCCGAACGTTTAACCAAAGAGTGTAACTAGCGAAAGACAACGGCCCAGGGATGCGCCCCCGGGCCGCTGCCGTGTCAGGTGGCTGCGATCACTCTACGGTGGCGGCGTGGTGCATCACGTGAAAGATCACATTCTGCTCGATCGTGCCGTCAAGAAGATGCGCCCAGGGACCCTTGGCATAGACTGCCACGTCTTCGCCGGCGTGAGTTTCCGACGACTTGGGGACCAACGCCTGCTGTGGGTAGTCGAGATCAGTCGCATTTTCTTCGGTTACGTTCGGACGGGTGCCGAAGAAGGAACCATCGGGCTGCTCGATCAGAACCGAGCCGGGGCCATTCAGGTAACCCGCAACAGTGTAGGGCTTGCCGTCCGAAGCAAGCTCAGGTTCGCCATTGTGGCCGACACCGGAACCGTCGATGCCCATGCAAAGGCCCAAGATGTTGGAGCCGCGTCCGCAATAGCCGTTGAACGAAATCGCGTGCTCGTGATCAGCAGTGACAATGATCAGTGTGTCCGCGTCATCAGTCATTTCGTCGGCCATGGCCACGGCGTCGGCGAATGCCTTCTGGTCTCGCACCACGCGGGCAAGGTTGCCGGCGTGGTTGGCATGGTCCACGCGGCCCGCTTCGACCTGCAGGAAGTAGCCGTTGTCGCTTGCCTTGGCCGACAGCGCGCTGATTGCAGCGGCGGTCATCTCGGCGAGGCTCGGTTCGTCGGCGCGGTCAGCTTCGTACATCATGTGGCTGTTTTCGAACAGGCCCAAGATCGGCGTACCATCCAGTGGCGCGGCCTCGAACGACGCCTGATCGGACGCGAAATGCGCGCCGAGCGATTGCGCCCGCTCGATCAGGTTGACGCCATCCTCACGGCGGCCGCCTTCATTGCTGTGGAAATTGCGCAAGCCACCGCCCATGGCGACGTCGACGATGCCGGCTTCCATCGCGTCGATCAGCTGTGTCGCAATGTCCTTCTGAGTGTCGCAACCCTCCGGAACCGACGCTTCAAAGTTGCGGTCCACGGACTTGGCATAGGCCGACGCGGGCGTTGCGTGCGTGATGCGCGCAGTGGACACGATGCCCGTTTCCTTGCCCATCTCGGTCATGATCTCGTTCATCGACGCCACAGTGTTGCCCGGCAGGGTCGAGCAGTCGCCGCGCACGACGTTTTCATTAACGCCGATGATCCCAGCCTTGGTCTTGACGCCCGACATCATCGCAGTGCCGGTGCCGGCGCTGTCTGGGGTCTGGGCGTTAACGTTGTAGGTCTTGACCAGCGCAAGATTTGGGAAAGCCTCGAATGGCTGGACGTATTCATCGCCAAATCCGCCTTCCTGCTGGCCTGCGAACAGGCGCGAGGCGTAGTTGGTGCCGACGCCGTTCCCGTCCGAGATCAGCAGGATCACGTTCAGCGCGCGGTTGGTGTTCACCTGCTTAGCCAGTTCGGCCTGCAGACGTGCTTGACCGGCAACGAACCATTCGTTGTCGGCTTGCGGCAGGTCCTGCGCGTACACAGCGCCCGCTGCGGTCAGGGCGAGTACGGAAGCTACGATTGTCTTTTTCATGGAATTTCCCTCAGATGGGACGCATGCGGCAGCGTCATGAAGCTGCTGACTAGGTCCTTCACGTGACTGTCAGGTGTCGCTAAGGAAACAGTTTTTTAAAATGTGGCTCCGTAAAAAAGTAGTCGTGCCAGCGCCTCAAGGACGAAGGATGAACCGGAGGGCGGTGCTGGAAGAAAGTCCCGCCTGTGAAGAAATGAAAATATAGGCTCTCCACCCAGCGGTCGATCAGGGCCTCATCGGACAGGCCATGCAGATACTGCAAGTACATCAGCCCTGCTACCAATCGCGGGGGTATGGCTGGTCGCCCCGTCGTCGTCGAAAAGAACCTGGCCCATTCCTGACCTGAGGATAAACCACACCGTTTGATGAACTGCAAAACGGCTAAAGCAAGTGTATTTCGGCGCACACGTCATCACTTCTCAAGCCGATACGGCTCACAATATTCTCGTCGACATTCAAATGCGAGTTTACCTAATTCGAAAACAGGTTTTAAATCCAGCTCGGGTTCCACGGTAGCACTGGACTGCTTCAGGCACGCAATGACTTCGCGAATGACAGCAGCACGGTTCATTGTAAATAAGACTTCGTAGCCAGAAAACCACCTACGGCTTCCCGTAAATCAAGCAAAATTTGTTCGTTGGGTGAAACGCTGGAAACCAAGGGATAGCGCGATTGAGGCAAGATGCATGAGAGAAAGGACACCATAATCGCGGCCTGCAAGCTTCGGACAAGGCAACTGCCTGCTCAATCATGTCTTCACCCTCCGAAGCCGACCAAGAACGCGAGAAACCCCAAAAAGGCGAGCGCCACAAGCGCCGAAAAGTTGAGGAATAAACGGCTGGTGAGGATGCGGAACAGAAGAACAAGCAGCCCTATCGCAACCATGCCGGCTAAGATGAGAAAGAGCAGTCCTGCGACAATCTCCGACACCTGGCGTCCCCATCAATCCACAACGGGATAATAAGGCGCACCCCAATCTTCGTTTGGGTTCGACATCATCGTGTCGACAAAGACGGGCAGAAGGCTCAGCAGCAACTCTGCCCCATTACGCACCTGTTTACGGTTTACCTGACTGTTCCAGGTTGCGCCACCATGCACAAGCTGGTTGCGCAGTACATAGAGCCTGTCGAAGAGAATGCTCATCAGCTTCGCGGTCTCCTGCCCCTCGATCGCATATTGCGCGGCCTTCTTGGCGTTCTCGAAGCGCAGTTCCCAGTTGCCATACTGGGCATCGCCATTGTGGAATTTCCAGAACGGGCTGAAGATGTATTTGTTGTCCAGAAGCTCGGCCACCACCCCTTCGAAGTGGTGCCAGATTTCATGACCGATACGACCTTTTGGGTCGCACAGCACAAGCGCGTCGAAGAAGTTCTGAAAATCTGCGCGCGCGAATGACCCTGGATCATCCCCCAAGTCCTTCGCGTAGGCGGCGTTGAAGGCAATCCAGCTGAAGATGAACGCGGCGTCAGGGTCTTCATCGATCAATGCTGCCGCCCGGGCGATCCAACTGATGGACCGGTGCGTGCGCAGGTTCAGCTCCGGGGAATTCTGTTCGCGCAACTGCCGGTGCTTGTCCCGCAAGTAATCGAATTCGTTCGATACCTCTGCCATCACGCTCATGCTCCCAGTCTACGCGCAATGGCATTTCCGAGGCGCGACGTGATCAGCGCCCAGACGGTACCGCCGCCCGTGCCCGCGCCACCGTCACCCCAACGTTCACTTCTCATGGCATAATGCAGGATCCTTCGCAGGTCGCGCAGGCAGAGAGACTCGACAAGCTCGAGATTGTTCACGAGCTTTCGCATGAACTCTAGCACCGGCGTTTTTTTCGGGTCCCCCATGTCCTCCCCCTCATCGCGGCAGACAAAGCCACAGGAATGGGCCGCATTCATGAAGACGGACCATTCAGCCCAATAGATCGGTCGAAGCCGCTCTTCGCGCGAAGCACTTTCATACCGGTCCACCAAATCCCGCAAGCGCGCCCCAACGAACCGCACCTGTTGGATGGTCAGCTTTTCTTGAAGACTGAACGGAGCATCACGAATATCAGGATCATTTTCCAGTGCTCGCATCTTCAGAACGGCTCCCCACATGTGATGCTGGACCCTAGCGCAACTATGAATGCTTCGATTTCTTCAAGCATGGAGGGATCCTGCGATTCTGCTACTTGCAGCTCCAAGAGCGCCTGGCGCGCATGCTCAAACGTCATCCATCCAGCCCCGGTGTCTGCGCTCCATCGCTCGCTTCGCCACGCAATGTACCGGCGATGGTCACTGTCTGACAGCAGGTTGGGCGCGTAGAATGCGACAAGCCTCGCACCAAGCTGGCGCAAGCGGGCGTCTTCGAACGTTGCTACGATTTCTTGCCGACGCGGCCAATCAGCCCCCTGAAACTCCTTGAGCCGTGCCTTGTCGTTCCAGCTGTAGAAGCCGTTGAAAATCTGCTGTTCGACATGCCGTGGCGTAGCGTCGGGTTCGGCTGGGTAACGCGTGGCCATCGCAGAGATCAGCCGCTGCCGTAATTCGGGCCCCTCTGCGAGCGCCCGGGCCCTGCGCTGATACTCATCCGTCAAGGTCAGCGGTGGTAAGAGCACCGGGATCTTGTTGATCGAGATCGACCGCAGGAGACGTGGCTCAGCGTCCCTGGCGGCCATCAAGTCCTGGTCAGACGCCATAATCAACGCTTGCGGGTCCATCGCATCGAGATCGAAGAGATAGGCTTGGTTCTGGTTCTTGGCGGCATAGCCGCAGAGGCAACCCATGATTGCCTTTGAGGGAGCGTCTCCAAAGCGCCCAATCAACTCGATTGGCTCATACCGGTCCAGCTGCACCTGAACATGTCTTTTGTCGCGATTGGCAAGAAGCTGGCCCCAGAGATCGGGCGCACGCTCTGCGATCAGCCGTGCGATGTGGATCGTCGCCTCCACGTCCCCCAAAGCATCATGTGCGTTGTGCCCCTTAAAACCATTCTCCGGTGCAAGGCGATCGAGCTTGAAGCGGACCCGACCTGTGTCATCCATTGGCCAGGTGAATTGGTCGGGGTGGCGCTGAAACATCGCGAATACGGCCGTCATGATGTCGAAGCGCGTGTTGCCATTGAACTGGGTTGCAAAAATCTCAGCCTGCAGATTCTGATAGAATAGCTGGCGCAACATTTCTTCATCAAAACGGATGCTGTTGAACCCCGTCCAGATCGCAGGGGACCAACGTGAGACCAGCGCAATCAACTTCTGTGCGAACTCAAACAAGCTCGGCAACTGTGGATCGACGATTTGAAGGGGTCGCAACCCAGTGACGACTAACGCCTGCGGCGATGGAATGACGTGCGGTGCCAGGCGGCAGCGCAGGTTCACCCGCTCGATCTCCTTGAAGTTCAAGTCTGTAAGGATCGCTGCAAATTGCAGAGGATGGTCGAACGCTGTCGACGTGCCCGTGGTTTCAAGATCGTAAAACGCAAAGTTCATAAGGGTACATAAGCGGAACAAGCAATCAGGTCACGAGGTTTTCCGGGTCAGGTAACCGGAGTACGTCCGTATTTGACATACGCACGTGATATGTCTTGCGGATCATCAAGGAGGCCGCATGAAAAACAAGTACGAACAGGCATATTTAATCGAATTAGCAACACGAATTGCCTTACAATTTCGCGCAAGAAGCATTGCCGCACAAGAATTGTCAAACTGGATGGAAAATTTCGATTTAGGTTTCGACTGGAATCCCGATTTTGACACTTACAAACAAAAAGGTGTTCCAGCGGATATTTGGAGTCAACTACGGGGCCTCCTAACTGAGCTGGACAGAACAAAGTTTGAACCAAAACCGGATGCACTTGGTCGCAACATTAACGTTCTGGCCACTCATGTTGCTTTGAATTCCGATGAACAGGTAATTTTCGAACTGGCCGTTCGCGCAACACGCAATGGCCCTGTCCGGTCGTTGTGCACCGGTCTTGTCGACGACGCTCGGCTTTCGGTGGAGGATGCAATTACAAGTCTTACGGGCCTTCCATCCGCAAGCGTTCGCCGGTCCCTATCATACTCCGGTCGCTTGTTATCTTCGGGTCTAGTGCAATTCGAAAAGCACCCTTTTCATGGGCTTGGACTTGCTCCGCTGAATCTCATTGTAGAAGCCCTCGAACCCCCTTCGCGCAGTCTGGACGATATCCTGAGCAAACTATTCGCCCCTGTCAGCTCCACGACGTTAGCCTGGGAGGATTTCGAGCATCTTGGCGCTGGGCGCGACTTTGCCTTCCGCCTGCTGCGCGGTGCTCTTGATCGCTGCGAAAAGGGCGTGAACATTCTGCTACACGGAGCCCCCGGGACCGGCAAAACGGAGTTCTGCAAGGCGCTTGCAGAGCGCCTCGGTGCGGGATTGCATGCTGTCGGTGAGGCTGATGATGAGGGCGACGAACCATCCCGTTCCGAACGTCTGCAGCAATTGCGTCTCGGTCAACGGCTGCTTACTGATCAGGGAAACAGCCTGATCCTCTTCGACGAAATGGAAGACCTGTTTCCCGGGCTCGACAATGGCCCCTTTGGTCTGTCGCTCCGCCGCTCCGGCTCGAAAGTCCACGTCAACAGGCTATTAGAAAACAACCCAATCCCAACATCGTGGACGACCAACAACATCAGGGACTGCGATCCAGCATTCCTCCGACGGATTTCCTTCACGCTGGAGTTGCGCACACCACCAGTTTCTGTGCGCAGCCACATATGGGAGAAGCTTGCCAAGCATCACCGGGTTGCGCTGCCCAAAGACCTCTGCCTCGAACTCGCCCAAAGCATGGAAGATGCGCCTGCACTTGCCGATAGCGCACTTCGCGCAGCGCGAATTACATGCGGTGGCGCGGACGATGTGAAGCTTGCGGCATCTGCGATTTCGCGTGCCGTGCGAGGGGGGCACACCCCACTCGTAGCACCGAGCAGTGTCAGATTTGAGCCTGAACTGGCCAATGCTGACCATGACCTTGCACTGATCACAGAAAGGTTCGTGGCCTGCGGTCCAGCCAATACCGGTGGGCTGTGCCTCAGCGGCCCTCCCGGCACCGGCAAAAGCGCCTTTGCCCGCTATCTCGCAGACCGAATGCAGATGCCGGTCCTCGAGCGACGAGCTTCTGATCTTCTGGATCGCTATGTCGGCGGAAGCGAGCGCAACATCGCCGATGCTTTTGCCGAAGCGCGCGACACCAACGCGTTTCTTGTATTCGATGAAGCGGACTCACTATTGGGCGCGCGCGATGGCTCAAGGCATCGCTGGGAAATCTCGCAGGTCAACGAAATGCTGACTTGGATGGAAAACCATCCCCTGCCCTTCGCCTGTACCACCAACCTCATCGAACATCTGGATCCCGCCACGACCCGACGCTTCAGCCTCAAGATCAGCTTCTTGCCGCTGAGCGCACAGCAACGTGAAGCGTGTTTTTGTCGCTTTTTCAAATCCGATCCGCCCTTGGGGCTTTGGGAACTCGACCAACTGACGCCCGGGGACTTCGCTGTGGTGGCCAAGCGATCGAAATTGCTTGGGATCCCTGAACCCGAAGCGATCCTCGTCGAGCTGCGCCGCGAGCAGGCAGCCAAGCCTAATAGGGGGAGCCCGATAGGGTTTCGTGTTGCAAGCTGATCGCACGTCTCCTTACGACACCACGACAGCGCACGAAAACGCATGTCAATGGCTCTGCTTGAAGCCATGAAATGTTTGCGCCAGTCTACGGGAATTGGAGACACCACAATGCGTTATGGCCGACTCACAGATCTTGTTAGGCTGGCCATGCAGATGCAGGGCCGCGCCGATGGTCTGTCGCTGGAAGACATCAGTCAGACCTTTGAAGTGTCGCGCAGGACGGCTGAGCGGATGCGCGATGCAATTCGTGACGCATTTCCGCAAACGGAGGAACTTTTAGAGGAAGGCGGGCGGAAGCGTTGGCGCTTGCCGCCTGGCACCGCAGGCCGCCTTGCCGACCCGACTGTAGATGATATCGCCACACTTAAGCGGGCCGCCGACCTCGCTCGACAATCGGGCGACTTTGGCACCGCTGAGCGCCTCGACATGCTATCAGACCGGTTGCGTGCTCGCCTACCAGGCAAAAGACGAGCACAGCTTGAGCCTGATATCGCCGCACTCCTCGAGGCAGACGGCGTTGCCCTACGCCCTGGTCCCCGCGAGCGCATTCCGAGGGAAACACTGAACACTCTTCGAGAAGCAATCCTTGCGGGAGTTTGGATCGACGTTGATCATAGGTCTCGCTCATCTGGGCTTTTGAGCCGCAAAGCCCGTCTCGGTCCCCTTGCCATGCTGCTTGGTGAGGGCAGGCAGTACCTTGTGGCCTTCAGCGCCTACGCGAAGGATGTGCGTCTCTTTGCGTTGGCCGGATTCGAGCGGATCGAACTGACCGAAGATGTTTTTCAGCGCCCCGAAGATTTCGACCTATCCACCTGGATGCAGCGATCCTTCGGCATCTGGCAGGAAGATGTCTACGATGTCGTTTGGCGCTTCACGCCCGAAGCGGCAAAGGACGCGCGCCTATATTTGTTCCATCCGACACAGGTCATGACCGACGAGCCGGATGGCAGCCTTACAGTGTCATTCCGCGCAGGTGGGCTGCGCGAAATGTGCTGGCATTTGTTCCGGTGGGGAAGTTCCGTAAAGGTTGTTTCACCTCGCAAACTTCAAGAAGAACTTTCAAGGACAGTCAAAGATAACTACCCGGAGTACATCTGAAGTGCTTGCTTAAAAAGCTGGTAACACGCACTGAACACTGGTCACCACCTAAAAGGATTATTTCTATGATGATTCCATTCCTGCCAGCCATTGGGGTATCTTCTTGTAACTTCTGTATATTCCCACAACAGTCGAAACGAAATTTTCAATCTCATCGTCCAAACTCATATTCTTCTTTGTTGAGCCAAACTCTTCAGCTTGAATCATCTTTCTAGCAATATCATTCCTTCTAACTGCATTGTCCAAATCAGCTTGTGGTGGAAATTCTTCATGTATACCACTTGCGCTCATGGCTTCCACTTTATCCCGAATGTGCTTTTTCGCGTCATCAAGCCCACGTCCAAAAATGCGCTGTTGAGGTAAGGAAGCCAATATTTCAAGCGCCAAGCGGCCGTCTTGTGCAGTTGGAAAATCTATCACTATTGCTCCCAGACTAACAGTATCAACTTCTTTTTCATTCTCATCAATATTTTCCAAAGCACGCTGCACACTAAATTTAGCTACAACTCCGTTCCCAGAATTTTGCCTCTTCACATCTTCTACAATGTGACCAACATTGAGCTCTTCTGACAGACCCTCGTCATCCTTAATTGCATCTTCAAGTGCCTTGAGAAGTTCATCCCTCAATTCATTGCGGCGCTCCAACAAAACTTCAACAATTCGCCAATTGTTCCAAATTATCGACTCCACACTTTCGACCGCATTTATCTCGTTACTAGATGTCATGGATTCTCCCTCCAAGTTTCTCATAGACTGCTTCATCGCAACAGCTATCAACATGGTTCAGTTCTGCAAGTGCCACATCGAGGGACGCAGAAGATGCAACTGGAAACCGCCTAGTGAGTGCCGGTTCAGCTATTCTCAGCCTTAGATCTTCAATGTTAGACACCAAGTCTATACCAGTCGCCAAACGAAGAATTGTTGTTCTAAAAGACCGAATCAAATCAAGTCGACCCAACTGCAGATCTCGATCAATACACAGACGATACAGCATCTTATCAATATCAAGCCAATCGATATGCCGCACTGGCAAACCGTGCTCATATTTACGCTCACCCATATATTCATGCTTTGAGATGCACTGATGCCTTGGGTGAATCAGCACAGGAACCACAGCAGCCCTACCAGCATCAAAGAAATGTTTACTGCGCTCCAAGCCTTTATTTGCACGTGTGCATTTTTCCCATGCACCCCTCCAACCCTGAAAAGAAGAAAAATGCGATGATGATGTGTTTTTATCAAATCTCAAACTGCTTCTGTAGGCCTCAAGCATTAAACGCCACATTTCACCGTATAATGCTGCTTGCGCCCAAGTCTGATCATTAAATTTGTACAATGACTCGCTAGCGTACACTTTAACTTCTACAGGAATAATGTAGCCTTGCACCATGATTAATATGTCGACGCGCAGTCTTCTAGACTTTTCAGATTTCTGTTGAGAAGTCTGCTCATATAAAGGCTGAAAAAGCTCACCATTGGGTATATCCCAACTTACCTCACTAACAATTTCAGCATTTAGGCTTTGAGAATAATCGAACAGACGACCCTGACAGTCCACGCCCAGGCGAGCAAGGAAAAGTCGTAGAAATGCATCTCCAACACCGTGTGAACTTTCAGGAGTTAATAGCCACAATAACAACTGACAAAACACAGTTTCACTTCGGTCTACGCCCATCAGCGAAAGAATGTCGAAGTGTACCGGAAGGCCCTCGTATGGCTTGAGAACAGTTTCGGCTTCCCTTAAACGGTTCGCACTAGTTTCGCTATACAACAGAACTGTTTTATCAATAATAGCATGAAATTTTTTGATATCTTCCGCTGGTGAAGGAAAACCGATCGCCCCATCTAAATATGATGCTTCTAATGAATCACCTTCTCCATTGATGACTTTTCGAGCCTCCTCAACGACCTTGACAACGCCATCCAAATACTTATCAGTTTTTTCAAAAGCACTTGATGTAACTCGATGCGCAATCACAATGCTCGGATCAATTGCTACCCGCACATCACTAATAATAGAAAGTATGCGTTCGATTTCTCCTTTAGAATCCATATCAATTGGTCTTTCATCTCTATTACACATTATGTTCGTCTACACCTCTGGATTAGCGCATCATTTTCATCGCTTCAGCACTTCAATATTATCATTAGACAATGATTTCTCCCCCACCCAATGATAAATGCAGATTTTTTCAGGGTAATCCAAACAAGCAGCTTGCTCAGACTCAATCAATGGCTCGCCTTTCATTTTGTAATGGCCCACTAGCACAGGAGATTTGCCTTCACCATAAACGGTAATTCCTTCTGTACCTGAAACAGACGTATCAGGCAACTGCGTAACATCTGGTACAGCGAGTGCCAAATCACGCCAACTTCCCTGCAATGATTTCCACCACGCAAGACGCACCTTATTCCGCTTCACACCTTTATAATCGTAGAACCAAAAATTATCTGGCAGCATAACCTCAGGACCTGACGTTAGCATCTCTACAGCCATAGCAAATTCACTTTCTTTGTGAGCTACCTCTTCAAGGTCATCAGCAGTAAGCCGCCCATCTGGTCGTCGCTCCTTCACCATTTCGATTGCAATCTGATCCCAGCAAGCATGCACAAGATTCAATCCTTCAAGTTCAATCCAGAGTGGAATACTCAAAAACCATTCAGTCCATTCAATCGCGGAAGGTGTTGCGAAGCCTATATTGTCCAAGAAACTTGCATGCTGGCTGACGTTATTTGAGCTGTGCTGGCGCAGAGGTGCCCCTTTGTTATCTCTCCGGTGAAACAAAATAGCGTTGAGTTCATGGTTCCCCATGACTGCCAGAGCGCCCTCGTGGTCCACAAGTGATCGCACTTTGCGAAGTACGGAAGCATCATCAGGCACGTCGACAGAGTTGCCTGCATCAATAAAATCACCAAGAAAAGCAACATTCGATCCAGTTGCAGCATCCAGCGATGTATGCAAACGGGTAGGGTCCGCATGGATGTCTGGTATAATCGTTAAACTTGTCATTTTTTCTCTACCTGTTGCTATGCTCCAAAATCACGACTGATTTCATGTCGAGTACTCGTCGCCAAATGTACTTCGCATTCAGTCAACTTGAGAGCTTCCATCCCTGATCTCAACCGTCGCCCGGTCGATCCAATGAACCGCAATTTCTGCGAACCTAACCTGTTCAGCGAGTGCAAACACTTGCTGATAGGCCTGAAGTTGCGCAAAGTATGCCTTGAAAGATCCCGATCCGCTCTTGTGATCAAGAATCAGACACTTCCCTTCGCCCGTCGCCAGAAGATCAATGATCCCGTTGAATTCCGCGCCCGATGCTTCACGCTTCTGAACCGGCACCTCGCATTCGATCTCCGTATAGCCCTCAGCCGTCAGC